>DASSHM010000001.1:0-15966 GCA_035692885.1 Occallatibacter sp.
CGACCGGAACTCGCTCCACGTGCGCTTTGCCGATGAGGCCATCTGCATCGGCCCGCCGAAATCTGCTGATAGTTACCTGAATGTGCCCGCCGTCAACTCGGCCGCCGAGATTGCGGACGTGGACGCGATCCATCCCGGCTACGGCCTGCTGAGCGAAAACGCGAACTTCGCCGAGGTCTGCCGCGCCTCGAACATCAAGTTCATCGGGCCGCCCCCCGAGGTCACGCGCATGATGGGCGAAAAGTCCACAGCGCGCCAGACGATGAAGAAGGCCAAAGTACCCATCCTGCCCGGCTCCGACGGCGTGATTGCCGACGAAAACGAGGCGCTCGACTGGGCGAAGAGCGTCGGCTATCCAGTCATTCTGAAGGCCGTCGCGGGCGGAGGCGGGCGCGGAATGCGCATCGTCCGCAACGCCGAGGAGCTGCCCTCGATGTACCAGCAGGCCTCGACCGAAGCCGCGAACGCCTTCGGCAACGGCGACATGTACATGGAGAAGTTCATCGAGCGGCCCCGCCACATCGAGTTCCAGGTGCTGGCCGATGAGCACGGCAACGTCGTCTCGCTCTTTGAGCGCGAGTGCTCCATCCAGCGCCGTCACCAGAAGCTCATCGAGGAGGCGCCCTCGCTCCAGGTCACGCCCCAGCTCCGCGAGGAGCTCGGCCGCACCCTCCGCCGCTGCCTCACCGACATCGGTTACCAGAACGCCGGCACCGTCGAGTTCCTCATGGACGAGGACCGCAAGCTCTACTTCATCGAGATGAACACCCGCATCCAGGTGGAGCACCCGGTCACCGAGGCCATCACCGGCATCGATCTCGTTAAGGCGCAGCTCCGCATCGCCTCCGGAGAAAAGCTGTCTGACATTCTGCCCCCCGCGCTGCAGATTCGCGGCCACGCCATCGAGTGCCGCATCAACGCCGAGCACCCGCGCAAGTTCACCCCCTCCGCCGGCAGAATCAGCGCCTTCAACGTCCCCGGCGGCAACGGCGTCCGCGTTGACACCGCCCAGTACTCCGAGGGAGTCGTCCCGCCCTACTACGACTCGCTCATCGCCAAGCTCATTGTGCACGGCGTTGACCGCGCCGAGGCCATCGCCCGCATGGAGCGCGCCCTCTCCCAGTTCATCGTGCAGGGCATCGACACCTCCATCCCGCTCCATCAGGAGATCTTCCAGGACTCCGACTTCCGCGAAGGCCGCTTCGACACCAAGTTCATGGAGCGCTTTCTCGCCAGACGCAACGCGGAATCATAAGCCTCGTGTGAAGTGGGTGGTCCGCGTCTCGGGCGGTAGCTGCCGCCACTAATCCCGGGTTTCTCACTCACGGCACCTGCGCGGCGGGCGGTATGAGCGGGAAGGCTACGCTGCCGCCAAGTCCCTTCATCCCATTTGCGTGGAATTACCCCGTCCTCGTGCACAATACCTTCAGGCACAGTGCGCAGCGGAGGTTTGCGCCTCCGTGGGGTGATAGTACCCGGTGTCCCCGGCAAGCGGTCTCTGCGTGCTGGGGTGCCCCTTACCCCCCCCTGAAATATTTGCAGTTTTCCACAGCACGTTTGCAGATTAATTCTTCCATCGGCGTATTCAGCGCGTTCCGCGGCATCAAATGCGCTTCAGGCCCGTCCGGCGCGGCCATCTCACATAATGCGCGCAGTCTTCGCCTATGCTTCTACTGCGTGCGGCGTTGCACCAATACGACAAAATGAGCGTCTTTTTTACAGGTGCGTGGAGGGCCTGTCTCATGCTCATGCTGCCAAATTTCCATCTTCCCTTAACCGGCCAGCTTTATACAGTGGCCGCCCACGCGGTTCGCATTATCGTCATCCTGCTCGTCGCCTGGGTCATCTCGGGCTTCATTCACAAATGGTTTCCGCATCTGCGCTCGCGCATCGTGGGTCACATGATCGGCCAGCGCGGCGGAGCAGATGTCGAGCTTGAGAAGCGCGCTGCAACCGTCAGCGGCATCATCCGCAAAACGCTCGTTGTGCTTATCTGGATTGTCGCGGTCATCATGTCGCTCAAGGAGGCGGGATTTGACATCGGTCCCATCCTGGCCGGCGCCGGCGTCATCGGCCTGGCCGTCGGCTTTGGCGCTCAGAGCCTCGTGCACGACGTCATCGCGGGCATCTTCATGCTGCTCGAGAACCAGATTCGCGTCAACGACGTCGCCATCCTCAACGGCACCGGCGGACTGGTTGAAGCCATCAACCTGCGCACCACCGTGCTGCGCGGGACTGACGGAACGGTGCATGTCTTTCGCAACGGCGCCATCGAGACCCTCTCCAACATGACTCACAGCTACTCCTACTACGTCTTTGACATCGGCGTGGCCTACAAGGAGGACACCGACCGCGTCATCGAGGTGCTCCGAAGCGTGGCTGCCGACCTCATGCGCGAGGAGGAGTACCGCAGCGTCATTCTCGAGCCCCTTGAAGTTCTCGGCGTTGACAAGCTCGCCGACTCGGCCGTCATCATCCAGGCCCGGTTCAAAACCCTGCCCATCAAGCAGTGGTTCGTGGGGCGTGAGATGAATCGGCGCATCAAAAAGAAGTTTGACGAGGTCGGTATCGAGATTCCGTTTCCGCACACCAGCATTTACTTCGGCGAGGCCAGCAAGCCCTTCCGGCTGCAGATGCAGGATCCTGACCGCGAACAGTTGAAGCTGCTCATCCGCGAGGTGCAGGCCGAGAACCGCGCTGCCGGTTCCTGATGCAACCGTCCGCGAGCAGGACCGGGTGAGGGAAGCGCCTCACCCGCCCGCCCGTTCCGCCTCAGGTGCGCCTGCCGCCCGCGCTCGGGTTTCGCGCTTCACAGCCTCAGGATGAGGGTGTAACAATCTCTGCGTTCTCCAAACCCCTGGGAGCCGCGCCGCGCACATGCCTGCCCGATCCGCCAGTCAATACCTGATCCTCTTCGTCGCCTTATCTCTCGCACCTGCGCTGCCCGCCCAGCAGAATCCAGCCCAGCAGACTGTTGACTGGCCCGTCTATCACGGCGGCCCCGGTGGCGACCACTACTCACCGCTCACCCAGATCAACCGCTCAAACGTTGCCCGCCTCGCCGTCGCCTGGCGCTACGACACCGGCGAAAAGGGCAACATGGAAACCAGCCCCATCATCGTGGGGCAGACGCTCTACGCCTACACCGTCTCGCAAAAGGTCATTGCCCTTGATGCAGCCACCGGCAAACTCAAGTGGAAGTTCGACTCCGGAATCAAGGGCACACAGCCCGTCCGCGGCGTTGCCTACTGGACCGGCGGGACCAGCGGACGGATCTTTGCCGGCATCATGAACTACCTCTACTGCCTTGATGCCGACACCGGCCGCCCGATCGAATCCTTCGGAGATCATGGCCGCATCGATCTGCGCAGGAATCTTCGCGGCAACTACAAAACCCAGTTCACCGTCCTCACCAGCCCCGGAATCATCTACAAGGACCTGATTATCATCGGCGGCCGCGACCCTGAAACCCATCCTTCGCCTCCCGGCGACATTCGCGCCTTCGACGTCCGCACCGGCAGGCTGCGATGGCGCTTCCGCACCATTCCACGCCCCGGCGAGCCCGGTTACAAAACCTGGCCGCCCGATGCATGGAAAACCGCCGGCGCGGCCAACAACTGGGCCGGCATGGCACTCGACGCCGAGCACGGCATCGTCTACGTGCCCACCGGCTCTGCTGTCATGGATTTCTATGGCGGCGACCGCGTGGGCAACGACCTCTACGCCAACACCCTGCTCGCGCTCGACGCCGAAACCGGGAAACTGCTCTGGCACTTTCAGGGCGTGCACCACGACATCTGGGACCGCGACTTTCCCGCGCCGCCGGCGCTCTTCACCATCTCGCGCAACGGCGCCCGGGTGGACGCCCTGGCGCAGACCACCAAGCAGGGCTATCTCTTCGTCTTCAACCGTCTCACAGGGCAGCCGCTCTTTCCCATCCACGAGCGCCGGTTTCCCGCCAGCCGCGTTCCCGGCGAGGTCACGTCTCCCACCCAGCCCGTGCCTGACCTGCCTGCGCCCTTTGGCCGTCAGCGCCTCACGGCTGACATGCTGACCGACCGCACGCCAGAGGCTCACGCCTGGGCGGTAAATGCCTTCCGGCAGTTCCGCAGCGAGGGCCAGTTTCTGCCCCTTGCCGTAGGCCGTCAGACCGTCGTCTTTCCCGGCTTCGACGGCGGCGCGGAGTGGGGCGGCCCGGCCATCGATCCCGTCCACGACATTCTCTTCGTCAATGAAACCGAGATGGCCTGGACCGGCGGCCTGCTACCCGCCTCGCGCACGGGTTCCCGCGGCGAACGGTTGTATCGCAGCCAGTGTGCCGTTTGCCACGGCGTTGACCGCACAGGCTCGCCGCCCGCTTATCCCTCGCTCGTGAAGGTTGAAAAGCGCCTCACCCGGGCAAAGATTGTCGATACCATCCAGCAGGGAAGCGGGCGCATGCCGTCCTTTCCCAACATAGATGCAGCCGATCTCACGTCTCTGCTTGACTACCTGCGGACCGCGCCATCCGCGGCCGGCAAGCACGCATCCGCCGTGGCCGCTCCGGCCGTTAACAGCGCGGCCGGCTCTGCCGGAGCCGCCGTGTACCACGACAAGTGCTCGGCGTGTCACGGCGAACATCGAGAAGGCATGCCGCCCTCAATTCCTACTCTCGTCGGGGTGGGTAGCCGCCTCGACGCGGAGCAGGTGCGCGCCATCGTCCTCAATGGCCGCCGCAAAATGCCGGCGGTGCCCGGCCTGGGCGGGGCCGGCCTCGGCGCGTTGCTCGCATATCTCGGGGTCGAGCAGAAGGCCAGCGTCGCCGGAGCCGATATGCACGGTGCCGCTGACGCCTACACCTTCACCGGCTATCGCAAGTTTCTTGATCCCGAGGGCTATCCAGCCATCGCGCCGCCCTGGGGCACACTCAACGCCATCGACCTCAAGACAGGTCAGTACCTGTGGAAAATCCCCTTCGGCCAGTACCCGGACCTCGTAAGCAAGGGGATGCCCGACACCGGGACCGAAAACTACGGTGGGCCCATCGTCACCGCCGGCGGCGTGCTCTTTATCGGCGCAACCGTTTATGACCGAAAGTTCAGGGCGTTCGATACAGATACCGGCAAGCTGCTTTGGGAGTTCGAGTTGCCGTTTGCCGGCATGGCCACTCCCGCCACCTACACGGTCGATGGACGCCAGTTCGTGGTGATCGCCTCCAGCGGCGGCCGCGATCCCAAAGCGCCGGTTGGCGGCTCGTATATTGCTTTTGCGCTCCCGCAATGATCCTGTGGTAAAGTCGACCTGATGTTATCGCTTTTTATTCGCCCTTTTCCGCAAAATTGGGTTATTCTTGCTGAGCACGATGGAGAGAGATACATGGACATCCAGAAGGAACTCATTGCTGAATACGACCGCGAGGTCGAGAAGACTCGCAAGATGCTGGAGGCGATTCCGGACAACGCCGATCTCGCCTTCGCTCCTCATCCCAAATCCATGCCCCTCGGCCGCCTGGCGGGCCACCTGACCGACATGACCGGCGACTGGGCGCTCAACGTGCTCACACAGGACAAGCTTGAGTTTGCCGCCGACCATAAGTGGGATCCGTATGTGCCCGCCAACAAGGCTTCCATTCTTGAAAAATTCGGCAGTACGCTTGCCAAGGTCCGCGAAGCGCTGGCGGCCACCAAAGGAGAACGATGGGATCAGCACTGGAAGTTCATCTTCGGCGGGCAAACGTGGATCGATGAGACCCGCTACGAGGTTTTCCGCAACTATGTGCTCGACCACCTCATTCATCACCGTGCGCAACTCAGCGTTTATATTCGCCTGGTGGGCGGCAAGGTGCCCGGTACCTTTGGGCCTTCGGCAGATGAGATGTAGTTGATTTATCGAGGTGGGAGGGAACGGAGCGCGCCGCCCGCGGTCACAATCTCTCCCTCATCCGCTACGCTGGACTCATGGCAATTGTGTTTCCGCGGGTATATCCCATTCTTGATTCATCCGTGATTCCCAAGACGGACCGCACGGACTTTCTGCGCCGTCTTGGGCAGTCGCTTACTGACGCGAGCGTCACGCTGCTGGAGTACCGCAACAAGACCGGCTCTGATGACCAACTGCTCGCAGACGCGGCGGTGCTTCGCCTGGCAATGCCCCATGGAAAGGTGAGCCTGATTCTAGATGACCGGGCCGATCTTGTTGCCATAACAAACTTTGATGGCGTGCACGTGGACTCTGGCGATGTTGCGCCCCGCGACGCGCGTAAGCTGCTCGGCCCTGACTGCATCATCGGAACCTTCGGCGGTTGTGGAGAGTTTCTTCCGGGCGTTCTCGATGAGCCGGTGGATTACTGGGCAATCGGTCCCGTCTTTACCACGACAACCAAGCAGACGGATAAACGGCCGATCGGCCTTGACGGCGTCAGCAAACTCCGGGCCGCGGCGGGGCCCGCACCGGTTCTCACGGCGGCGGCCGGGATTACATTGGCTACGGCAGCGGCTGTGCTTGAGGCCGGAGCAACCAGCGTCGCGGTCGCGGCGGCCATTTTTCGCGCCGCGGATCCTGCCACGGAGTTTCTGCGCTGGACGCGGCATCTGCAATAGCCGGATGCGCAGGCGTACCGGCTCCATTAGAAATTTGAAGACAATCACGGCCGATTGAAGTAAAACCAAGCTCAGTGACCTCCGCCGACCTTACGCCAAAATCTTCAGCGAACGACGCCTCCCAGCCCGACGGAATGGTGCAAAGTCTTGGCCTTTTCAGTTCCACGGCCATCGTTGCGGGCTCGATGATTGGCTCGGGCATTTTTCTTGTTGATGCCGACATTGCGCGCGGCACCAACTCTCCGGCGCTGTTTCTTGCCGCCTGGGTGGTTACGGCCATCATGACCATGATTGGCGCGCTCAGCTACGGCGAGCTGGCCGCGATGATGCCCCGCGCCGGCGGCCAGTACATCTATCTGCGCGAGTCACTCGGACCGTTGTGGGGCTTTCTCTACGGGTGGACACTCTTCCTTGTGATTCAAACCGGCACCATCGCCGCCGTCTGTGTTGCCTTTGGCAAATTTCTCGGTGTTTTCTTTCCC
This sequence comes from Occallatibacter sp., assembly GCA_035692885.1. Lineage (GTDB taxonomy): Bacteria > Acidobacteriota > Terriglobia > Terriglobales > Acidobacteriaceae > Telmatobacter. The sequence continues at coordinate 7,061 of DASSHM010000001.1, forward strand.
GCCATCTCCACCACCCATTGGCTGTGGCACATCGCGCACGTCCCGGCAATTCCAATTGGGCCCATGGTGCTGGGCAACATGGAAATCGGCGTAAATACCGTCAACCTGACCGCGATCCTGGTTGTTGTTCTTCTGGCCGTGGTCAACATCTTCGGCGTGCGGCTGGGCGCGGTTATTCAGAACATCTTCACCTCGGCCAAGGCTCTCTCGCTAGTGGCGCTGGTGTTGCTCACCTGCATCGTGGGCCTCAACGATACCGCGTGGAACGCCAACTTCGGCGCGGGATTTCATGCCTTCTGGCGCAATGCCGGCTGGAACTCGCTGCATCCGGTTGAGGTGGGCGTCGGCGGCCCCACGGTGCTGGTCAATCTGCTGGTCATCCTGGCCGTGGTGCAGGTGGGTTCGCTCTTTTCCGCCGATGCGTGGAACAACATCACGTTCACCGCGGGCGAAGTCAGGAATCCCCGCCGCAACATCCCGCTCTCGCTTATCCTTGGCGCCGGCTTTGTGCTCACGGCTTATTTGCTTGCATCCCTCGGCTATCTGCTCGTGCTTCCGCTGCACGGCGACCCCAACGGAGCCACCGCCCTGGCGCGCGGCATCCAGTTTGCCTCGGAAGATCGCGTGGCCACGGCCGCGCTGGGCGCCGTCTTTCACTCCGGCGGAGCCGAACTGATGGCCGCCGCCATCCTCATCTCCACGTTTGGCTGCGCCAATGGCATGTCGCTGGCGGGAGCGCGCGTCTACTATGCGATGAGCCGCGATGGCCTCTTCTTCAAATCCGTCGGCAGGCTCCACCCTCGGTATCGCACGCCGGCGGCAGGACTGATGGTGCAGGCGGTGTGGACGGTCCTGCTCTGCGTCTCAGGATCCTACAGCCAGTTGCTTGACTACATCATCTTTGCCGTACTCATTTTTTACATTCTCACCATCACGGGGTTATTCGTGCTGCGCTTCAAGCGGCCGGATGTGCCGCGACCCTACAAGGCCCTTGGCTATCCCATTCTGCCCGCGCTCTATATTGTGATGGCGGCGTGGATCTGTATCGTATTATTGCGGTACAAGCCCCAGTACACGTGGCCCGGACTTGTGCTCGTCCTGCTTGGCATTCCGGTGTACGTATTCTGGTCGCGGAGAGCCGGGGGTCGCGCAAAAGCGGATCCGGAATCGATCTGATACTGCATCGCCAGGAGGAACGCGCTTGTCCATGTCCAAGCTGATTGACCTGCATCCATACCCATCGACGCTCATGCCATCGCGTCCGGTTACACGTCGTCTCGCCGGGGGATTGCATGGCTAGCAAGCTCTTCGCAACCAAACCCATCGACACCATCCTCGCCGAGGCCAACGAATCCGGCGAACACTCGCTCAAGCGTGCTCTCGGTCCCATCAACCTCGTCACGCTCGGCATTGGCGCCATCATCGGCGCAGGAATCTTCGTGCTGACCGGAACGGCAGCAGCCCAGTTTGCCGGGCCAGCCATTGTTATCTCCTACGTCATCGCTGGCGTCGGATGCGTGTTTGCCGGATTGTGCTATGCGGAGTTTGCCTCGATGCTGCCCATCGCGGGCAGCGCCTACACCTACGGGTACGCAACCATGGGCGAGCTGGTGGCATGGATAATCGGCTGGGCGCTGGTGCTCGAGTACGCGTTCGGCGCGGCTACCGTTGCCGTGGGGTGGAGCGGCTTTGTCAACAGCCTGCTCAACTTTTTTGGCGCCAAGCTGCCCTTCGACCCCACACCCAAAGTCTCAGTGTCTCTGTTGGGCCATCCCTTCACGGCACAGGTTGACCTCTTCGCGCTTGCCGCCATCGTCGTCATTACCTTCATCCTGGTGGTCGGCGTGCGCGAGTCAGCCAACTTTAACAGCACCGCCGTGATCATCAAGGTATCGGTGGTTCTGATCTTCATTGGACTAGCAGCGACGTTTGCCTTTGGCCACTGGTCGCACATGACCGCCAACTGGCATCCATTCATTCCCAAAAATACCGGGCACTTCGGGCAGTTCGGGTGGTCGGGCATCATGCGCGGCGCAGGGGTTGTGTTCTTTGCCTACATCGGCTTTGACGCGGTTTCAACCGCGGCACAGGAGGCAAAGAACCCGCAGAAAGACATGCCCTTCGGAATCCTGGGCTCGCTGGTGGTCTGTACCTTCCTCTACATTCTCGTTGCTGGACTGCTGACCGGCCTGAAGTCCTACACCACGCTCAACGTTCCGGCCCCCGTGGCCGATGGCGCAGCGGCCATCGGGGTGCGCTGGGCGGTGATCCTTATTGATCTGGGAGCGATCGCGGGCCTGGCGTCGGTCATGCTGGTTATGCTGCTGGGGCAGTCCCGCGTGCTTTACACGATGTCGCGGGACGGCCTGCTCTGGCCCTGGGTGGGGAAACTTCACCCGCGCTTCTGCACGCCGTACATCACCTCGATCGTGGTCGGCGTCTTCGCCGCCGCGCTGGCCGCGTTCTTTTCCATTACGCTGCTGGGAGAGCTGGTCAGTCTCGGCACCCTGCTGGCCTTCACCATCGTGTCTCTCGGCGTGTGGGTGATGCGCGTGCGCCATCCTGAGATGCCACGCCCGTTCCGTACTCCGTGGGTTCCGGTGGTCCCGATTTGCGGCATGATCGTTTCAGTGGCCCTCATGCTCTCATTGGATGCGCCAGCCTGGATCGGGTTTGGAAGCTGGCTCATTCTGGGATTGATTATCTACTTCGCCTACAGCCGCAAACACAGCAAGGTACGGCGCATGCTGGCAGAGCAGGCAACCGCCGGCGATTGAGATTTTCTTGTGGCTTAAGAACAAGGCCTCCCGGCCTGGGAGGCCTCGCTGTCTGCATCGCGGCGGCTGGATTAAGCAGTGGCTTTGGCGCAAAACTCATCAAAGGCGCGAATCAACTCTGTCGCGATCTGCTGCGCGGTGGCCTGCTCAATGACAAAACGCTGCATCAGATAGACCAGCTTGCCATCGCGCAAAATTGCGACCGCGGGCGACGTGGGCGGATTGCCATCAAAGTAGGTGCGGGCGCGCTCGGTGGCCTCGCGGTCCTGCCCTGCGAACACGGTGATCTTTCGATCCGGCTGATTGACGGAGTTCGCCAGCGCGAGCCGCACCCCGGGCCGCATCTTTCCTGCCGCGCAGCCGCAGATTGAGTTCACCACCAGCAGCGTCGTCCCTGGTTGCGCCACCACCTCGTCCACCTGCTCCGCGGTACGGGTTTCATTGATTCCCGCGTGCGCCAGTTCCTCGCGCATCGGGATCACCATCAACTCTGGATACATGGATTGCCTCCGGCAGGAAGTCTTTGCCTGTCTTCCCATTTTAGCAACGCCGCGCGAGGGAGGCTCAAGCCGTAGCTCCTCATTTTCGGTACGGTCAAAAAATGCCCGGATAACTTTCCCCGCATGTTGCTGGAATCCGTCGTGTATCGTGGATTAGCCCTTCTCCATGCGTATCGAAGAGTACAAATCGCTGGCGCCGCTCACCACTCTCGGCATCGGCGGCCCTGCCCGCTGGTTTGTTCGCGCCACAACGGAAGAAGATATCGCGGCGGCATCCGTATGGGCGCGGGAGCACGGGCATCGGGTCTTCGTGCTGGGCGGAGGCAGCAATCTGCTGGTCTCTGACGCCGGATTTCCCGGTCTGGTGCTGCACGTTGCCTTGCGCGGCATTTCCACCGGCGACACCGCCCGCTGCCGGGTTTATCGAGCTGCGGCAGGCGAGGACTGGGACGCATTGGTCGAGCGCACTGTGCATGACAACTGCGCTGGGCTTGAATGTCTTGCAGGAATTCCCGGCACCGTCGGCGGCACTCCCGTGCAGAACGTCGGCGCCTACGGGCAGGATGTCGCATCCGTTATCGATACGGTACGGGCCTTCGACCAGCAGCAGCGGGACTACGTTCACTTCACGGCCGCGGAGTGCGCATTCGCCTATCGCAGGAGCCGGTTCAACTCCGCTGACAGCGGACGCTACATCGTTACCCGCGTAGATTTTCAGCTCACTCCCGGCGGCTCAGCCACACTGCGATATGCTGACCTGCAGCGGGCATTTTCCGAGGGCGCATCGCCGTCACTCGCCGAGGTTGCCGGGGCCGTCCGCCGCATCCGTCACTCCAAGGGCATGCTGATTGTGGAGGGGGATCCCGACTGCCGCAGCGCGGGCAGCTTCTTCAAGAATCCCCTGGTAAATGAGGAGCAGTTGCACTTCATCTCCACTGTCGCCGGCGCCGAGCCTCCACAGTTTCCCGCCGGACCTGAACCGGAGCATGCAGGCAAGCTGAAGATTCCCGCGGCCTGGCTTATCGAGCAGTCGGGTTTCTTCCGTGGCTACGCGAAGGGCGCCGCCGGCATCTCCTCGCGCCACACGCTGGCCATTATTAACCGGGGCGGTGCCGTGGCCGCCGATGTGCTCGCTCTGGTCGGGCAGATTCAAGCCGCGGTGGCATCGCGATTCCAGATTCATCTCGAAATCGAGCCGGTCATGGTCGGGTTCGATCACCCCACCGCTAGCTCATCTGCAGCCGGGTGATAATCCGGGCACGCTCCGTGGCCAGCGCAAGATGCGCAGGTCCCTGCGCGGCCAGCCGCCCTTCACGCAGCAATGCAACCTCGGCGCCCGAGGCATAGGCCTCTGTCGCGTCATGAGTCACCATTACGGTTTGCACCCGGCGCTCTTTCAGCCAGCTTTGCAGTCTTGACAGCAGCGCGTCGCTGGCGGCGCCATCCAGCGCTGAGAACGGTTCGTCCAGCAGCAGCAGCCGCGGCAGCGGCGCCAGCGCGCGCGCCAGAGCCACCCGCTGCGACTCACCGCCAGACAGGCTGCGGGGCCGGCGGTGCATCATCTCCGTCGCATCAACCAGTTCCAGCATCTCGGCCACACGCGCCGCGCGCGACTTGCGATCCATGCTCTTGAGACCATAGGCCACATTGGCGCTTACGCTCAGGTGCGGGAAGAGACCAGGCGCCTGAGCCACCATGGACGTGCGCCTGAGCCCGGGCCGCAGATGAATGGCCTTGGCTGTATCTGTAACCGGTTCTCCATCCAGTGCAATGCGTCCGCTATCCGGACGGTCCAGTCCCGCCATGAGGCGCAGCAAAGTGGATTTCCCCGCGCCAGAGGGACCGAAGATGACCGTCCAGTCTGCCGCAAAGCGGCACTGCAGTTGGAGATGAAATCCGCCCCTTCTTGCCTCCAGTTTCAGCTCAACCACGGGTGCCTCCCCGCGGACTGCCGGCCACATAGATGATGGCCAGTGGGACCACGCTCAGCGCCAGCAGCGTGGCGGCCGTCTGGTTTGCGGCGGCGTAGTTGAAGTTCTCCACCTGGTTATAGAGCACAATTGACAATGTGCGCGTCGCCCCCGGTATGTCCCCGCCCAGCATCAGCACTACGCCGAATTCGCCTACGGTGTGGAGAAAGCTGAGCACCACGGCGGTCAGCAGCGAACGTCGCGCTAGCGGAATCAAGAGGCTGAAGACGAGCCTTACCGGTCCTGCACCCAGCATCTTCGCCGCGTCCACCAGAGCCGGATCCACCGCCGCAAAGCCCGTCACCAGCGGCTGCACGGCAAACGGCAGGCTGTAAATCACCGAGCCCACCACTAACCCGCCAAACGAAAACGCCAGCGGGTGGCCAAGCAGCGACGTGATTCCACGGCCAACCGCCGTGCCGGGTCCAAGCAGAACCAGCAGGAAGAATCCCAGCACCGTCGGCGGCAGCACCAGCGGCATCGCCGTCAGCGCCTCCAGCCCGGCCAGCCACCTGTTGTGCCGCAGCACAAGCAGGGCCGCCAGCGGCACCGCCAGCACAAGCAGAATGGCCGTGGTTGCCGTTGCCAGCCGGAGCGTGAGTGCGAGCGCCTGCCAATCCATTCTTCTTAGTGAACCGGGGCCAGCCCGCCTTTGGCAAGCTGCGCCTGCACCGGGGTGGAAAGCAGGAAGTCAAGCAGACGGTGTGCTGCGGCTCGGTGCCGCGCGTTGCGCATCACTACCGCGCCCTGCTGCAGCGGCGGATATAGATTGCGGGGAATGACAAAATACCTGCCTGCTGCCTTCATCTCCGGGGTGAGGGCGGAGGTCAGAGAGATCAGCCCCGCGTCCGCGTTGTGCGAGTAAACAAACTGTGCCGCCTGGCTGATGTTCTCCGCGGTTGCCAGCTTCGGCTTCAGCGTGTCGTAGAGTCCCAGGCTTGTCAGCGCCGCCACGGCCGCATTCCCGTAGGGCGCGCGATCGGGGTTGGCGATGGCCAGCCGTCTCAGCGCTGATGAATTGCGCAGCAGATCCAGCGACGGCGCAGGCAGGCTTGAATCATTCCGCGTCCAGAGCACCAGCGTGCCCGCCGCATACGGAATCGGCTCCGTCGAGTCAGCCAGTCCGGCCTTGATGACCCGGCTGGGATAGCCGAGGTTGGCGGCAAGGAAAATATCGAATGGCGCGCCGTTTTGAATCTGCGTCGTCAGCATGGCCGAAGCCTTGTATGTTGCTTCGGCGCGAATCCCCGTCTTCTGGCTGAACTGCTGCAGAATGGCCGGCAGGACAGGCTGCAAATCGGCGGCGGCGGCCACCAGTATCGTCGTCTGCGCGTTTGCAGGCCGCAGTATCACCAAGATGAAAAGTACGGCAGCCCATTTCAGCCACGGGCGCTTTCCTCTGCCCGGAATAAACAAAATGTCCTCCACGCTGGTAGGCTAACACCAGGGATGAATGACAATCTGCACCAGCTTCGCTGTATCGGCTGCGGGGATCGGATCTCCGGACCTGATGCTTGCCCGGACTTTCGCTGTACCCGCTGTGGAGAGCTTTTTGAAGTGGAATACCCGGGCTGGAGCGAGCGTCATGGACACGACCGACCCAACCCCGCCGCGCTGAAGTGGCTCTGGCGCGATCGCCGCTGTTCGGCCGAGGAGCTTGACCGCTCCGGCGTCTGGCGGTTCCGTGAACTGCTACCCATACTCGACAACTTCGACAACGCGGTTTCACTGCGCGAAGGCAACACGCCGCTTTACACACTCCCCCGCAACGCTCATGCGCTCGGCATGGAACAGCTTTTTGCCAAGCACCAGGGCATGAATCCAACCGGGTCATTCAAGGATACGGGCATGACCGCTGCGCTCAGCGTGGCGCGGGAGCGCGGCTTCAAGTGGGTGGCCTGTGCTTCCACGGGAAACACCTCGGCCGCCATGGCGGCCTATGCCGCACGGGCCGGCTTGCGCAGTCTTGTGCTGATCCCCGAAGGCAAAATTGCGTGGGGAAAGCTGTCCCAGGCAATGGACTACGGCGCCGTGACCTGCCAGCTCAAGACCGACTTTGACGGCTGTGTCCGCGTACTCGCAGAGATTGTGCGCGAGGCATCCATTTATCTGCTTAACTCCGTCAATCCTTACCGGCTGGAGGGGCAAAAGACTCCGGCATGCGAAGTTGCCGAGGCTTTTGACTGGTCTGTTCCGGATCACTTGATCGTTCCCGGCGGCAATCTCGCCAACAGCTCCGCGCTGGGCAAAGGCTTCAGGGAGTTGCGTGAACTGGGTCTGACAGCGCGCATTCCGCGCATCTCCGTGATTCAGGCGGAAGGGGCCAACCCGCTGGTGCGCAGCTTGGCAGAAAGCGACGGCAGGGAATTGCAGCCGGTGGAGGCGCACACCCGGGCCACCGCCATACGCATCGGAAATCCGGCCTCTTGGCGCAAGGCGGCCCGCGTGGTGAAGGATACAGGCGGCTGGTGCCTCGACGTGTCTGAAGCCGAGATTGCCATTGCCAAGGCCGAGATTGGTGCTGAAGGACTGGGTTGCGAACCGGCGTCCGCGGTTACACTCGCCGGGCTCAAGAAACTTCGCGCACAGGGCCGCGTCGCGCCGGCCGAATCGGTCGTCCTGCTGCTCACTGGGCACACGCTCAAGGACGCCGATTACACCATTGATTTTCACCAGGGCACGCTGCTCAGCCTGGAGGAACTTGTCAGCCACCAGTCCGTCATCGAAGGCCTGCGGCGCAATGCCGTCGTCGTGGAAGCCACCCCGGCAGCCGTAATGTCCGCTATGAGGGAGCACGAGCCATGAGCAACGCATTCGGCCTGCGTTTGCCGGCCACCTCGGCGAATCTTGGCCCGGGCTTTGACGCTGTTGCCGTGGCGCTGGATTTTTATCTTGAGATTGAGGCCCAGCCCGCCGCGCAGTTTTTTATTGCCGCAACCGGGCACGATGCTGAGCGCTGCTCGCGGCTTCAGGACAATCTGATTCTCGGCATCTATGAACGTCTGCTTCGCGAGAACGGCAGGCCGGTCACGCCTCTTGCCATTCGCATGGCCAACGGCATCCCCCTCGGAATGGGGTGCGGTTCGTCAGCGGCGGCGCGGCTGGCCGCGGTGGCGCTGGCTGTTCACTTTGGGCAGCTTGACTGGACCTCAACACAGATACTCGAGGAGGGTTGCGCCCTTGAGGGCCACCCGGACAACGCCGCCGCCTGCTGGCTGGGCGGCTTTGTCGCCGCGGCCTGCGAAGGACGGAACGTCCACTACGCCCGCGTGGAGCCGCCGGCCCGCTGGCGCGTCATTCTGGTCCTCCCGGACGATCCGCTCTCCACGAGCACCGCCCGTGCCATACTTCCCGAGGCTTACCCGCGCAGGGATGCCGTTGCCAACGTCCAGTACGCCTCGCTTCTGGGACTGGCCTTTGCGGCCGGGCGCGACGATCTGCTCCGCATCGCCATGCAGGACCACATCCACCAGCCTTATCGCGCGCCCATGTGCTCGCTTCTGTCACCGTTACTTGAACTTCCGGGCCGCCACGGCATTCTGGGCGCCGCGCTGAGCGGTGCCGGGCCTGCTGTTCTGGTAATTGTTGACGGGGAAGAGAGCCTTGAACCGGCCTCCTCAGCCATCCGCGCGGCTCTCGCCGGCCTGCCGGAGCCAAAA
>DASSHM010000002.1:0-5048 GCA_035692885.1 Occallatibacter sp.
GGGTCGCTTAACGATCTTGCCGGAGAGCCCATCGCGCGCGCTCATCACGGCTCCATCGCCGCCGCCCAGCGCGCCGTTATTGAGGAGCAGCTCAAGGCAGGCCGGATTCGCGCTCTGTGCGCCACCTCAACTCTTGAGCTCGGCATCGACATGGGTGCAGTGGACCTCGTCATCCAGATTGAGGCGCCGCCCTCGATCGCCAGCGGCATGCAACGCATCGGCCGCGCTGGTCACACGGTCGACGCGGTCTCCGAAGGCATCCTCTTTCCCAAATTCCGTGCCGATCTCGTTGCCTGCGCCGCCGTCACCCGCGCCATGCACGAGGGACACATTGAATCAACCTCCTACCCGCGCAATCCGCTCGATGTGCTCGCCCAGCAGCTTGTCGCCATCGTGGCCTCTCCGCCTCAAGCGGCCAGATCCGTGCGCGCGCGCCATCCGCGACCCATTCAGCCGAGCATTGAATTGCCACCGGAGGAGACACCTGAAGTCTCCGTCGATTTTCTCTTTGACCTCGTCCGCAGCGCCGCTCCCTTCGCCGGGCTCACGCGCCCCAGCTTCAAGAGCGTGCTTGACCTGCTCAGCGGCCGTTATCCTTCAGACGAGTTTGCCGAGCTGCGCCCCCGCCTCACCTGGGACCGCATTCGCGACGTTGTTTCGGCCCGCTCCGGCGCTGCCCGACTTGCCATTCTCAACGCGGGCACCATTCCTGACCGCGGACTCTACGGAGTGTTCCTCGCGCACACCGAGGGCAAGGCCATACGGGTTGGAGAACTCGATGAGGAGATGGTCTTCGAATCCCACCCCAACGAGACCTTCATCCTCGGTGCCTCCACCTGGCGCATTGAAGACATCACCCACGACCGCGTGCTCGTGACGCCCGCGCCCGGCGAGCCCGGCAAGATGCCATTCTGGAAGGGAGATGGCCCCGGCCGTCCGCTTGAGTTCGGCCGCCGCATCGGCGCGCTGGTCCGCGAGCTGCGCGCACTGCCACGGGCCGTCGCGCTGACGCGCCTCGTCGCCGCGCACGATCTGGATCCCGGCGCCGCCGAAAATCTGCTTCAGTTCCTTGACAGCCAGCAGGATGCCACCGGTCAGATCCCCGACGACCGTAACATCGTCGTGGAGCGCGTCCGTGACGAGCTGGGTGACTGGCGCGTCTGCGTCCTCACCCCTTTTGGCAGCCGCATTCACATCCCCTGGGCCATGGCCGTCGCCGCGCGCATTCGTGCTGCGGGTGGACCGGATGTGGAGACTCTCTGGGGCGACGATGGCTTTGTTTTGCGGTTCCCTGACACTGACCAGCCGCCCGACCCTGACTGGTTTCTCGTCGAGTCCGCCGAGGCCATGCAGCTTGTCCTGCGCCAGCTTGGCTCCACGGCTCTGTTTGCCGGGCGCTTTCGAGAGGCAGCCGGGCGGGCGCTCCTGCTGCCCCGGCGTCGCGCCGACCAGCGCTCGCCGCTGTGGCAGTTGCGCAAGCGGTCCTATGACCTGCTCAGCATCGCCTCGCGCTACCCATCATTCCCGCTGCTACTCGAGGCCTACCGTGAGTGCCTGCGCGACGTCTTCGATATGCCCGCGCTGATCGAAACGCTTGCGGCCATTGAGCAGCGCAGGTTGCGTGTCCACGTCGTCGAAACGCGCACTCCGTCGCCCTTTGCGTCGTCGCTACTTTTCAGCTATGTGGCCAATTTTCTCTATGACGGCGACGCGCCGCTCGCCGAGCGCCGGGCCCAGGCGCTCACCATTGACCAGGATCAGCTTCGCGAGCTGCTGGGTGAGGCTGATCTGCGCGAGCTGCTGGACGCCTCTGCCATTGCCGGCGTGGAGGATACGGCCCAGTGCCTGATCGAATCACATCGCGCCCGCACGCCCGACGGTATTCACGACCTCTGCCTGCGCCTCGGTGATCTGTCCCGGGCCGAGCTTGCTCTTCGTGTGGCCGATGCATCGCTGCTTGATTCCATTGACAGGCTAATCCGCTCGCGCCGCCTGCTTGAGCTGCGCATCGCCGGCGAGCGGCGCATCATTGCCGCTGAAGACACCGCCCGTTATCGCGATGCACTTGGCATTCCGCTTCCGCCGGGCCTTCCTGCCGCGCTGCTCGAGCCGGTTGCGCATCCGGCGCTCGAGCTGATCCGCCGCTTTGCACGCACCCATGGTCCCTTCACGCCGCGTGAGCCCGCTGAGCGCTTCGCTCTCGATGCCATTGCCGTGGAGGCGGCACTGCACCAGCTGGTGCGCGAGGGTCGCGTGATCGAGGGAGGCTTTCGTCCCGGCGGTCTTCATCGCGAGTGGTGCGACGCTGAAGTCCTGCGCCAGATCCGCCGCAAGTCCCTCGCCAGACTTCGCCGCGAGGTCGAGCCGGTCGAGCAGCATACGCTGGCCCGCTTCCTCACGCATTGGCAGGGGCTGCTGGCTCCCCGGCGCAGCGCTCATGCGCGTCTTGACGCTCTGCTGGATGCTATCGAAAACCTGCAGGGCGCGCCCATTCCTGCGTCACTACTCGAAACGTCCATCCTGCCCGCGCGCATCGCGGACTATGCGCCCTCCGGCCTCGACACGCTGATCGCCGCCGGTGAGGTGGCATGGGCCGGCGTGGAGCCGCTGGGCGAGCGCGACGGCCGCGTTGCGCTTTTCCTCGCGGACAGGCTGCCGCTGCTGGCGCAGTCCCGGCCTCCGGCCGATCCACTGACTGAGCGCGAAGAGCAGCTCATCGCCGTTCTCGAGTCCACCGGCGCCAGCTTCTTTGATCCCCTGCATCAGGCCGTCGGCGGAGGCTATCCCGGTGAGTCAATCGATGCCCTCTGGAGCCTGGTCTGGCGCGGCCTCGTGACCAATGACTCGCTGCACGCACTGCGCGCGTATATTGCCCGGCCCGACTCCGCCCGCACCTCTCGCCGGCCACCCGCTGGAGTTGTACCGGACAGGTCCTCGTCCGTGGGACTGAAGACCGGTGCGACTTTCCGTTCCCGCCGCACCACGCCTCCCAACGCGCAAGGGCGCTGGTCATTGCTGCCTGTGCGTTCGCGGCAGGGAACCGAGGCCGCCTCGACGGTCACTGAAGCGCGTCATGCGCTCACTCTGCAGTTGCTCCATCGCCATGGGGTGCTGCTGCGAGAGTCCGTGGCCGCGGAGAACGTGCCCGGCGGCTTCAGCGCCGTCTACGACGTGCTCAAGGCCCTTGAGGAAAGCGGCCGCATTCGCCGGGGCTACTTTGTCGCCGGACTTGGCGCCACCCAGTTTGCGCTGCCTGCCGCTGTCGATCTGCTGCGCCAGTTACGCAGCGGGCCTCCGGAGGAGCAGCCGGAGTTTGTCCAGCTTGCGGCCGCCGATCCGGCCAATCCGTACGGCTCCGTTCTGCGGTGGCCTGATTTGCCTGCGATGCCGGATGACGCGGAGCAGGCGCCGCGCATCCTCGCACGCACAACTTATGCTGACGTTGTCTTGCGCAACGGCCAACTGGTCGCATGGTTCCGTCGCAACAATCCCAACATCCTCGTCTTCCTGCCGGCCGACGAGCCTGAGCGTTCGCAGACTGCCGCCGGCCTGGCCCATTTTCTATGCGCGCGCGGACAGCAGCAGATGCGCCTCGCGGGCCGCCACGGAGTGATGATTACCAGCATCAACGGCCAGCCGGTTGGCGCGCATCCCATGGCTCGTTTTCTCATGGACGCCGGCTTCTACTCCGGTCCGCTAGGCATGCATCTGCGGCGCATCCCCGTGCCTCTCACGCGCCACGATGGCTCAGCCAAGGAGGTTCAGTAACCGTTGCCTGAGGGTGACACCATCTTCCGCACCGCGCGCACCCTCGGTCGCGCTCTTGGTAGCAGGCCCATCACCGGGTTCCGCTCGACCTTCCCGCTCCTCACCCGCGCGCATCAGGATGCCCCTCTCACCGGGCAGTGCGTTCAGCGCGTAGAGTCGCGCGGCAAGTGGCTTCTGATTGATTTCTCGGGCGGAGCCACGCTGGCCACCCACATGCTCATGAGCGGTAGCTGGCACATCTACCGCCCCGGTCAGCCGTGGCAAAAGCCGCGCAGCCACATGCGGATCCTGCTTGAGACCGCTGAATATCTCGCCGTGGCCTTCCGCGTTCCCGTGGCCTGTATGCACACGGTGCAGTCGCTCGTGCGCGATCAGCGGATTCCGCCCCCTTCGCTCAATGTCCTTGGCCCCTGCTTTGACGCCGAGGCCGCGGTTGAGCGCATATTGTCGTACCGTGATGAGGAGATTGGAGACGTGCTGCTTCACCAGGAGGTTCTCGCCGGAGTCGGAAACGTCTTCAAGTCGGAGATTTGCTTTCTCACCGGAATCAATCCATTTCTCCGCGTTCGCGACCTCTCCCGGGAACTGGCTGGGGATGCCGTTGCCACCGCCCGGCAACTGCTGGCCGCCAACGTGCTTGAGGACTCCGGCGACGTCATTGTTACCTTCCGCGGACTGCATCGCCGTACCACCCACGCGTCCGACCCTGCGGCGAGCCTCTGGGTCTATGGCCGCCACGGTGAGCCATGCCGCAAGTGCGGCGAGCCTGTTCGCCGCCGCATCCAGGGGCCTGATGCGCGAGTCACCTTCTGGTGCCCGTGCTGCCAGCCGATGCCCGGCAACACCTGCATCGATGGCTGATACACCGCTGCGATGACTGGCGATGTTTCCAGACCGCCAAATCGACACTCGTCTCGTCTGCGAATCGAGGCGGGAATCAACCGCTAATTTGTCGGACGGCCCAGGCCGAAGATCTTCTGCAGGATGTTTCGATGATCGGCGGGATGGTCGCATGTATCCTGCGGCTCAGTGCCGGGAAGAAACGCCGCCTGGTAGTCATCCGGACAGGCCGCGTCGGCGAGCCGGTTTGTCACCTTGTCCAGGCTCACGATATCCACTCCGTCCGGAGGCGTGAATTCATTGGTGTCGCTGTACTCCGGCAGTTGCACGGCCTTCTTCATGAATGCGGCCCACAATGGCAGTGCGGCGTCAGCGCCCTCCAGCTTGAGGTCGGTGTAATCATCGTTGCCCACCCACACAATGCACAGCAGGTTGCTGGT
>DASSHM010000003.1:0-5248 GCA_035692885.1 Occallatibacter sp.
CGCACCAGTTCCGTGCCCAGCAGGCTGTCCGTTGCTGTCGGAGGAAGATTCATGGAACCTGCGCATCCACCTTTTACGTACTTAGCTGCAACGAGTTTGATTGCAAAAGCCGGGACCGGGCCCAGGCTCGATTCCCGACACCCTGAAACGTCAGACTGGCTGCGGCAAGTGCCCACATTCCGGTAGCTTCAGCATATCCCGATCTTCGCTGCGCGCGTGGCCGGGGAGCAAGGTCCACCGGGGCGCCAGGCAGACCAACCGCAGATGCCGAATGGCGATCAACCCAGGCCGCCGGCATCCAAAGGAGGTTCAATCATGAACGACAGACCCGCCAAAACGCCGGAAACGCTGCTGGTCGCACCGGGCGACATTCACGAACTGGTTCGCGGCCAGGAAAATGGCTTGCTGGAGCGGATTGCGCCTTTGACGAGCGAACACAATATCCTGCTGGATCTGGCAGATGTGGACCGCATTGACGCCGCGGGCATTGCGGCGCTCATCTCGCTCTATGTGTGCGCCATGAACGCCGGTCACCAGCTGACAGTGGTGAATGCCGCACCGCGAATCGCAGAAATTATCGGTCTGGTTGGGCTGGACCGGGTATTGTTTTCACGCGATGAGGTTCCTGCCGCTCCGCCTGAGCCCTGCTGCGCGCAGAGCGCCGCCTGACAAGTGCCGTTCCGGGTCTCTCAGGCAGCGCTAGTTCCATCCTTTTTGCGCCTCAATATGCTCGGGTTATCGACCCCTCGGGCGCGCGGGCCTGTGCGCCCTGAGAGAGACTGTGAGGACAGCCGCGCGTGAGTATATACTTGTGAAGTTATTGGCACTTACGAATTCCGCAACGCCGAAAGGCGCAGTCAACGTGAGCGGAAGGCGGAAAACGCCGGTCTGTTGAGGCATCGATTCCACTACATGACAAGGCTGATCGACCGTCGACCCCACGGGACTGCACGGATGCGGACAAACACGACGGAGGCTTTATTCCATGGCGCAGGCCGTTCTGGACCCTCAGCTTGCTGAAAACGCAGGCTCAACCGCAACCAAAACCAAATATGTCTATTCGTTCGGTGACGGCTCAGCCGACGGCAACGGACGCATGAAAGACGTGCTGGGCGGCAAGGGCGCCGGCCTGGCCGAGATGACCAACGCGGGCCTGCCCGTGCCTCCGGGATTCACAATCCAGACCGAAGCCTGCCGTGAATACATGCGCGGCGGCACCAGCGCGCAGATGCGCAAAGAGATGCTGGCGGCGCTTGAGCGTCTGGAGAAGCTCCAGGGCCAGAAGCTGGGCCAGGGTGATAACCCCCTGCTCGTTTCGGTGCGCTCCGGAGCCAAGTTTTCCATGCCCGGAATGATGGACACCATCCTCAACCTCGGCCTGAACGACAAGGCGGTGGAGGCCCTCGCCAAGCGCACCGGCAATCCACGCTTCGCTTATGATTCCTATCGCCGCCTCATCCAGATGTTCGGCGACGTGGTTCTTGACATTCCCAAGAAAAAGTTCGAGCACATCTTCGATGCAGTCAAGCATCGCGAGAAAGTGAAGTTCGACTACGACCTCACTTCAAACGCGCTGAAGCAGATTATCGCGGAATACAAGAAGCTCGTGCAGAAGGAGACGGGCAGGGACTTCCCACAGGTGCCAATCGAACAACTCGAGCAGGCCCGCGACGCCGTCTTTCGCAGTTGGAATAACGATCGCGCCAAGACCTACCGCCGCATCAACCATATTGATGACTGGCTGGGCACGGCCGTCAACATTCAAGCCATGGTGTTCGGCAACCTCGGCGAAAACTCCGGCACGGGCGTTGGCTTCACCCGCAATCCCGCCACCGGCGAGCACAAATTTTTCGGCGAATACCTGATGAACGCGCAGGGCGAGGACGTGGTTTCAGGCATACGCACGCCGCTGCACATCAGCGAGCTCGAGCGCGCCATGCCGAAGGTCTATGACCAGCTGCGCACCATCACAAAGAAGCTAGAAAAGCACTATCGCGACCTGCAGGACTTTGAGTTTACCATCCAAGATGGCAGGCTCTATATGCTGCAGACGCGCAATGGCAAGCGCACCGGACTGGCTGCGGTGCGCATCGCCATCGACATGGTGCGCGAGGGGCTCATCACACAGGAGGAGGCCGTCTTCCGCGTGGAGCCGAACCAGCTCTACGACTTCCTCGTGCCCCGCCTGGATGAGAAAGGCGCAAAGGTTGAGGTGCTGGCCACGGGCCTGCCTGCTTCGCCCGGCGCGGCCGTGGGCCAGATTGTCTTTACCGCCGAGGAGGCGGTGAAGGCGCACACCAGCAAACAAATGGACAGCATCATCCTGGTTCGCGGCGAAACCACACCCGAGGACATTGGCGGCATGGAGGTGGCAGCCGGTATCCTCACCTCGCGCGGAGGCATGACCTCTCACGCGGCCGTGGTGACCCGCGGCATGGGCAAGTGCTGCGTGGCCGGCGCAGGCGACTGCCAGGTGGACGAGGGGCGCAGGGAACTGCGCGTAAAGGGCAGAACCTACAGGCACGGCGACTGGATCTCTCTGGACGGAACCACCGGCCGTGTGATTGACGGGCGGCTCAAGACCATCCCCGCACGCCCGGACGACCCGGATCTGGTCAAGTTCATGGGCTGGGCCGACCCGCAACGCAAGCTCAAGGTGCGCGCCAATGCCGACGTGCCGCGCGATGCCAAACAGGCACGCGCCTTTGGCGCCGAAGGCATCGGCCTGTGCCGTACAGAGCACATGTTCTTTGCCGAAGGGCGCATCGAGCATGTTCGCGCCATGATTCTGGCCGACAACGAAGCCGACCGCCGCAAGGCGCTCAAGAAGCTGCTGCCCATGCAGCGCGCGGACTTTGTGGGCCTCTTCAAGGTAATGGAGTCGCTGCCGGTAACCATCCGTCTGCTTGATCCCCCGCTGCACGAGTTCCTGCCCCAGCGGGAAGACCTGCTGGTGGAGATTACCCGTCTTGAGGCGCTCAAGCCGCGCTCACCCAAGCTCAAGGAACTGCGCAGCCTCCTCGTCCGCGTGGACGACCTGCACGAGATGAATCCCATGCTCGGCCTGCGCGGATGCCGCCTCGGCATCACCTTCCCTGAGATTACCGAGATGCAGGCGCGCGCCATCTTTGAGGCGGCCGTCACCCAAAAGAAGCGCGGCGGCGATCCTCACCTTGAGATCATGGTTCCGCTCATCGGGTCAATCGAAGAGATGCGCCATCAGGCCGCCATCATCCGCCGTATCGCCGAAAAGGTCTTTGAAGAAAAGGGCTCCAAGGTGAATTACATGGTGGGCACCATGATCGAACTGCCGCGTGCGGCGCTCACAGCAGATCAGATTGCCGAAGAGGCCGAGTTCTTCAGCTTTGGCACCAACGACCTTACGCAGACCACCTTCGGCATCTCGCGGGACGACATCAACAAGTTCCTGCCCGCCTATCTCAAGAACGGCATTTTCAAGCAGGATCCCTTCGCCACCATTGACCAGGTGGGCGTGGGCCAGCTTGTGCAATCTGCCACTGTCAAGGGACGCACCACCCGGCCAACGCTCAAGGTCGGTATCTGCGGCGAGCATGGCGGCGATCCCGAGTCGGTCAAGTTCTGCCACCGAATCGGACTCAACTACGTCTCCTGCTCACCGTTCCGGCTGCTGACCGCGAGGCTTGCGGCAGCGCAGGCGGCAATCCAGGAGAAGCAGCAGGGCTCGGAACAGCACACCGGCGCCAAGTAGCCGGCAACCACGCAAACAATGAGGGCGCGGCCATTCGGCTGCGCCCTCGCCGCATCCCGCGTCAACCGCCTACTTTTCGCTGCCGCCGGGCGCAAACAGTCCTTCGCGCGTCATCACTGTGACGTCGGCTTGGTTTGCCTTCAGGCTAATCTTGTGAAATGCACCGTCGTCGTCCAGCCGGTCCGGTGTAAAGGTAAGAAGGTACTGCCCCTGCAGTTCGGTGGCGATCAACGCGTAAATCTGCTCCAGATCGCTCTTCCGCCGGGTGTCAAAATACCGGCCGCCGGTGCGCGTGGCAATCTGCTCGAGGATGTGCCTTCCGTCCACGGTCCGGTCACCAGATGCGCCCGGCCGGCCGCCGTTCAGACCCGGCAGACCCGCCTCGCGGCCTTGTTCGCCCTTCAGGTAGATGGCGTAGACGGTGACGTCAGCCTGTTCTGCCGCGTCAACGGCGTCGTTCAGAGACATCTTGCTGCCATAGTCAACGCCGTCAGTCACCACCACCAGCGACTTGCGCCCATTTTTCGGCTTCATCATCTCGTCTGATGCAAGATAGATGGCGTCATAAAGCTGTGTTCCGAGCCTGCTGTCCCCGGGCCGCTCGCGCGGATTGTCCATGGTCTCAGGCCCCTCGCGCTCGTCGCGGCTGCGCGACGTCGGTCCCATCTCCTCAACCTGCTTGTACAACTTGTCGCGCGAGCCGGTGAAGTCCTGCAGCAGCTCCACCTCGCGGTCAAAGTGAATGAGAAAGACCTCGTTCTTTGCGGCGCCCGATGATGCCGGCAGCATCGCATCAACGAATTTGTCGGCGCCCTTGCGAATGCTCTCCATCGAGCTCATCATGCTACGGCTCGTATCCACCAGCAACCCCACCTCGAACGGGAGGTCGCTCTGGCGCGTCAGCGTCCCAATCGACTGAGAGCGGCCGTCCAGTGTCAAGGTCAGGTCGCTCGCCTGCAGATTCGCCACCAGGTCGCCTTTGCGGTCTCGCGCCGTCACCGCCAGCACCACCGCTCGTGCCCTGTCATGGTCCGTGGGGACAGACTGCTGCGCACGAAGACACAAGGGTGCGCACAGCATCAGAACCGCAGTACCAGCAATGGTGAGGCCAGGTGGAGTTCGAGCAAGGACCGATAGAGGCATGGGGATAAGCACGCTTTCAGGTCGTTAGACGAAGTGGTTGTCGGATGGTTGGAGGCGACACGGAAGCGAAGGCATCTGTCGCCGCTCCTGCCCAGCCACCATACCCAGCCACCGTGCCTTCATACCATGTTGACACTGCGCGGCCGGCACCTGGCAGCCAGACTACGCCAGAACACCGCGCGAATCAAAGCTGGGCGCAAACCTCGTCAGCCCTCCAGTTCGCCGCGATAAGCGCAGCCGCTGGTGCAGGTCTCGCGCACCACAATCTTGCTCAGCGCGGGCAGCATCGGCAACAGCTTTTTCCATAGCCACCGCGCCAGATTTTCACTGGTCGGGTTCTCCAGGCCCGCCACCTCGTTCAGGCAGCGGTGGTCC
>DASSHM010000004.1:0-2825 GCA_035692885.1 Occallatibacter sp.
ATGACGGCCATGTTCCGAATGGCATCTTCGAGCGGCACCGGCACTTCAGTGCCGTCAAGGATGGCGCGGGAAAATGCATCGCCCTGCAGCGTGTACTGGTCGCAGACAGGAAAGATTTCGGCGGTGATGCCGCTGCCGCTGAGATCGCCGCCGTCATCCACAAAAAGGCGCGTGGGCCGGTCGGGTGGGGCGTTGAAGGGGATCTCGATTTCAATGCGGCCTCTGGTGCCGAGGAAGTGAATCCTCTGGTACGGAACGAGCTGCGTACCGCACGTGAAGATCGACTGGCCGCCGGGGAAGTCGAGGATGGCGGAGGCGAGGCGGTCAGTATGCAGGGCGGGGTCCCGCTCGACGATTGCGACCACCCGCGACGGCTCCTGTGCGAAGGCAAAGCGCGAGGCCTGGATGGAGTAGCAGCCAATGTCGAGCAGCGCGCCGCCGCCGCACTCCACCTGGTTGCGAATGTTTGCCGGGTCGTTGTTGAAGTAGCTGAAGACGCTGGTCACGGCGCGCAATGGGCCGATTCGGCCCTGGGCCAGCAGTTGACGAACGCGGAGCCACTGAGGGTGGCACCGGATCATGAACGCCTCGCCGATTTTCACGCCGGTACGGGCGCGCACGGCCAACAGTGTTTGAGCCTCGGCCACCGTCAGGCTCAGAGGCTTCTCACACAAGACATGCTTGCCGGCCTCGGCGGCCTTAATGGTCCAGGGCACGTGGAGCTGATTGGGCAGCGGGTTATAGATTGCGTCGATATCGGGATCGGCGAGCAGCTCCTCGTAGGAGCCGTAGGCAGTGGGGATGCCGAGCGCCCGTGCTGCTTCGCGGGCTCGGCCGGCGTCGCGCGAGGCAATGGCGGCAACGGTGGTGTGCTGCCCCCGCTGCATCGCAGGCAGGACCTTCTTGAGGCCGATGGCAGCCGTGCTGAGCACTCCCCAGCGAATCTTGTCGGACATGAAGGTAATCATAGAACGGGCGGGCGCATGCCGGGCCTGTGAGAACAAAAACTATGCCGCCATGGCCACGGAGTTGCCCGATCGCGCTTGCGACTGCTACGGAATCGAAGGTACAGTCAATGACACCCAAACAAGGGCCACCGCAGGCGCCAACATGCAGCGAATTGCTTCTTCAGCTCGACCGACCGGCGGAGTGCGGGCCCAATCCTCTGAGACGGCAAAGGAGTATGAGCCAGTATGGGGACATGGAAAGAGGCAATCTCGAAGCGGTGGTTCGTCAACACATGCGTAGCTGCGCTTCTGGCGATTCTTTTCGCCGAACTGCTGCTGACAGCCTCCCGCGACTCGATGAGCGTGGATGAGGGCAATCACATCTATTCTGGCTACATGATGTGGAAGCGGGCCGACTTTGGCCTCAATCCCGAGCATCCACCGCTGGTGAAACTGCTCGCGGCCCTGCCGCTCCTGGCCATGGACCTGAAAGCTCCGGAGCCCGGCAGCGTCTACTACAAGCTGGACGCATACCTGGGTGGAAGGGAGTTTCTCTCCGGCGCGAACAAGGGCGTCATTCTCTTCAGGGCGCGCGTGATGGTCTCATTGCTGGCGGTTTTGCTCGCTGCCCTGGTATTTGCCGCGACACGCGAGATGTTTGGGCTCGGCGCGGGTTTTCTTGCGCTTGTCCTAGCCGTCTTTGACCCCAATCTGGTGGGCTTTGGCTCGCTGGTGACCACCGATGTGGGCGTGTCGTGCTTTCTGCTGGCTTCAATCTACTGTTTTTACCGGTATGTGAAGGCTCCATCGCTTCCGCGCCTGCTGCTGGCTGGTCTCACCACTGGCCTGGCCCTCACCGCCAAGCACAACGGAATGTTCGTGGTCCCGATTCAGGTTTTATTGGTGCTCTCAGAATTTATCCGCAACTGGGCTTCCAAATCAGGCCCACGGGGCAATCAGTGGAGAGCGTCAGCGAGACTGGCGGGCGCTCTGGTTGCTGTTTTTGCCATTTCACTGGGCGTGCTGTGGAGCATGTATGGTTTTCGCTACAGTGCCCGCGAAAAGGGCTTTGCGTTGACGCCGCCGCTGCCCGTCTTCACAACGCCATTGAAGCCTTACGAAGCAGGCGCCATCCTGACGCTGGCGCGGTGGAAGGCTGTGCCGGAATCCTATCTGGCCGGAGCCGCCGACGTGCGGACGGTCGGCGAGCACTATCCGAGCTTTATTCTGGGCGCGATTCACCGCCATGGCGTCTGGTTCTATTTTCCCATTGTGCTCACCATCAAATGCACTGAGGCTCTGCTGGCGCTGATGCTGATTGCAGCGGTGGCCGTGGTGGTGCGCGGCTTGTACCGGACGCGGGAATTTCTATTCCTGTTTGTCCCCCTGGCCTTCATTCTGGCGATTGCCATGGCGGCGCACTTGAATACCGGTGTGCGCCACATCATGCCGGTCTACGCATTTCTTTGGCCTCTCACGGCCGGCGCGGCCAGTACTCTGCTGCGCGGGCGCTGGGCCATCGCGATGGTGGTTGCGGCCCTGCTGCACGCCACCAGCTCACTCGCCACGTTCAACAGCCATATCGCCTACGCCAACGCCTTCTGGGGCGGGCCGGACAACGTGCACAATCTGCTCACCGACTCGAATGCAGACTGGGGCCAGCAACTCTACGCCGTGAAGGATTACCTCGAGGAGCACCGCATCAGGAAGTGCTGGTTTGCGTACATAGGTGAGGGCATCCCTACTCATGCCTCCTACTGGGGCATTCCCTGCACGCCGATGCCGAATCTTGACGGCCCGATGATTCCGCCCATGCCTGTGATTCCGGCCGAAATCGATGGCCCGGTGCTGATCAGCGCGGATGAGCTGTCTGGATAT
>DASSHM010000005.1:0-14122 GCA_035692885.1 Occallatibacter sp.
TTCTTCTGGGTCGTCCGCACATAATGCAGCACCACGCCCGCGGCAATGGCCGCCGCCTCGTGACCGGCCAGCCCATATCCCTCGAGGGAGCGCGCGTTCAGTTGCCGCTCCACCAGCGGAACCGCGAAGTCCCGCGTCCACGCCCAGTCCTCCACCCGCGTTCTGGCCGCCACGCGCTCCAGTTGCGCCGGCGGCTCGGCGCTCGATGTCAGCAGGACTTCGCTCGGAGCCGCCAGCAGCAGTTCATCCACCGCCTGTTGCCGCGCGGCGGGGCCGGAGAACTCCGCCGTCCTGAACTCGCCCGTCGAAACGTCCAGCAGCGCCAGCCCGCACGCCGGCCCGCCATGCCGCGCGTTCCTGTCCTGCATCTCAAAGTACGCCGCCAGAAAATTGTTTCGCTCCTGCCCCAGACCGGCATCCAGCGCGGTTCCCGGCGACAGAACGCGCGTCACTTCGCGCCGCACGATCTTCTTTGTCAGCCGGGGGTCTTCCATCTGGTCGCAGATGGCGATGCGGTACCCCTTGCGCAGCAGCCGCGCCAGGTAGCTCTCCACCGCGTGGTAGGGAACCCCGCACATCGGCACCTGACGCTCCTTGTCGCGCGCCGTCAGCGTCAGTTGCAGCTCGCGGCTGGCCACCGCCGCGTCATCGTAGAAAAGCTCATAGAAATCGCCCATCCTGAAGAACAGCAGCGCATCCGGGTTTTCCCGCTTTGCAGCCGACCACTGCCGCATGAACGGGGTCATGGAGGCGGCATTCCCGTGCGCCTCCGCCATGGGCGGCGAACCGGGGCTTGCCGCCTCCAGCGCGGGCAGGGCAGCGGCTTCGGTCTGGGATTCCTGCTGGGTCACGATTGACTACCAGCTTATCGTGGCCGGACGCTTCGGCCGCATGCCCCAGTGCCGTGCAAAACGGGGCGGTTTCTCTCTCCAACCACCTGAATCCGGCTCTTTCCGTCCCTCACTGTGGCCTGAGGAGGTTAATCCGCGCTTTTGGGATTCAATAGCCCCCGCCGTGCGCCCAAAGCCTTAAGATTGAACTTGAGATGGACATTCTCTGGCTCAGGGTGGCGGCGGTTCTCTACGCGGCGGCAAGCCTAGCGGTCTTTCCTGCTGTCCTTTACCAGCGCGACCGCTGGCGCAGTTCCTGCATCCATCTTGCGGGCATGGCCTTCTTTTTTCACTTCGTCTCCGCGGTCGAAATGCTGATCCAGGCCCATCGCTGGGTCCCGGTTGGCGCGCGCGAAACCGAATCCCTGATGGGCCTGCTCGTCGTCGGGCTTTTCTTCCTGGTCTGGTGGAAATACGGAGCGCTCCCGCTGGGCATCTTCGCGCTGCCGGTCACCTTCTTTCTGGTCTTCGTGCCCGCACTTGGTCTGGCTGGTTACACCTTTCCCTCTGAGGGGGTTCGCACCAGTTGGCTCGTTGCCCACATCGCGGCCCTGCTGGCGGCCTATGCCGCTCTGGGGTTCAGTCTGCTGGCTTCCATTTTGTATCTAGTGCAGGAGCGCCGCCTCAAGACCAAGCTCAGAACCCTTCAGGATTCTGCGGGAAGGCCTCTTGACTGGCTGCCTCCGCTCGATACTCTCGAGCGCATCGCCCACGGAACACTGCTCTTCGGCTTTCCCTGCATGACGGTGGGCCTGGTCATCGGTTCCGTCCTCGTGCAGGAAACGCCGCTCGGCGCCGCCTACTTCCTCGATCCCAAGGTCATCGCGTCCTTTCTCATGTGGTTCGTCTACGTTCTGCTGCTCTTTGTTCGCCGCACCGCGGGCCTCCGCGGGCGCAAGGCAGCTTACCTCTCCGGAGCGGTACTCATGGTGATGCTCGCCGTCTGGGCAGCTAATCTGCTCAGCCATGTGCACAGGTTCGGTGTCCAATGAAGCTCGCTCTCATCGGCGTCAACCACAGGACCGCGCCCATTGAGCTGCGCGAGCGCCTCGCCATCTCCCGCGATGACCTGCCGCACGCAACCCGCGCCCTGGCCGCGGTGCCGGGCGTCGTCGAGTGCATGATTGTCTCCACCTGCAATCGCGTCGAGGTTGTAGCCGTCGTCGAGTCGCTCAACGCCGACCTCGCCGGCTTCCTCTATCAATACTTCGCCATCGACCCCGGCCTTTTGGACCCCCATCTCTACGAGCACCATAATCAGGATGCCGCGCGCCATCTCTTCCGCGTCGCCGCCAGTCTCGACTCCATGGTCATCGGCGAGTCGCAGATACTTGGCCAGGTCAAGGAGGCCTTTGCCTTGGCGCGCTCCAGCGGCACCATTGGCACCGAGCTTGACCACCTGTTGCAGAGTGCGTTTTCCGCCGCCAAGCGTGTGCGCACAGAGACTGAGATTGGCTCCAGCTCCGTCTCCATCGCCTCAGTTGCCGTCGACCTGGCCCGCAAAATCTTCGGATCATTGCAGGGCCGCACCGTCTTCCTCGTCGGCGCGGGCAAAATGAGCGAGCTGGCCGCGCGGCATCTCGCCCAGCAGGGAGCAGGCGCCATCCTCGTGACCAACCGCACCCAAGAGCGCGCCCGTCTGCTCGCCGAGCCCTTCAACGGCCGCATCATTCCCTACGACAAGCTCTACGAAACCGTCGCTGAGGCCGACATCGTCATCAGCTCCACCGGCGCTCCGCATCCCATCTTCCGCCGCGAGCACGCCCAGGCCTTCATGCATATCCGCCGTAACCGCCCCATGTTCTTCATCGACATTGCCGTGCCCCGCGACGTGGATCCCGAGGTCAACAGGATCGAAGGCATCTTCGTCTACGACATCGATGACCTGCAGCAGGTCGCCGCGGCCCATATCGCTGAGCGCGGCCGCCAGGCCGGCGATGCCGAGGCCCTCATTGCCGCAGAGGTTGAGCGCTTCCATCAGCGCCGGCGCGCCGTCAACGTAGCCCCGGCCATCGTCGCCCTGCAGCAGCAGGCCGAGGAGATTCGCCTCGCGGAGCTGCATCGGATTCACGCCAGAATAGGAAACCTCACCGCGGACCAGTCGGCCGCAATTGAAGCTCTCACCCGCGGCCTCGTGAACAAGTTTCTCCATCAGCCCATGCAGGCGCTCAAGCAGGCGGCGCGCGACAACGACGTCGCTCGCATCACGGCGCTGTGTGAAGCGTGGTCATTGCCCGCTGCTGCTCAGTCTGACCAGCCCGCCGTGCCTGCTGCCGCGCCAGCCTCTGCCCAGGCCCCCTCGTCGCCGAACGACGAGAAAGACGTGGGCGAGACCAGCTCAGTGGGTGGAGCATGAATCTGCGCATCGGCAGCCGCGCTTCGCAGCTCGCCCTCTGGCAGGCCAACCACATCGCCGCCCTTCTGCGTGGCCGCGGACATCACGTTGAAATCGAAATCATCAGAACCACCGGCGACAGCCTGCCTGAGGTCGCCTTTTCGCAGGTCGGTGTCAAGGGCATGTTCACCCGCGAAATTGAGGAAGCGCTCTCCGCCGCACGCATTGACCTCGCCGTCCACTCGCTCAAGGATCTGCCCACCGAGCTGCCTCATCCCTTTATGCTGGCCGCTACGCCTCCGCGAGCCGACCCGCGTGATGTGCTGGTCTCGATTCACCATCACAGCCTTGCGGCGCTGCCCGGTGGCGCCCGGGTCGGCACCAGCAGCCAGCGGCGCCGTGCCCAGCTCAAGGCGCTGCGGCCTGATCTTCAGGCCATTGAGTTCCGCGGCAACGTCGACACCCGCATCAGAAAGCTCTCCGAGGGGCAGGTGGACGCCATCCTGCTCGCCGCCGCAGGCCTTGACCGTCTTGAAAAAACCGAGTGGATGCGCGAGCGGCTTGATCCCAGCGACTTCTGTCCCGCAGCGGGGCAGGGAGCTCTGGCCATTGAGACGCGCCGGGACGATGAGGCCACTATCGCCGCCTTGGCCTTTCTCGACGATCCCGCCACACGCTTCGCCATCACCGTGGAGCGGGCCGCGCTCGCGGCGCTGGGCGGCGGCTGCCAGGTCCCCATCGGGCTCTATTGCCGCCCGAAAGAAACC
Organism: Occallatibacter sp.; assembly: GCA_035692885.1. Taxonomy (GTDB): domain Bacteria; phylum Acidobacteriota; class Terriglobia; order Terriglobales; family Acidobacteriaceae; genus Telmatobacter. The sequence continues at coordinate 3,993 of DASSHM010000005.1, forward strand.
CCGGCGCACTCTGGCCGTGAATGCGACGAGGTCGAGATCCACGCGGTGGTCGCCGCGCCCGGCTCGGGTGAGGCCGTCCGGGTCTATCACGCGGCATCAACAGCCTCTGACCCAATTGCGCTCGGCTCGAAAACCGCCAGCCTGCTTCTCGCCGCCGGCGCCGGTCCGCTGCTGGCCTCGGCCGGAGCCTAGCCACATGCCCGCTGCCTCGCTCACTGGCCGTCGCGTACTCGTCACCCGCGCTGCCGGGCAGGCTGGCAGGCTCAGCCAGGGCCTGCGCGCGCTGGGCATCGAGCCGGTTGAGGTTCCAGTTCTAGAAATCCTCCCGCCGCTCAGCTTCGCTCCACTCGACGACGCCATCCAGCGACTCTCCGGCTACGACTGGCTTATCCTAACCAGCGCCAACGCCGTCCACATGCTCGCCGGGCGCGCAAGTTTCCTGGGCGTTTCGCTCACCGCTCACGCGGCACTCAAAATCGCGGCCGTCGGGGCCTCCACCGCAGCGGAAGTCAATAACGCCGGCCTCAAGGTTTCTCTTGTCCCCGAAAAATTCGTGGCCGAAAGCCTGATTGCCGCACTTGAGGGCAAAGTCGCCGGCAGCCGTATCCTGCTCGTGCGCGCCGCCTCAGCCCGCGATGTTCTGCCGGACGCCCTGCGCGCCGCCGGTGCCTCGGTGGTCATTGCCGACGCCTACCGGAACTCGCTCCCCGAGTCCGCCGCCGCTCAGCTTCAAGCCGCCCTGCGGCGGGGTATCGATGCCGCCACCTTCACCAGTTCCTCCAGCGCCACGCATCTGGAGCGAGCCGCCAAGGCCGCCGGCATCCAGTTCCCATTGTCGGGAGTGTCTGCCGTCTCCATCGGCCCCGTCACCACCCAGACCCTCCGCGGCCTCGGCTGGGAGCCTGCCGCTGAAGCAGAGCCGTCCGACATCTCCGGCCTTCTCGCCGCCGTCGCGCGCCTGTTCGCGCACTGATGTGCCAGTCAGCGAAGTGTTTGCCCTCGAACGGGCTCATCTGTCTCGCGAACTCCACGTCTTGTCCTTGGAGTGGCAGAACGGCTCAAGATTGCACGCGCGGCACCTGGGCTTGCGCGCCTCGCACACCTGCCGCCCGTGATGAATCATCTGGTGCGAAAAGCTGATCCACCTCTTCTGCGGCAGCACGTTCATCAGCTCCTGCTCCACCTTTTGTGCCGTGTCGCCCTTCGCCAGCCCCAGCCGCCGCGACACGCGAAACACGTGCGTATCCACCACCACGCCCTCGGCCTTGCCAAAGCTAACGCCCAGCACCACGTTCGCAGTTTTCCGCGCCGCGCCGGGCACGGTCGTCAGCTCCGCCAGCGTCTGCGGCACCTTGCCGCCAAATTCCTCGCTGATCTTCTTTGCCGCGCCCACCAGCGATTTGGCCTTGTTGTGAAAGAAGCCTGTTGACCGGATCAGGCTCTCAATCTCCGCCTGGCTGGCCTTCGCCATGGCCTCCGGAGAAGGGAAGCGCCGGAACAGCTCCGGCGTCACCATGTTTACCCGCGCATCTGTACACTGCGCCGACAGAATCGTCGCCACCAGCAATTGCCACGGCGAGCGATGGTCCAGCGCGCACTCCGCCTCCGGATACGCTTCGTCCAGTCCGCGCAGAATCGCTGCCACCCGCTCCGGGGCAAGATCGCTCCGTCCGCACGTGGTCTTATTGCGCTTCAAGGGCGCTTCCGCCGGCTTTATCCCGATCTTCGTGGTTGACTTTTTAACCGCCATCACCTTCGGCCCCTGCTCTCCGGGCACTAACTCTCGAGCTTCCCCTGCAGCCATCCGCCCAGCTTCTCCACCGGCAGCCGGATGCCCAGGAAGAACTGCCCGAACAGCGCATACACCGCGCTCACCTCGTCAAAACGCATCTCGTAGATCAGCTTCTTAAAGACCACCGGATCGTCGGCAAACAGGTCCACGCCCCACTCCCAGTCATCCATGCCGATTGAGCCCGAAATAATCTGCTTGACCCGGTCGCCGTAACGCCGCCCGATCAGCCCATGCTCGTGCATCATCCGCTGCCGCTCCGCAAACGGCACCGTGTACCAGTTGCCATCCGCGCTCCGCTTGCGGTCCATCGGATAAAAGCTCAGGTACTTCGCCTCCGGCACCGCGGGGAAAAGTCGCGACTTCATCGCCTCGGCTCCGCGCGTCATCGATGTCTCCACCTCCGCGTTCCACTCCTCGGTGTGCGGCGTCAGTCCCTTGGCCGCCGCCGCCTCCCACGTCTTGCGGCTCGACTCGTACAGGCCCAGTTCCACAACGGAGACGTAGGAATGTTTCAGCTCCAAAAAATCGAAAAGTGGCGTCTGCGCCAGATCCAGCTCCACCTGGTTCAGGGCCTCCATCGAGTCTCGAAAATGGATTAGCATCAGGTCGCCCTTGTGCCCCAGTTGCGAGTAGATTGCCGTCTGCACACTCCCATCCGCCGCGCGTTCCAGCCCTTTCAGCACCTCTGCCGCTTCGGCCGCCGCCCGGGCGCGCTCCTCCCCCGCGGAACGCCGCCAGGCCGGCCGGTTGAACCGATAAAACTGGTGCAGCAGGCAGGAGCCTTCAAGCGTCAGCGGAACAGCGGGGAAATCACTCAACGGAACCACCTCAATCTCGGGTTTCAACTCCACCCAATCCTAGCAAACGGCTGCTCGCCCGCGTCCCACGTCTCTGCCCGCATCGTCGCCGCAGATCCCCAGCCCCGGCCCTATATACTGGAGGTCTGCATGAGCGAAAGTATCCTGGCGGCACTCGTACAATTTGTGACCCATGTCATCGATTCGGGCGGCTATGCCGGGATAGTTCTGCTCATGGGCATCGAGTCGGCCTGCATCCCGCTACCCTCTGAGATCATCATGCCCTTCGCGGGCTATCTGGTCTATCTCCAGCGATTTAACATTTTCTGGGTCGCCACCGCCGGCGCCCTGGGCTGCAATCTCGGTTCGCTCGTCGCTTATTGGATAGGCGCGCGGGGTGGCCGCCCGCTTGTGGAGCGCTACGGGCGCTGGGTGCTGATGAGCCATCATGATCTTGAGCGGCTCACGGCCTTCTTCCTCAAATACGGCTCCATCACGGTGCTCGTCGCGCGCCTGCTGCCCATTGCGCGCACCTTTATTGCCTTTCCTGCGGGCATCGCCCGCATGCCGCAACTGCGCTTTCACGTTTACACTTTTGTAGGCTCCTGGCCGTGGTGCTTCGGCCTCGCCTACGTCGGCATGAAGCTCGGCCAGAAGTGGGATACCGACCCGCGTTTCGAGCAGGCGTTTCAACGCTTCCACCTTGTGGTTGAAGTCGCGATTGTGGCGGGCATCATCTGGTTTGTCTGGTCTCACCTCAGCCGTGCGAGCCGCTCCGCCGCCGCGCTCGACTCGCGGCAGGATTAGGACGGGCTGCGGGGCGTACACTGGTGCGTTCCGCGCAATCTGTTTTTTGGCTTTGCTTTGCAGCAGCAGGAATCCAAAGGAAGGAATAGGAGAGAGATGGCGAATAAACCTCAAGGCGGCTCAAAGACCGCCGGAGCAGCAGACGTTCAGCCCGCAACGGGCAAGCTTGGAGTGATGGTCGTGGGCCTCGGCGCCGTGGCCACCACCATGATCGCCGGGGTGGAGGCGGTCCGTCGCGGACTGGCCAAGCCCATCGGCTCGCTCACACAGATGGGTACCATCCGCCTGGGCAAACGCACGGATAAGAAATCGCCCCTCATCCGGGAGTTCGTGCCCCTCGCCGACCTCAACGACATCGTCTTCACCGGCTGGGACATCTTTGAAGACAATGTCTACGAGGCTGCCGCCCACGCCCAGGTGCTCGACAAGGAGACGCTCAACCAGCTCAAGCCCTTCCTTGAGACCATCAGGCCCATGCCCGCCGTCTTTGACCAGTACTACGTCAAGCGCCTGCATGGCACCCACGTTAAAAGAGGCAAAAACAAGCGCGATCTGGCCAATCAGGTCATCGCCGACATTCAGGCCTTCAAAAAGAAGGTGGACCGCGTTGTCGTCATCTGGTGCGGCTCCACTGAAATCTTCCTTGAGCCGACGGCGGTCCATAAATCCCTTGCCGCCTTCGAGAAGGGTCTCGATAACGACGACATCGGGATCGCTCCGTCACAGGTCTATGCCTACGCGGCTCTCAGCGAGGGCGTCCCCTTCGCCAACGGCGCTCCCAACCTGACCGTGGATACTCCGGCTCTCATCGAACTATCCAAAAAGAACTCCGCCCCCATCTGCGGCAAGGACTTCAAGACCGGCCAGACCTTCATGAAGACCATTCTGGCGCCGGCCTTCAAGGCGCGCATGCTGGGCGTCCGGGGCTGGTTCTCCACCAACATCCTCGGCAATCGCGACGGTGAGGTGCTCGATGACGCTCAGTCCTTCAAGACCAAGGAGGAGTCCAAGCTCGGCTCGCTCGAATACATCTTCCAGCCCGACCTGTACCCCGATCTCTACAAAGACCTCTACCACAAAATCCGCATCAACTATTACCCCCCGCGCGGCGACGACAAGGAAGCCTGGGACAATATCGACATCTTCGGCTGGCTCGGCTATCCCATGCAGATTAAAATCAACTTCCTCTGCCGCGACTCCATCCTAGCCGCGCCGGTGGCGCTCGACCTTATCCTGTTCATGGACCTGGCCAAGCGCACATCAGACCTGCGCTCCATCGGCATCCAGGAGTGGTTGAGTTTCTACCTCAAGTCGCCCCAGACCGCCGAGGGCCTCTACCCCGAGCACGATCTGTTCATCCAGTTGATGAAGCTCAAGAACACGCTGCGCCACATCATGGGCGCTGACCTCATCACTCACCTCGGCCTCGAATACTACGATTGAAACCCGCCCGCGCCACCCCGGCGCAGGTTCAGCGCAAGCAAAAGCCCCATCCCGCCGGATGGGGCTTTTCGTCTTTCTCGTCCTGTAGCTCTACCTGGACGAATGCTTGGCGATGACCAGGTTTTGGAACTTGGTATAGGTTGTGGCCGGAACAATGCCCCTCGACCTCAACTGGGTCTTATTTGCGTAGGGCCGTCCGGCGATTATCTTGCTCGCGTACACGCCGCCCACCCCGGGCAGCGCCTCCAATTGGCTTGCGCTGGCTGTGTTAATATCCACCAGCCCGCCCCTGGGAGCCGATTGAGCAGCAGGCGCTGCGCGCTCAGCCGGTCTGGACGCGGCCTGCTGCGGCCTGGCTGCCGGCTTCGCCATCTTCTCCGGCATCTCTGCCTGCTTGCTCGCCGTCTTCGATTCGGCCTTGGCTGCCTTCTCTGATTTTGCGGCCTGCTTGCTCGCCGTCTTCGATTCGGCCTTGGCTGCCTTCTCTGATTTTGCGGCCTGCTTGCTCGCAGTCTTTGATTCAGCCTTGGCTGCCTTCTCTGATTTCGCGGCGTGCTTGGCCGCGGATTTGGATTTTGACTTGGAGGTGGACTTGGCGGCCTTCTCAGTTTGATTAGCGGTCTTGTGGGTCGGCTTTGACTGGGCGGCTGTGGCAGGCAGAACTGTAAACAGCGCGCAAGCGGCCAGGCCCACGATCATTGAGGTACAACGTGCAATTTTCACGCTTCTCTCCTTGTCCGGAAATGTCATTTCAATCCGGCCTGCCGCGCGTCAAGGTGCCGGTACAAGGTAGCGCGCGGCCTCCTCATCATAATCCAGCGCTGCTCGGGTTCCGCAACCAGATTCTGCTCCAGCCCACTTACGCCGCGGCGCTCGGCATCCGCCTCACCGTCAGCACCGTGATGTCGTCCTCCTGGCCAAAGGCCTTCGCGGCATCGGCAATGTAGAACGCTGACTGGTTGCTCAGGTTATGGATCCTGTTAAAGCCGAACAGCTCTCCTGTCGCCTTCCTTGCCTCCAGCACACCGTCTGACAGCATCAGGATGCGATCGCCGGGGTGCAGATAGAGCCGCACCTCGTCATAGGTCACGTTGGCGATTGCGCCCAGCGGCAGGCTGCCCGGAACCGCGATCTCCTGGCTGTTCAGATAAGGCGGCAGATGGCCCGCGTTCGCCATCACCAGCCCGCCCTTGCCGTCAAACAAGGCCACCTGGCAGGTCGTCAGCCCCTCGCTCCCCGCCACCACGCGATTCAGCAGTTCCAGAATCCGCGCCGGGTTCCGCTCCGTCATCTGGCGCAGGGCGCCCACCAGCATCGATACGCTCATGGCCGCCTTCATTCCCTTGCCGGCCACGTCGCCAATGGCCACCAGCAACTCGTCGTCGCCCATCGGCCGCACAAAGAAGAAGTCACCGCCCACCTCCTGTGCTGGCGTATACACTGAGTCCACTTCGTAGCCGGGCGTCTCCGGCTTCTGCTCGGGAATGATCAGCTCCTGCACGCTGCGTGCCGCCGCCAGCTCGCTGCTCGCGCGTTCCTCCGCGTAGTGGATGCGCAGGAAGCGGACAAAGATAATCAGCACGATCGCCAGCAGGCCGATAAAATCCGCAATCGACGCAAAGTGGATTGGTATCGGCCCCGCCTGCACCGTTAAGGGCGACTTGTATGCTTGTCCGCCCCAGTTGCTCATGCTCCCGGTCAGGATGGGTTCAATCACGCCCACCAGCATCAGCAGCAGCGAAACCAGCAGCAGCCCGGCCTCGTAGTTGCGCCGGAGGGTGGCCGCTATCAGCGTGATAAAGATGAACGAGAACAATCCCACAATCCACAGAATGCCGCCGACGAGCACCGCAACCATGCCAACCAGCAGCACGGTGTTGTGCGTGCCCAGCAGGCCCATCACAGGCCCCACGCCGGCCAGAATCGGCGCCGAATAGCGCAGCGCAACGATATACCACCGCCTGCGCATGCCCAGAAACGCTACCAGAAACTCGAAATAGAGATACGCCGAGACCACCAGCAGTTGCAGCACCAGCGCCGCGTACCACAGTTGGTCAAGGTGGGCTGAGCTGCCGGCCTGGTCGATAAACCCGATGGGTGCCTGCACCAGCTCGTGCAGAGCCAGCCACAGATACTCCAGATGTCCGCGCTGCGAGAAGTACAGTGCCAGCAGAAAGACCGACAGTACCAGCAGCAGGATGCCGATAATCAGCCGCGGCAGCCGCTCAAACAGATTGTGGACGCTCCATAGCTCCAGCTCGTTCCGCAGGTCGGCTGGATTACCGATCCGAAGCGTGTGAAACGTAAAGAAGCTGGTATAGGACGCCAGCCCAAAGGGGATGTAAATGGTGCGCACCACCAGCGTCAGGCTGGCCTCATCCGGCGCAACACCCAGGTCGTAAATGCGTGATATCTCCTGGTAGCGTCCCGCGGCGTTGCCGTTCGGCCCCTCGGGGGCAATCTCCTGTCCGTTGGCAAACACGTCCACGCCCGGTCCGCCTCCGGCGCCCACCATGGCCGTACTCTGCGACACAGGCATCGAAATCAGCAGGGCCACCGGGCCGTGATGCGGTGCCAGCCGGATGTGCATCCGGAACCATACAAACGGCCTGCCGTGTCGTGGGCGCTCCCCGGATGGCGGCTTCTCTCCGCCCTGAGTCCCGTTCGCCGTCTCCGGAGAGCGGTCAAGATCATCCAGGTTGTCCAAAAGGTCGTGTGTATTGTGGAGCGGCCATTTCGAGTCATCAAAGCCGGGAGCAGCCGCCTCCGCATTCGCCGTGACACCGATGCGCCAGTCCCGGTCCAGCGTCATGGGTGACCCCAGCCGCGTGGCGTCAAACACCTTTGCGGCTACCACGGGTGCGTTTACAGGCGGCGCGGGCAGGTGCCGGGGTGAGGTCAGAGCCCTCTCCACGGCAATGCCCGGGGTGTGTTGCTGCGCCTGCACGAGCGCGACTGTGCCCAGCGCCAGCACGGTCGCTGCCATCCCCGTTGCTGCCAGCAACGTTCGCCGCAAGTTTCCTCCCCGGAGTCCCGTGAATCACCACTCTAATGCAGACGGCAAATTGCTCCAAGTAAAACGCGTTGCAGCCGGAATCAATCACCTCTCCCGGCGCATCCCATGCCACCGTGCCCCCTCCGCCGCCAAATTCTGCGTCTCCCGGCTGTCGTTCGGGCGCATACTATCGTCTAATATCCGCAGGAGTACGGTCGGAAGCGCCTGCTTTCTGGCCGGAGGTGGGTCAATGGCGGCAAAATTCCTTCGTGCATCATCCTTGGCTGCGGCGATGGCGCTCGCTGCCGGGACGTTTCTCTACGCTCAGACTGCCGCGCAGCCTGCTCCCACTGACAAACAGCCCGCCGCCACCGCTCCCGCTACCACGGCTCCAGCTCCCGCCGCTCCCGCGGCCCAGCCCGCCCCCGGCACCACTCCTGTCTCCGGCGATGTCGCCGCGCCAACCGCGGCGCAGAGCAACGCCGCAAAGGACACCAGCAAGAGCAAGAATCAGGATAAGGATCACGGCAAGGACGCCAGGTCCGCTCCCGGCGCCACGCCGGTCCAGGGCGACAGCGCCAAGGCCGACGTCAACAAGGTCGTCGAGCCCGGCAGTGACATGATCAAGGTGAAGAAGGGAAGTATTGAGGATGTCAGCGCCGTGGGCAATCGCGACATCGGCGGCCGCGGCCTCGGCAACTGGTACTCGGTTGACTCCGAAATCAAAATGGGCAAAATGTACGCCGATCAAATTGAGAAGAGCACCCACTTCATCACCGATCCCGTCGTTACCGAGTACGTCAACCGCATCGGTCAGAACATCGTCAAGAACTCCGATTGCAAGGTGCCCTTTACCATCAAGGTCATCGACTCCGACGAGATTAACGCCATGGCGCTTCCCGGCGGCTTCTTCTACGTCAACTCCGGCCTCATTCTCGCCGCCGACGAGGAGGCCGAGCTCGCCGGCGTGATGGCCCACGAGGTGGCCCACGTCTGTGCCCATCACGCCGTCCGTCAGCAGACACGCATGAACTACGCCCAGCTCGGCACTGTTCCGCTCATCTTCCTCGGAGGCTGGACCGGCTACGGCATCTACGAGGCCGCCTCCATCGGCGTGCCTCTCACCTTCCTCCACTTCTCCCGCGAGTTCGAGGCGCAGGCCGACTATCTCGGCGTGCAGTACATGTACCGCGCCGGATACGACCCTCAGGCCTTCATTAGCTTCTTTGAGAAGATTCAGGCCCTGCAGAAGCGCAAGCCCGGACTGGTCTCCAAGGCGTTTTCTGACCATCCCCAGACCCCCGACCGCATCGAGCATACGCAGCAGGAGATTGCCGAGATTCTGCCTGCCCGGGACGAGTACCTCGTCACCACCTCGGAGTTCGAGGTCGTCAAGGCCCGCCTCGCCCGCATTGAGAACAAGCGCCGCCTGAAGGACTCCAGCGAGCCCGCCAAGCCATCCCTGCGCCGCGCCAGCACGGACTCCACCGGCAACCCCACCGACCGGCCCACGCTGCACCGCCGCGAAGACCAGAACTGACCCCTCGCCTGGCCTCTTGCCTGCGTTTGGCCGGTCCACGGGCGGCTTCCGCCTTTCCACCCACCGGCGGCATGTCCATGTGCGCTATCCGGTCCGGCAACCCCATCAGTTGCATCCCTTTACGGCTGAACCACTAACGGCTGCGTGCTCTTCTCCGCCACAGTCCCTGCTTCTGCACGCCAATCCCGCGCAAATCCCTTAAATTTCCGTCAACTCTCTGAAATTCCTTGAATCGGCAGGCGAAACGGCGTTATATACAGGAGTACCGGCGGCGATGCCGGAATCAGTGTCCGAGGGCGTCTCGCCCCAGGAAGGGAATCATGCGCCACTCCACGGCCCGCTCCAATCTGCTCGTCCCCGAAGTTCGCGAGGTCATGGATATCCGCCAGGCCTCGGACTACCTTGGCATCTCTCCCGACACCCTCTACAAGTACGCCTCCGAGGGCTTCGTCCCCGCCTTCAAGCTCGGCAATCGCTGGCGCTTCAAGCGCTCGCGGCTCGACGAATGGATGGATCATCAGTCGGAGCAGCGGGCTGCTGAAGCTGAAATTGACCCCCGCCACAAAAAGCCCGTCCGCCCGGCGCTCTAGCGCTTCTTTCGCCCGCTCCTTGCCACCGTGATATACCTGTGCGGGTGGACCACCTGCGCCGCATCGGTCAGCTTCGCCGCCGCATGACCCGCGCCGGGCTCCCCGGCCTGCTCGTCACCCACCTGCCCGACGTTCGCTATCTCTCCGGATTCACAGGCTCCAGCGC
>DASSHM010000006.1:0-8345 GCA_035692885.1 Occallatibacter sp.
TCAGCGCGGGGCAGGCGCAGCGCCTCCACCACGGCCTGTGCCACCTCTCTTACCTGCGCGGCCGTCAGCACCGTCTGCTGCTCCATGGCAAGACTCCCCGCGGCGGCTTTACCGGGAAATGAGCCCACCGCCGCTGCTGAACACAGTGTCCCATAACGCATGGCGCAGAACCAAGAGAGGGCTGGAGGTGTTGAGCAGGCCGGTCAGCCGGACGGAATCAGCTTGCGCTGGAGAGCCTCAAGGGTCTGGCCTTTGGTTTCGGGATAGGAGAAGAGAACGGTGAAGAACTGCACGGCGGTCATGACGGCGAAAAAGATGAAGGGCACGCCGCGGCCGATGCTGCCGGCGACGACCGGGAAGGCGAGGGCGATGATGGTGTTCATGGTCCAGTGACTGGCGTTGCCCACGCCCTGGCCCTTGGAGCGGACGTGGTTGGGGAAGACCTCGCCGATGTAGACCCAGATCACTGCGCCCTGGGAGAGCGCAAAGAATGCGATGTAGACGATGAGCAGCCAGACCAGCATGCCCTGGTGAGAGTTGGATGAGAAGATCCAGGCCACGCCGCTGAGGCAACCGGCGGTGCCCGCCGCCCCGATAAGGAGCAGCGTCTTGCGCCCCAGCCGGTCGATCACGCTCATGCCAACGATGGTGAAGACAAGATTGGTGAAGCCGATGGCGATGGCCTGCTGGTCGCCGGAGAGCTGGCTGAAGCCCGCGGCGGAGAAGATGTCATTGAGGTAATAGAGGATGGCATTGATGCCGGCGAGCTGATTGAATGCGCCGATGGTGATGGCGAGAAAGAGCGGGTAGCGGTACTTCCAGCGGAAGACGGGCTCGTGGACGGAGGCATGTTCCTCGGCCAGCGCGGCGCGGATGTCGGCCAGTTCGGCCTCGGGGTTGGGATCGCCCATCTGCCGGAGCACGTCGAGGGCCTCGTCGTTCAGGCCACGGGAGGCCGACCAGCGCGGGCTGCGGGGGATGCGGTAGAGAAGGATGAGGAAGGCGAGGGCGGGCACCGCCGCCACTCCCACCTGCCACCTCCACTCCATTGCGCCAAGTTGCATGAGCCGGATGAGGTAGTTGGATGTGTAGGCAACGAGAATGCCGAAGACCACGTTGAACTGGAAGGCACCGACGAGGCGGCCGCGCCACCTGGCCGGGGAGAGCTCCGCGATGTAGACGGGGCCGAGGACGGAAGATGCGCCAATGCCGAGGCCGCCGAGAAAGCGAAAGAGCATGAGCGAAGGCCAGTTCCAGGCCAGAGCGCTGCCCACGGCGGAGATGACATAAAGCAGGGCGGTGAGGCGCAGGGTTTCACGCCCGCCCAGCTTGTGGCCCACCACGCCCGCGCCGAACGAGCCGACGACGGTGCCGATGAGCGCAATGGCCACCGTCCAGCCCTTGCCGTAGTCGCTGAGCTTGTAGAGGTGCGTGACGGCATCGATGATGCCGGAGATGACCACGGTGTCAAAACCGAACAGCAGGCCGCCGAGCGCCCCGGTGAGGGTGGCTTTGATCAGGTTCGCGTTGGGTCGCATCGTTCGGACGGCTCCGGAATTGCACAGCCATCCTACAGACTGTGCCCGGCCGCGGCCAACTGGATTGCATTCGAGCGTGAGTAAGGACAGGTGCGCGCAGCCGGGCTCGCTGCAGGCGGAGGCATCGCATGCCCGCTCCGCGCCGGAGTGCGAAGCGAATGGTCAGGCGGACGGCGTAGCCCACAGAATGCGGCAAGGGTGCTTGCCGGCGGCGCTCCATGCCACAGCAAAGCGACTCTCGATGTAGGCGCAGTCGCCGGCGTCGAGCATCTCATGAGCACCGCCCGCATCCAGTTGCAGACGGCCGTCAACAACGTAGATCATGCCGCAGGCTGTCTGGCCGGGATCCGCGGGGTTCCACGAAACACCGGGAGCAAGCTCCATCATCTGCACCGCGAGCCGCGGCGCGGCAATGGTGGAATTGAGAGGCATGGCGCGGACCGGTTCGGGGCCGCGGCTGTTGCCCTGCAGGCTCGCCTTGCGCGTGATGGAGAAGGTGTGACCCTCGGGCTCCTGAAAAAAATAACTGAGACCCACGCCGTAGACGCGGCAGATGAGGGCCAGCGTGGGCAGGGTGGGGGTCATGCGGTCGGTTTCGAGCTTGGAGAGCATGGCGGTGGAGAGGCCGGTTTCATCGGCCAGCCGCGCCAGGGTAAGACGCTTGCGGGAGCGCAGGGCGCGGAGCTTGGTGCCGATTGCGTACGGCTCAAGCGACCAGCGGGCCTTGGCGGGCATCGAATGTGGCATAGGCAAGGGCTCTCCGCGAAGAGTGTGGCAGAGATTGGTACGCGAATTCCTGAAGAATTACTGAAAGTTGGCGCAGCGGCATGCTCTCGACGCCGGCAGGACGTAATGAGCCCGGCGCGCACGCAACGCGAGCACTCCGCAGGCGCATCGAAACCCCTAGCGGTTAAAATCAGCTTCTGTTCGACGAATCAGGATTGTGGAGATACGGCCAGGGAGGTCGCAATGAGTGTGGTATCAGGATGGAGCAGGCTGCGGCGGATATGCAGATCAGGTTCACTGGCACTGCTGGCTGCGGCACTGCTGGCTGCGGCACTGCTGGCTGCGGCACCGCTGGCTTTTGCCGCGCAGGCGCAGCCTGCCAACCCGGCAGGGCCGGATGTGCTGGTGCTGAGCAACGGCGATATGTTGCACGGGCAGTTCGTCAACGAGATTCGCGGCCAGGTCAAATTCCACAGCGATGCGCTGGGGGACATCACGCTGGGGTGGGACAAGATCAAAGAGCTGCGCACCAGCAAGCCCTACGCGGTGATTGGCAAGGACGTGAAGCTGCTGGCCAGGGAGAAGCAGAAGCAGGTGCCGGTGGGAACGCTGGACATGAGCAAGGCGGAAATGACCGTGCATCCGGCGGGGGGCGCGGGCCCGGCAACGATGCCCGTGGGCGACGCGCAGTACATTCTTGACGAGGCGACACTGGACAAGCTGGTGAATCATTCCCCCGGCATTTTATCGGGTTGGAATGGACAGGCATCGCTGGGGGCAGCGATGGTGACGGCCACGCAGCGGCAGTACACCTTTTCCGGCGGAGTCGGCCTGGCGCGCGTGGTGCCCACCGTAAGTTGGCTGAACCCGCGCAACCGCACCTCGCTGGACTTCACGGGCTCATTCGGCAAGATCATCCAGCCGGGATATTTTTCAGTGACCACAAACACCTTTGTGCCGGAGATTCTGACGAAGTCAGCCATCTACCACGCCGACGCCGAGCGCGATGAGTACTTCTCGCCACGTTTTTTTGCGCTGGCGCAGACGGCATTCGATCATAACTACAGCCAGTCACTCGACCTGCAGCAGATCTACGGTGGAGGCATTGGCTGGACAGTGCTGAAGACGCCTATCCAGGAGGCGGATCTGAAGGGCACCGTGCAGTATGAAAAGCAGCAGTTCTTCGGCGGAGTTACCCAGAACCTTGTGGGTTCAACGTTCGGCGCCAATTACGTGCTGAGCTTAAGCCGGCTGACTTTCACGCAGGGGCTGGCGTTTATTCCCGCCTACAACGTGCCCAGTGCCTACTCCGCGACAGAGACGAACACCGTGGCCTTTCCTGCCTACAAGAATCTGGGCTTCTCAATCGGAACCATCGACAGCTACCTGAATGATCCCCCAGTGTCAGAACCGCCCACAAAGCGCAATTCGTTCCAGTTCATCATGGGCCTGACCTACGCGATTCGCTCGAAGGACTGAGAAGGACGCGCGGCATGACGCGCACGAGCCCCGGCGCACCGCCATGCAAGACCCTGGTGCTGCATGCGGGCACAATACGCATCGTCGCGGCAAGAGGGGACGAGGCTTTTCCTCTTTGGGAAGTTTCTGCGACTCAAGCTAAACTCCTCTTGATATGAGCACTTCCACACAATCGAAACATAATCGTAGTTACTGAGGATAGCTCAAAAGCAACGTCCATCCCGCGGCTGAGTAATGCACGACCTATTACTACATTGTCAAAAAGATTCGCGGGCCGCGATGCTTCGCATGAACGCATCGGAGGGATAATTTCTGAGTAACAATTTTCCGCATACTGATGTGCCAGAGACGCGCAAGTGTCCGGTGATGTTGTGGCCTGTTTGCTTTGACCAGTAACAGCCGGACACGCTCTGCACGGGCTGGCCAGACATGAGCATGCGGATGGATTCGGGCCTGAATGGCTTTCGGGGAACGCAATCATTCGGATGACGGATCAACAAGGGATACCGGCCAGCGAAGAAGAACCTGGATGCACATTCGGAGCCTTCCGGCTCGCGGCTGACGGCACTCTCTCACGGCGTGAACACATCATTCATCTTCCTCCCAAGGAACTTGCGGCGCTGCGGCTGCTCCTTGCCCGCGCGGGAAAGATTGTCACGCCCCTGGATTTGAAAAACGCGCTGTGGGGTGATGTGCACGTGACTGCCGACAGCATCACGCGGTGCGTGTCCTCACTGCGCGCGCGGCTCCAGCCCGAGGAGTACATCCAGACGGTTTACAAGCGCGGGTATCGCTTCTCAGCCTCGACGAAGCAGGTTGTGACCTCGCATCCGCCGGCTCAGCCGCGATTGGCCATCATGCCATTTGCTGAGGGCGAGCATGTGCCGGAGCATCTGGGTACAGTCGCGGCCGAAGAGACGATTACGCGGCTGATCAGCAGCCGGTCGGTGCCGGTGACGGTGCTGGCGCGCGACTCGGTGTTCGCCCTGGCCGGACAGGGTTTGAACGCTCACGAGGTGGGCCGGAGGCTGACTGCCGACCTGGTGCTGACGGGAGCACTTCGCGCCCTGCCCGCGCACCTGCGGCTGCGCACGGAGATGATCCGCGTGGAAGACGGAGCCCAGATCTGGGTGGAAGACATGCTGGTGCCTTCGGCACGCATTGCGGGCGTGGAAGCGGAGCTCGCTGACCGGCTGATCTCTCGCCTGGGAGGCGGCGCGCCGATTGCCGAGGAGGCGGCGCATGCGAACGGCCACTCCGAATCGCTGCAGCTCAAGACATTTGAGTTGCAGCGCAACGGGATCCCGGAAGGGCAACAGCATGAGGCGCAGAACGGCGTGCGGAGCCCGCAGAGCAAGGCCGGTCCCGACCCCTCGCTGACGTCAGCGCAGGTTGACCTGGTACATGCGTGCATCACGCAGTCGCTCTATGGCTTTATGTCTCCGGCCGAGGCGGCGGAGCAGGCACGGAGGGCGGCTGCGGCAATTCCGGACAAGTGCGAGGCGAAGACCACGGTGCTTCCGAGCCTGGGATGGATCCGCTACCACTTTGACCGCGAATTGACGGGCGCGCTGGCCGAGTTTGCGGCCAGCAGCCACCTGCCGCACGACCCGTGGACGACGCGGGCCCGCGCCATGTTCGCGCTGAGCCGGCACCGGTTTGACCAGGCCATCGACCTGATCCGGGCAGCGCTCGTCGTGGATCCTCAGTCACCGTGGCTGAATGCGCGTCTGGCATGGGCGTATCATCTGGCGGGCATGCCTGAACTGAGCGTGGAGCAGGTAGAGCGGGGGCTGGAGCTCTTTCCCGGAGACGAAGGCATTCATCTCTACGGCGCAATGATTCTGGCTCACACGGGCGACGCGCCGCGCGCCGTGGCATGGGCAGAGGAACTGGCGCATCGCTCACCCTACTTTGACATTGCCGCTGCGGTGCACGGCTACGCGCTGGCTCAGGCGGGCCGATGGGATGCGGCGCGCAAGGTGCTGGACCGCCTGCAATGGCTGGGGCGCGAGCGGTTTGTGCTGAGCTCGTTTACGCCGGCGCTGTGCGTCGCGCTGGGGGAAACGGAGACGGCGTTTGCCGAACTGCGGAAGGCGGAAAAAACGCGCTGCCCGTGGTTCTTCCAGACGCTCGCGGACCCGCGTCTGGAGCCATTGCGAAGGCATGCGGAATTTGTGCGCATGCATCGTACCTGGCAGCACATAGAAGCGCAGGCGGAGCGGAGCGGCACCAGCGCCGAGGCCGGACCAGCCACGGCGCCGCTGTCAAGGTAAACCGATAAAGCTGGCAATAAACTCAAAAATCTAGTAGAGTTTCTGGCGACTGTCCTTCGACCCCGGCAGGCGCGGCGCCGTGGTGAGAAACGGCGCTCCACGCTGAACGCACAAAGGCGGGTGCGGAATGGTCATGCGGGCCGCGCTCCGGCCTGTCGCCCAGGAGGAATAATCCGATGAAGCAATGCCGTTGGCTCTCCCTCATCTCCCTCGCCTTCGCAGTGGCTGCCTTGGCCGCAGCGCAGGAGCCTGCATATCTGAACACGCAGCTCTCAGCCGCGCAGCGTGCTCACGACCTTGTGAGCCGGATGACGCTGGACGAAAAGGCCGCTCAGCTCGAAGACTGGGCGACGGCGATACCGCGTCTCGGGGTTCCCGACTACCAGACATGGAACGAGGCGCTGCACGGCGTGGCGCGCGCTGGCTATGCCACCGTGTTTCCGCAGGCCATTGGCATGGGAGCCACGTGGGACCCGGCGTTGGTGCACTCGATGGGCACGGTGATCTCGACCGAGGCGCGCGCGAAGTATAACCAGGCACAGCGCGAGGGCAACCATCGCATCTTCTACGGGCTGACGTTCTGGTCTCCGAACATCAACATCTTTCGCGACCCGCGCTGGGGCCGGGGGCAGGAGACCTACGGCGAGGACCCCTTTTTAACCAGCAGGATGGGCGTGGCCTTTGTCGAGGGCGTGCAGGGCGAGGACCCCGGGCATCCCCGGGCCATTGCGACGAGCAAGCATTTTGCCGTGCACAGCGGACCGGAGCCGTTGCGCCATGGCTTCAATGTTGACCCTACACCTCGCGATCTCGAAGAAACCTATCTGCCTGCGTTCAGAGCGACGGTGATGCAGGGCCACGTGGACTCAGTGATGTGCGCCTACAACGCGATTGACGGCTGGCCGGCCTGCGCCAACACGAATCTGCTGAAGGATCATCTGCGCGACGCCTGGGGATTCAAGGGATTTGTGGTGTCGGACTGCGGCGCCATTATGGACATCAACGGCGGACATAAGAAGACGCCGGACATCGAGCACTCCGCTGCGCTGGCGCTGAAGGCGGGAACGGATCTCTCCTGCAGCATCTGGACACCGGGCTTCAACACGCTGGCGGACGCGGTGCGCAAGGGCCTGGTCGGCGAGGACCTGGTGACACAGGCGGCGGAGCGGCTTTACACCGCGCGCTTCGAGCTGGGCCTGTTTGACCCGCAGGGCTCAAACCCGCTGGACAGGATTCCCTTCAGCGAGAATGCGTCGCCGCAGCATCGCAAGATCGCGCTGAAGGCCGGTGAAGAGGCCATCGTGCTGCTGAAGAACGACGGGACGCTGCCGCTGAGGAGTTCCGCGGGCAAGATCGCCGTCATCGGCCCCACGGCAGACCTGCTGCCGTCCATTCTGGGCAACTATGTGGGCACACCGGTGAATCCGGTAACGCCGCTGGACGGGATGCTGCGTCAGTTCACGAGCACTCCGATCCTTTACGCGCAGGGCTCCACTCTGGCCGACGGAGTGGGCGTGCCGGTGCCGCGCACGGCCTTTGGCCTGGGCAAGGGGCTGAAGACGGAATTCTTTGCCACCCCCGA
Source organism: Occallatibacter sp. (assembly GCA_035692885.1). Classification (GTDB taxonomy): domain Bacteria; phylum Acidobacteriota; class Terriglobia; order Terriglobales; family Acidobacteriaceae; genus Telmatobacter. The sequence continues at coordinate 7,602 of DASSHM010000006.1, forward strand.
CTGGACGGGCCGCCCGGTGGCTGTGACCACGGAGCCGGACGTGCAGGTTGACTGGGTGAACGACAAGCCGAATCCGGCAGTGGACACCCACAACTACTCCGTGCGCTGGTCAGGCACGCTGACGCCTCCCGCGGCGGGCCATTACGTTTTCACGCTGGAGCCGGCCGACAGCTTCCCCTATTCCCCGAAGGAGACCTACCGCTTCCTTCTCGATGGCAAGGTGGTGTCGGAGGGCAGCCTGCGGGCGGTGATGGACCTCTCGGAGATGGGCGGCTTCAAGGCCGCCCCGGGAGCGTCCCCGACCGCGCCTCCGGTGATGGCGTTCCCCAAGGTTCCGTCCATCATGGTGAACTTTGATGATGTCCAGCCGCACCAGTTTGAGCTGGAGTACTCGCACGCCGGCGACCGGGCCGGAGGCGGCGTGACGCTGAAGTGGGAAGCGCCTGCGCAGGCGCAACTGGACGAGGCCGTGGCGCGGGCGAAAGAAGCTGACGTGGTGGTGGCATTTGTGGGACTGTCGCCGCAGCTTGAAGGCGAGGAGATGCGCATCAGGATTGACGGCTTTGATGGAGGCGACCGCACCAGCCTGAACCTGCCCGAGCCGCAGAAGAAGCTGCTGGAGGCAGTGGCCGCAACGGGCAAGCCGCTGGTGGTGGTGCTGCAGAGCGGCAGCGCCGTGGCGCTGAACTGGGCCAACGAGCACGCAGGCGCGATTCTGGCTGCGTGGTATCCGGGGGTGGAAGG
>DASSHM010000007.1:0-4190 GCA_035692885.1 Occallatibacter sp.
TCGCCGACCGACGGAGAAGATCATCCGGAATGGCACTTTCACGCGCACTTTTATCCGCCGCTGCTACGCTCGGCCACGGTGAGAAAGTTCATGGTGGGCTTTGAGATGCTGGGAATGCCACAGAGGGACATCACGGCGGAAAGCGCGGCGGAACGCCTGCGGGCATGCAGCGAAGAGCACTATTGGCCGCGTGACAGCCGCTGAGTCCGCGGGGTGGTGAGCTCGCTGGGATTCGAACCCAGGACCCACGCCTTAAAAGGGCGTTGCTCTACCAGCTGAGCTACGAGCTCGACGGTTGCCGATATCTCAAAATTAACACAGGTGCACCGGCGGCTCCAGCAGGCGGACGGCTGGATGGCGGCGCCTCTTTCCCCACGCGACAAGGTTAGCCTTTGTATCGGCGTAAATTAAAATAATCAAAATAATACGTGATAATTTTAAATAAATTAATTACATTCGCGTCTTTTCTAAAAGAATGGAGAGCCTGCCGATGGCACCGCATGATTTCGTAGCTGGAAACCCCATTGCGGCAGTTCGCCAGCATCCACACCGCAACCATCCATTTGTCGAGTCCGATGGGCGAGTCCTCAAAGATCGTGCCGACTTTGATTGAGAACTGCTTTTTGCAGCCTCGGCACTTCCAACGTTTCTGGTTCGCTAACCAGATCGCATTTCCGACCTCCCCGCGGCGGGAGCAGAAAACCTTTCCTTCCGGCCAGCGGATCGACGCTAAGAGGTCAATACAGATTAGTTCTTCGGAGTAGTAGCGGATGGCTTCAGTGAGTGTCAGTGGTTCGTATGGTGCGGTCACTGTGGTTTTCCCCTTGAGTCCCACTGCGTTTCGCCGGATATTGAGCTTGCTGGTTCATCGCGGCTTTGGCTGTGGTGGATACTTGGCCCCGGTTCATCGTTAGCGCGATGGCCGAGGCTTTCTACTGCATAACCTTTATACTTGCTCGATGAATTAATGTCAATACTTTCTCGTGCAAGTATTGACATTTTTCTACGAGCATGTATCATGGGCACATGACAGACCTGCCGAGCAGCGCAGCAAAGGAACTTTCTGCTCTTGGAGCCGCCAAAGGCGGCAATGCAAGGGCCAACGTCCTGACTCCGGAGCGGCGCAGGGAAATTGCTCAAAAGGCGATTGCTGCGCGATGGGCGAAGGCAGGAAAATCAACCAACTCCGAGCAAGTATCGTCCGCTGGGAAACAATTGGATAACGAGAGGTTAACTACTGCGGACCCGATTGCACTATTTCCCGGGAAATTGACCATTGGCGACGTTGATTTTAACGTCTACGTTCTCGATAATCGCAAGCGCGTTATGGTGCAACGTGAAGTTGTGCGCGTCTTGACCGGGAAGTCGAGTGGAGCAATTGCTAGTCTCGTCAAAGGGCAAGCGGTGGCAGACTACATCGATATCGAAGGCTTGCTCAATCAGACGATCATGTTTTCGATTCCTGGCACACAGTTCAAAGGTATTGGCTACGAGGCAACACTTTTGCTCGACATCTGCGATGCATATTTGCGCGCGCGGGCTGACAAAAGACTTGTCGGCGTTCATCAATCGAAACTGGCGAAACAGGCCGAAGTCATCACTCGCGCTTGCGCCAAAGTCGGGATCATCGCTCTAATTGATGAGGCTACGGGCTATCAGGCATTTCGCGCAAAGCAGGAGCTTCAACTCAAATTACAGGCGTTCATCGCAGAGGACATGCAAGAGTGGGCGAGAATGTTCCCTGATGAATTTTGGTTTGAGTTGGCTCGTCTTGAGGGCGTTCGCTATTCTCCGCGTTCGCGCCCTTTGCGCTGGGGGAAGTACATTATGGCCTTCGTTTACGATGCCGTTGACGGCGATGTAGGAAAGACACTCCGCACCAAAAATCCAAACCCTCACTTCAAACAGAACCATCACCAGTGGTTAAAGGACTTTGGCAGACAGAAGGTTCATGACCAGATCGAACGAGTTATTACGATTATGAAGCTGTGCAGCGACATGAATGATTTTCGGACTAAATTCGCTAAGGTCTTCAAAAAGACTGTGATTGATACTCAGCTCGACTTTGGATGGGGCAAGGAGTGACTCTTTGGCGGCCCTCACTTCCGAGGCCGCCACCAAATTTCAGAGTTCTGGTTAGCCAAGTCGGTTATTGCAGCAGTTATTTGTTGAGGGACTTGTTCATTGGGACCACCTGCACGGTGACATCGCGAACCTCGGAGAGGAAGCGGTTGAGCACCGAGCCGCGGAGAAGGATGTCCCAGCGGGAGCGCACAGCCTGGCCGAAGATGACGTGGGAGATGCTTTCCTGCTGGGCAAAACGGATGAGGGCATCAGAGACGTTCTTGTCGTGGAGATTGACGACCTCGGCGCCGAGGTCGCGGGCCATGCGCTGATATTCATCAAGGCGCGCGCAATCTTCGGGGTCCGATTTGTCCTTGCCCTGCTCGGGCTGCGTGACATAGACGGCGTACCAGTTGCTGGCCAGTCGGCCCGCGACACGCGCGCCGACGCGCAGCAGGCGCTCAGTGCCGGGGCGGGTGCTGAGGCAGACCATGACCTTCTCGGGAAGGGGTGCCTGCTCAAGGCCCTGGGTGCGGCGGTAGTCAGACGCGTGCTTGCCCACCTGCTCAGCCGTGGCCCGCAGCGAAAGCTCGCGCAGCAGGTTGAGATTGCCCTTGCGGAAAAAGTTGGCGAGGTTTTGCTCAACCTTGTCCGGCGCGTAGATCTTGCCCTGCCGCAGCCGCAGGCGCAGTTCGTCCACCGGGACATCGACGTTGACCACCTCGTCAGCCCGCTTGAAGAAGCTGTCGGGCACGGTTTCGCGGACGACGATGTTGGCGGAGCGGGTGACGGCGTCGTTGAGGGTCTCGAGATGCTGAATGTTGACCGCGGTCATCACATTGATCCCCGCGGCAAGGATTTCCAGCACATCCTGGTAGCGCTTTCGGTTCCTGCTGCCGGGGACGTTGCTGTGGGCCAGCTCATCGATGATGACGGTGCGAGGATGGCGATGGAGGATGGCGTCGAGGTCCATCTCCCTGAGATCCACGTCCCGATAGGAGATGACGCGCTGCGGGATAATCTCCAGGTCGCGAATCTGGTCGGCGGTCTCCTGGCGGTCGTGGGTATCGACCAGGCCGATGACAACATCCATGCCCTGCTGGCGCTTGAGCAGGGCGTCATTGAGCATGTGATAGGTCTTGCCGACGCCCGCTGCCGCTCCGACGTAGATGCGCAGCCGGGCGGGTTCATGCGAAGGTTCGGAAGTGAGTTCAGTCATCATGTCAGCCCACCTCAACCGGATGGTGTGAGACGTCAACCGTGGCCACGGGCAGGGTAAAACGGAAGGTGGCTCCGTGGCCCAGGCGGCTTTCTACGGAGATCTGGCCGCCGAGCGACTCAACGAGCCGGCGGACCAGCGCGAGCCCGAGGCCTGTGCCGGCGTCAGAGAAGGCATTGAAGCGGTCAAAGATTGTACTGAGTCGCTCGGCCTCGATGCCGCGGCCGGTATCGCGCACGGTGAACTGAACATAGTCCTTCATCTCTTCCGCGGCCAGGGTGATTTCTCCGTCCGGGGGTGTATAGCGAAGCGCGTTGGAGAGCAGGTTGTCGAGGATGGAGCGCAAAGCGCGCCGGTCCGCGCGCACGGCGGAGAGATCGGCAAATGCCCTGACCTCGATGCGAATGTGCTTCTTGGCGGCGTCGTCGATGAAGTGACCGCGGGCCTCATTGAGCAGCGGCAGGGGGCGCAAGGGCTCGACGTGCAGTTCCCGCTTGCCAATGTCGAGTTCCGCCACCTCGATCAGGTCGGACATCAGGACGTCAAGTTTCTCCGCCTCTGTGCCGGCGGCGGCGACAAGGTCTGCCTGCAGGGGCGCCAGCGCTCCGCCAAAGCCCTGGGCCAGCGCATAGAGGCCGCGGCGAAGCTGCAGGAGCGGATCGCGTAGCTTGCGGCTGGCGACGGAGATGAACTGGGTCTTGAACCGGTCGGTATCCTGCAGCGTGGTCACGTCCTCAAGAGTGGTGACCGTGCCCAGCAGGTGGCCCTCAGAGTCGCGCATGGGCGTGGTGCGCAGGCGGTAACTGCGCGACTGGTTGCCGAAGCGCATGGGCAGCATGGCGGCTTCGCCCTCGGCGGCGACGGCTTTGCGCATGGCCACGGCATCGCGGATGGCGTTGAGAATCTT
>DASSHM010000008.1:0-16110 GCA_035692885.1 Occallatibacter sp.
GCTTTATTTTGGATCACGGACCCTCCTGGCGCAGAAAGATCCATATATCCAGCAGAATGTTGCTCGTGTCGCATCCGAGCAAATGGAACGCGACGAAAACCCAGACGCCATTCAGCCGGACGCCCTCCCGCACAATCTCTATCTGCCAACCGTCTTCTCGGTTACGCTGCCGTTTGCGCTGCTGAGTTATCGGCTTGCGAGTGTCCTGTGGATCGCGTGGTTGGCGGGGACATTGGTCGCGGGGTTTGTCCTGCTCTGGTATCTGGCATCCGGGTTTTCGCCGGCGCTGGCGGGCGCGCTGGCCGGCCTGCTGATTGCCGATAGTGTACTGCCCCTGGTGGCTGGAAATACGGCCGCGATTGCTGTTGGCTTATGCGCCATCGCGGTGTGGAGCTTTCTCAGCGGGCGGCTGGTTGCGGTGGGAGTCGTGTGCCTGGCGGTCAGCCTGCTTCTAAAGCCGCATGACACGGGCATGGTCTGGCTGTTCTTCCTGCTGGCCGGCAGGACGTTTCGCCGATACGCTCTGTTAACGCTCGCGGCGACCATTGTCGCAGCCTTGCCGGGGGTGCTCGTCGTGACTCGCGTAGCCCCAACATGGATGCCGGAGTTGCATCGTACTCTCGTGCTGGACTCGGCGCGGGGCGGTCCGAATGATCCGGGTCCCGCATCATCAGAAGGCCACGGCGTGGGCATGATCATCAGTCTGCAGACTGCCGTGAGCTTCTTCTGGGACGACCCAGCCGTCTACAACACAACCGCGTACGCAGTGTTTGGAGTACTGGCGCTGATATGGATCGCAATCACAATCAGACATCAAGGGTCGTTGCAATCGTCTCTGCTTGGGCTGGCTGCGATTGCGCCGCTCTCCCTGCTTCCTCTGTATCACCGGCAGAGCGATGCAACGATTCTGCTGCTCACCATTCCAGCCTGTGCCATGCTCTGGCGCAAGCCGGGGAGAGCTCGATGGATTGCTCTCGCTTTGAGCGTGGTGGCAATTCTTGTAACGGGCGGTCTCTCGTGGGCGCTTTTTCTCGCCGTGCTTGGATGGCTTTATCCATTCTGGAACGGCATCACCGGTCCAGTGTTCATCGCCGCTCAAATGATCCCTGCGCCCTTCGTGTTGCTCGCGCTCGGAATCTTTTACCTGTATATCTATGGAAGGTTTCCGGAGCAGGATCGGAATCCAGACGCGCCTGTGACGCAACGATATAAGAAATCTGTCGATGCAAGCTTCCCCGGCCAATCGGCAAGGAGGAGTGCATGACCGGTGCGCGGCGTGACGGGTTGCTCTTCCTTGTGTTCGGGTGTCTTCTGTTCACCCTGGGCGGCGCGGGCATGGTAAGCCGGCCGCAGGCTACGGCAATCGACTTCAAGGCGGTGTATTACAGCGCCCGGTGCGTTTTGCAGCACTGCGATCCGTATAACGAGGCAGAGCTGCAGCGCATTTATCAAGCAGAGGGGGGTGATACCCCCTCTGATCCTGACTATGTTCGGCGTCTCGTCACCCTATGTGTAAATCTGCCCAGCGCATACAGCGTGTATATGCTCTTCGCGCTGCTTCCGTGGAGCGTGGCGCATGCCTTGTGGGCGTTGTGCATCGGTTTGAGCGTGATGCTGGCCGCGATTCTGATGTGGTTCGCCTCGGCCGAGCACGCGCCGGTACTGTCAGGTGTGCTTTTGTGCATATTTCTGCTGAGCAGCCTGGTACTTATCGATGTTGCCAACACCGCGGGGCTGGTTGTTGGCTTGTGCGTCATTTCGGTGTGGTGCTTCCTGCGCAACCGCTTCGTCTCTGCCGGCATCATCTGCATGGCGATCAGCCTGATTATCAAGCCGCATGACGCAGGGTTCATCTGGCTCTACTTCATGCTGATTGGCGGCGAGCAGCGCAGGCGGGCTGTAAGAGTACTGATCGTGGCGGTGGCGCTGGCGCTGCCGGGCACGGTACGCGTGAATCATGTTGCGCCCAATTGGGTGAGCGAGCTGCATGCAAACCTCTCTGTGACCGCGAACCGGGGGGATGTGAATGATCCGGGACCAATGTCTGCCTCGCGCAATACGCCCGACTTCATCATTGATCTGCAATCTTTGATCAGCGTGTTTTACGATAATCCGCGCGTTTATAACCTGATTTCATATTTGATTGCGTTCCCCATCATTGGCGTCTGGATCTGGGCGGTTAAGCGGCGCGGCGGGCACGCCGGGGATCACTGGTATGCCTTGGCCGCCATCGCGGCTCTCGCGATGCTACCTGTCTATCACCGGCAGGATGATGCGAGGCTGATGCTCCTGGCAATTCCGGCCTTCGCCATCCTGTGGAAGAGAGGTGGCGCCAGGGGGCGGTGGGCACTCTTCTTTACCGGCGCCGCGATTGTTCTGAATGGAGATGTTCTAACCGCGCTGCGTATTGCTCCGTTTCGTCACGCGCTCGAGGCATCCTCGGGTGCATGGCACATGATGCTCAATGTAGTGGTCGCTAGGCCGGTTCCGCTGGTTCTCCTGGTGACCGGGCTGTTCTACTTGTGGTGTTATCTCCGCGCAGATAACCACGAGAGAGTTACATCAATCGTAACGGAGTAGCCAAGACAAGATTCGAGCTTTAATGCAGCGAGGGATGGAGCAACCTGGATACGAGGGACGAAGCAGATGAATGATGCGCAGCACTGCGGAGTAATGGCTGTCAGAGGCGGACCGGAACCACATCGGGCGAGGGACGGGGCCTATCTTCTCCTAATTGGCGCGGCGCTGCTCGTCATTGTCGGTTCCATTCTCGCATGCACGGCGAAGTTTGCAATGGTGGACTTCAAGGGGGTCTACTACAGCGCGCGAGGCCTTCTAGCACATGCCGATCCATACAGTCAGGATGCCATGTCACGCGTATACAGGCTTGCGAACGGCGGCCGTGCTACAGATTTGCCCGGCGTGCAGGAAGTAATTACACATAACGTCTATCCGCCCACCGCGTTTGCCTTGACCCTTCCGTTTGCGATTCTACCCATCTGGTCTGCGAGCGTGCTGTGGATGGTTGTGAGCTGCTCGCTCTTCATTCTGAGTGGCTGGCTGATATGGAAGGCCAGCGCGCAATATGCACCGACGATGTCAGGAGTGCTGGCCGGATTTTTGCTTGCAAACAGCGTATGGCTCTTTCTGGTGGGCAACTCGGCAATGATTGCCACGGCTCTGTGCATCATCGCCGTATGGTGTTTTGTGGGTCGGCGCTTTGAACTCGCCGGGGTGGTATGCCTCGCCCTCAGCCTGGCGGTTAAGCCCCACAATACGGGGCTAGTGTGGCTTTATTTTCTTTTGGCGGGCGGTGCGTACCGCAAGCGAGCCGTTCAGGTTCTGGCTGTCACGGTTGTGCTTGGGGTGTTGTCAGTAGCGTGGGTTGGGCGGGTATCCCCACACTGGCTAGCAGAGATGGGGTCGAATCTGTCGGCATTCGGAGTGCGCGGAGGCATGAATGATCCCGGGCCTTCATCCGCGATTAACCGTGATCTCGACCCTGTGGTTGACCTGCGCTCAATCGTGAGCGTCTATCGCGATAGTCCGGAGTTCTACAGCGGAGTTGCCTTGTCTGTCACAGGCATGCTGCTTCTGCCGTGGATATGGAGAACAATCTGCTCCGATTGCGATTCTGACCACACTTGGCTTGCGCTGGCATGCGTTTCCGCGTTGTCGATGTTGCCGGTCTACCATCGGCAGCACGATGCCAAGCTCATTCTCCTCGCTCTTCCTGCATGCGCCATGCTCTGGGCCCGGCGCGACCGCGTCGGGTGGGCGGCACTGATCGTGACATCAGCTGCAGTGGTCCTGAACGGAGATCTTGCATCGGCGCTCAGGATTGTCTTCGTCAAGAAGTGGCTCGAACCCATCACCGGGGAAACAGGCCGGATGCTCATGTCCACTCTTGGCCGGCCTGCCCAGGTAAGCCTGCTCGTGATGGCCGTGTTTTATCTGTGGCTCTTCATGCGGGCCACTCGCCGGCGAAGCCTCGGGACCGATCTGTCAGGCAGAGTCAGCATGCCGAGTGATGAGTAGTTGTGTTGCCGGAATCGGCACGGCAATCGCTGATACACTCTCTACGTGCCTCAAGACGCCAAGCCGCCCGTGTTCCTTCTCGACGCGATGTCCTTTATCTTTCGCGCCTATCATGCCATGCAGCGCAGCCGCCCCATGTCGACGCGCGCCGGGGTTCCGACAGCGGCTACCTACGTGTTTGTCAACATGATTCGCAAGCTGCGCCAGGACTTTGGCCCGCGCTATTTTGCAGCGGTCTTTGATGTCAGCGGAGAGGTATTTCGTGACGAGCGGGCTCGTGCAATCGGCGTCCTGCGCAAGTGGAACTCGAAGACGCAGAGCTTCGGCGAAGTGAGCTACGAGGGCTACAAGGCAAAACGCGAAGCCATGCCCGAGGATCTGCGTCGTCAGCTCCCCTACATACGGCGTGCGCTGGAGGCCTTGCGCATCCCCATTCTTGAGGCGGAGGGGTTTGAGGCCGACGATGTCATTGGTACCCTCGCGCGCGAAGCGGCCGAGCGGGGGCATGAGGTCCTTATCGTCTCCGGCGACAAGGACATGATGCAGCTTGTCACTTCGCACATCAAGGTTCTGAACCCACAGAAGGACAACCTCATCCTTGATGCCGCGAAGGTGACGGAGACGCTGGGCGTGCCCCCTGAGAAGGTCGTGGACGTGATGGCGCTGCGCGGCGACTCAGTGGACAATGTGCCGGGCGCGCCGGGCATTGGTGACAAGGGGAGCGTGGAGCTGATTCAGCAATTCGGCAGTGTGGAGGCCGTGCTGGATCGCGCCTCCGAGGTTAAGCGGAAAAGCTATCGAGAGTCACTGGAGCAGAATCGTGATGCCGTTCTGTTGTCAAAAGAACTGGTCACGATAGACCGCAATGTGCCGCTGAACCTCGACCTAAACTCGATGGAGACACAGCCGCCTGATGCTGTGGCATGCCGTGAGCTCTTTACCGAGCTTGAATTCACCTCCATGCTCCGTGACCTTGAGCCGGCGGCACAGGCTGCGTCTGTCGAGCTTGTTGATGCCCCGACGAGAGAGCAAGCCGATGCTTTTTACGCCGCGGCGCGCCAGGGAGGGTTTGCGCTCCATCTGCCCTCAGCCGTCCCCGCGGCCCCTGATGAGGACGACGAGGCGACGCCGATCAAGTCCCTCCTCGATGTTGCGGATGCCGCTGAGCGCAGAACACATCTTTCGGCCGGTGTCTGTGCGGAGTCTTTACGGGCGATGCAGTTGGGCCTGACGACGGAGCTTCGCGGCCTGCTTCTTGATCCCAAGGTCGGCAAGCATGTTCATGACTGGAAGCAGGCACTGCATGTTCTGGGAGAGCACGAAGTTGAGCTGCGCGGTCCCATAGAGGACAGCATGCTGCTTTCGTATGTCCTCAATCCAACACATGCAACCCAATCTCTTGCCGATGTCGCGGCGCGCCACAATCAGGCTGCTCCTTCAACGCTGGCCGCAGGTGCTCTTGCGGTGCATGAGCTGGTCCCGGCCTTGCGCCGTGAGGCTGAGCAGGCTGGCGTCCTGCGCGTCTACGAGGAGATTGATCTGCCCCTTGCGCCGGTCCTCTTCCGCATGGAGCAGGCAGGGGTCAGAGTCGATCTCGGCGCCCTGAGTCATCTTTCCCAACGCTTTGCGGTTGAAATTGAGCAGACGGGCGAGCACATCTTTTCTCTGGCTGGACGCCGATTCAATATCAATTCGCCCAAGCAGCTCGGTGATGTGCTGTTTCAGCACATGGGTTTGCCCGCTCCCGCAAGCCGGGGCAAGGGTAAGGCGGTCTCAACGGCTCAAGCCGTGCTCGAACAGCTTGCTGAGACCCATGAAGTGCCGCGGCTCGTGCTGGAGTATCGACATTTCACCAAGCTGAAGTCGAACTACATCGACGCGCTTCCGTTACTGACAGATACTGAATCGCGCGTGCATACCACATTCCAGGCTGCTGCCACGGCTACAGGCCGGCTTTCCTCGATCAATCCCAATTTGCAGAATATCCCCGTGCGTACGCCACTGGGCCGCGAGATTCGCGCTGCGTTCACGGCCGCGCCGGGCCATCAGCTTCTTTCAGCCGACTATTCCCAGATTGAGCTTCGCCTGCTGGCATGTTTCAGCGGCGATTCACTTCTGGTGCGCGCATATCAGAACGGCGATGATATCCATACTCTTACCGCCAGTGAAGTGTTCGGAGTTGCCGCTGACAAGATGGACAAGGAAACACGTAATCGGGCCAAGGCTGTGAACTTCGGCATTGTGTATGGTATTTCACCCTTTGGGCTGGCAACGCAGTTGGGCATACCCCAGGCTGACGCGCGCGCCTACATTGACCGTTACTTTGCGCGCTATCAGGGGGTGCAGGCATTTATTGAGAAGACTCTGGAAGCCACGCGCCGCGACGGCTTTGTGCGCACCATGTTCGGGCGCAAGCGGCCCATACCCGACATGGAAAGCCGCAATCCAAACCAGCGTGGCTTTGCTGAGCGCACCGCGATCAACACGCCCCTGCAGGGCACCGCCGCGGATCTGATCAAGAAGGCAATGATTGCGCTGGATCGCGAGCTAGCCGCGCGCAAACTGAAAACGCGCATGATTCTGCAGGTGCATGACGAGCTTATCTTTGAGGTGCCCGGCGGCGAGGAGGCAGAGGTGGTCGAGCTGGTGGCCGCTGAAATGGAAGGCGTGGTTAAACTGAATGTACCCATCGTGGCGGATCTGTCCTTTGGACCAAACTGGCGCGACATGAAGCCGGTTGAACGAGCGAAACACAGCCGCTGAAACGGCGCTTGTCAGCCGGGCACGCATCGCAAACGAAGCTCAAAATATCCCAGGAGATTCACGCATGAAACCAGCAGATAACTTGACCGCGGCTGCTTCAGGAACCTTCACACTCGGCGGAGACATCGTCGTCAACCGTATGGGCTTTGGCGCTATGCGCATCACCGGGCCGGGCATCTGGGGACCGCCCCCGGACAAGCTCGGGGCCCTGGCGCTCTTGCGGCGTGCCATCAGTCTGGGCGTGAACCTTATCGATACCGCGGATTCCTATGGCCCGGACACGTCGGAAGAATTGATTGCCGAGGCGCTTCATCCTTATCCATTAGGCCTGGTCATCGCGACCAAGGGCGGATGGCTGCGGCCGGGTCCCGCGCAGTGGACCCACAACGCGAGTCCGAAACATTTGACTGAAGCATTGGAAGGCAGTCTGCAGCGCCTGCGTCTCGACCGAATTGATGTCTATCAACTGCACACTCCTGATCCAGCCGTGGCATTTGAGGCATCTGTTGAAACGCTTGCCCGGTTGCGCGATCAGGGAAAGATTCGCCATGTCGCGCTCTCCAATGTGACGCGCGAACACATCGAGCGCGCCCGCCGCATCGTTCCCATCGTGTCCGTGCAGAATCGTTACAGCTTTTCTGACCGCGAGTCGGATTTCATCGTGGACTACTGCGAGCAGAACGGAATAGCGTTCATGCCCTGGGCGCCCATGGCCCAGGCCCGCAAATCCCATGAGGCGCTTGAGCGCGTAGCTCGTCAGCTTGGCGCGAAGCCGCATCAGGTGGCACTTGCCTGGCTGCTGAAGCGGTCCGGGGTCCTGCTTCCCATACCCGGCACATCATCGGTCACGCACCTTGAGGAAAATGTCGTCGCGGCGTCGATTGATCTGCCCCAATCAACCTTTGATGAGCTGGCCGCGCTCAGCCACCCACCCGTCAGTCTGAGAGGCTGAGCAATCGGGGACTCCGCTGAAGATGGGCTGTCGCGGTTATGTCCCCAGCTCGCGACGAATTGCGCCAGAGATTGCGTCGGCGTGTCTCCGCATGGCCTCCACGTCCTCAGCTTCAATCATGACCCGGGCAAGGGGCTCCGTGCCGGAGTAGCGAATCACCACGCGACCCGACTCTTTGAGATCCTCTTCCGCTGCACGAATCATCGCTGCCACGTGGTCGATGTCGGCAAGGGGCTTCTTTTCGCGTACGGCGACGTTTACAATGACTTGCGGAAATACCTTCAGATCGGCAGTCAGCTCCTCGATGGTCATCCCGGTTCGGGCAATCAGGTCGAGCACCACCAGCGCCGTCAGCAGGCCATCGCCGGTGGTGGCCAGGTGTGGAAAGAGTATGTGTCCTGACTGCTCTCCGCCCAGGGCGGCATTGTGCTTTTGCATCTGCTCCAGCACATAGCGGTCGCCCACCGGCGCGCGCATCATGCGGATCCCTGAGCGCTTGAGGGCAGCTTCCAGCCCCATGTTCGACATGGTGGTCGCCACCACGAGGTCTCCCGTCAGCATTCCACGCGCCTTGAGGTCACGCGCCGCCATCAGCAGGATGGCGTCCCCGTTGATCACGTTATTTCCGGCTCCGGCCAGCATGCAGCGATCGGCATCTCCGTCGAAGGTAAGGCCGAGCTGCGCGCCGCGTGAGGTCACCGCTTCGGCCACCCACTCAGGATGCAGCGCGCCGCAGCCCTCGTTGATGTTGCGCCCATCCGGGTCCACATTCAGCAACGTCACATCGCCGCCGAGCCGGAAAAACAAGTCAGGCGCAACCGCGGCTGCGGCGCCATTGGCGCAGTCGGCCACAATCTTCAGGCTGGATAGTTTCAATCCCGGTACGCAGTCCAGGAGGAAGCGTACATAGTCATTTCTCAGCGCAGGATTGTCATCCACCGGGGGCAGCGATGTCGGATCGGGTGCGGTGGTCCTGCCGGCATGATGCAGGATTTCGTCTTCAATGGCCAGCTCAACCGCATCTGGCAGCTTATAGCCGTCTCCGCCAAACAGCTTGATGCCGTTGTCACGCCATGGATTATGCGAGGCGGAGATGACGACACCAGCCTGAAAATCACCAGCCCGCGCCAGGCAGGCCACGGCCGGGGTGGGAACAACGCCGGCGCTTTCCACCCGGGCGCCCGTCTCGCGCAGGCCGGCCACCAGAGTTGCTGCAATCCAGACGCTCGATTCCCGGGTATCACGCCCGAGAATGACGCGAGGACTCTGTCGCGTCTTTTTCAGCGAGTGGCCCAGAGCCAGCCCAGTGGCAAAGATTGTGGTTGCATCCAGCGGCGCCTCACCGGCAACTCCGCGAATCCCGTCGGTGCCAAACAGTTTGCGTTCAGTGGAATTGCTCATCGCTTTGTTTTCTTCTTGTGTTTCGCCGGGGAAATTGTTTCCACTCGGCTGGTGAAAGTCCCGTCGCCGACGCGTGTGATCATCCGGTCGCCCCTGGCCACCTGTGCCGTCGAGCGAATCACGGCTCCCTGGGCGTTCATGACCAGAGCATATCCGCGGTCGAGAACCGCCAGCGGCGAGAGGGCGTGGAGGCGGGCGCGCAAAGCAATCAGCCGGCCTTCGCGCTCGCGCAGGCCACGTTCATTGGCCCAGTTCAGCGCGGTTCTGCCGGTAAAAAGCCGCTCCCGCACCAAGCCGATAGCTCGCCGCGGATCGCTTCCTGACATCGCAAACGCCAGCACCTCGCTGCGATGCCTCAGTTTGTGGAGGGTGTCGCCCAGAGCTACGTCCATGCGGTAGGTGACATCGTCCAGATTCTGATCCAGACGGCGCAGATGCGTGGATACGTACCACTCCATCAGGCTGGCCGGCAGCGCGTCCAGCGTCTGGCGGGCCTGCAGCAGCCTGAATCGAACCGCGCGCTCCAGCCGCGAAAGAAGATTGTCCAGATGCACGGCGATTCCATAGTGCGCCTCGGTGATCAACTCCGCCGCCGCTGAGGGAGTGGGCGCGCGCAGGTCCGCCACAAAGTCGGCAATGGTGAAATCGGTCTCGTGGCCGACTGCCGAGACAACGGGCACGCGTGATACCGCAATGGCGCGGGCCACGCGCTCGCTGTTGAACGCCGCAAGATCCTCCAGAGATCCGCCTCCGCGCGCGATGACGATTACGTCGACAACGCCCGATGCGTTCAGCGCGGCCAGCCCGGATTCGATCTCTGCCGGGGCCTGCTCGCCCTGAACCGAGGCGGGAAAGAGAAGAATGTTCAGTCCGGTGTGTCGCCTGCCTGCGATGTTCAGGAAGTCGCGAATCACGGCGCCAGACGGTGATGTCACAATTCCAACCGTGCGCGGGAACGCCGGCAGCGCCCGTTTGCGCTCCCGGTCAAACAGGCCTTCGCTCTTCAGCCTCTCCTTCAGTTGCTCAAAGGCAAGCTGCAATGACCCGGCGCCCACCGGCTCCATGGTCTCGGCAACAAGCTGTAACTGGCCGCGCTGGCTGTAAACGCTCGCTCGGCCGCGAGCCAGCACATGCAGCCCGTCCTCGGGCCGAAAGCGCAGCAGCACTGCCTGGCGGCGAAACAGGACCACCGGGAGCTGTGCCGCCTCATCCTTCAGCGTGAAATAGATGTGTCCTGATGGCGCGTGGCGCAGATTCGATATCTCACCTTCCACCCAGATGTCGCCATATTCCTGTTCCAGCCCCTTGCGCACCTGCTCCACAAGCTCACCCACGGGCCAGATGCGGCGGCTGGGGTGGGGAGGATCAAACCCCAGATGAAGCTGGCCAAACGCGTTGTCGTCGCGGGTCACAAGGATGAGTGTAATTTGTTGCGGCGGGCCGGGCTCAATTTGACTCGGCAAGCATGACTCTCAATTGAGCGGCAATGGCCTGTATCCGCAGCGATTCGGCTGTATCCGGAGGGTGCTTACCGCTGCAGATGGTCTCGGCTTCGCGCGCCAGCACCGTGCCTTCCTGCAGCCCGAACGTTCCCAGCACGCCTGCCAGCTTATGGGCAGCGCCGTAGCCCTCTGCCAGTTTCTCGGCCGTCAGGGTACCGCCGGCTGCCGCCGTGGCGGTGCTTTCCAGCAGGGCAATACGCTCCTCCAGCAGGGGCCGGAATCGCTGCATCAGCCCTGCCATGGCCACGCCAAGCTGGTTGGCTCCGTTGCCTCCCATCCCTTGCCCCTCCGTTACCACCCGAGAATTCCGGCAATCTGCTGCGGAAGCTGCACGGGGTCAAAAGGTTTGGTGAGCACGGCCTGAACGCCGAGACCGGCGAACGCCCGCTGGTCGCTCGCCTGAACCTTGGCCGTCAAAAGCAGTACGGGGATGTGTGCCGTGGCCGGATTTTTGCGGAGCTCTCGAAAGGTGGTTGGCCCGTCCATGCCCGGCATCATCACGTCGAGCAGAATCGCCTCCGGCTGGTAGGAGAGTGCGCGCGCAAGCCCCTGCATTCCCGAGTTGGCCACCATCACCTCCCACCCCGCCACGGTTTCAAGGCTCATTGCGGCCACTTCTCGAATGTCGTCTTCGTCGTCAATAATCAATACGCGATGCGCCATGACTGCACTCTCACCAGCAAGTATAAGTTGCGAACAATGCCATTTGATGTCCGGCGTTCAGCCACCGGTACCACTTTGGGTCAACACCGTCAGCGTTGACGGTCATCGAACGTCCTGCGGTTCCTCTTCCAGTTCCTGCGAAGTACGCAGCATGGTCAGCACGAGCGACTCAAGCTGCTCGGGCCGCAGCCGCGAATGCGTGATCAGGCCGCCGGGGCTAAGGGCCATCAGCCGTCGCTCCTCCGCGGTAAGCTCGCGCACTGAGTAGGCAACCACCGGTACATGGGGAAGAATGTCGCGCTGGCGCAGCCAGTCCACTACGTTGAACCCGTCTCCATCGGGCAGATCGATTTCCAGTGCAACCATGTGCGGCTTGAATGACAGGACCTCTGCCATGGCCTCGCGGCGGGTCTGGGCCAGCTTGATGGTAAAGCCCGCCTTGGTGAGATAGCGGCCTAGGGCTCGCGCCAGCTCCACATCGTCCTCCACAATCAGCGCGCGCGCGGATTCCTCGCGTCCGCGGAATACCCTGGCCAGTTCCGTCAAAGCGGCCGCTTCGCTCAGCGCCCGGCTGGCATTGCCGTTGGCCTCCGGCGCGGGATCAACATGGTCCTCCGCTCCGGCCATGCTCAGCAGCACGGTCGGGGTCCCGCCCTTGGGCATGGCCTGCAGAATGTGCGGCAGTAGCTTCCAGCCGTCGGTGCTGTCCTCGGTGATGTCGAGGACAATGGCTTCCAGGTCGTCCCGTGCGGCGGCCAAAGTCTGCTCCGGAGAGCTGGCGTGCAACACGCGGTAGCCGAAGCGCATCAGTTGCTCCGCGATCACCGGCCGTCTTGTTGCGCCGGTATTGGAGACGAGGATCATGCCGCTCGCGTCTGTGCTTCCATCCGGATTCATGTCTTCGGCAATGGCGCTCGGGTCATACGGAAGAAAGACGCGGAAGGTGGAGCCGCGCACCGGGTTGCGTTCCGCCCAGATCCGCCCCTTGTGCTGCATGACAATCGCACGGCAGATTGCCAGCCCCAGACCGCTGCCGCCCTTCTGGCGGGAGTCGGATGCGTCTACCTGCTGGAAGCGTCCGAAGATGACCTCGAGTTTGTCGGCTGGAATGCCGCGTCCCTGGTCGATGACTGCAATCGTCACGCCTGTCGGGCTGGGGCGCAGCATGATTGAAACCGCCGAGTTGACAGGCGAAAACTTGATTGCGTTCGAGAGCAGGTTGGTCAACACCTGCAGCAGGCGATCAGAGTCGGCCATGGCCTCGGCCTCAGTCTTGTCGTGAATAAGCAGAACGCCTGCCTGATCTGCCACCGGCTGCATCCCGTCCATCGCCTGGCGAACCACCTCAGCCAGATTTACCCGTCGCAGCGTCAGGGGCTCGCGCCCGCTCTGCGTTCGCTCCAGGTCAAGAATGTCGTTGATCAGCCGTACCAGCCGTTCAGAGTTGGATAATGCGATGCGAAGCAGGTTGGTGGCCTTGTCGCTGATGTCGCCCAGCATGCCTGATGAAAGCAGGCCAAGAGCGCCGCGAATCGAGGTGAGTGGAGTGCGCAGCTCGTGGCTTACGGTGGAGACAAACTCGTCT
The DNA here is from genome assembly GCA_035692885.1 of Occallatibacter sp. GTDB lineage: Bacteria > Acidobacteriota > Terriglobia > Terriglobales > Acidobacteriaceae > Telmatobacter. The sequence continues at coordinate 12,905 of DASSHM010000008.1, forward strand.
TTCAAGCGATCCAGCGCAAACCGCTGGCTGATGTCGCGAAAGCTGAGCACCGAGCCGGAGAAACGGCCCTGGTCCAGGATGGGGTTCATGAAGTACTCGGCGGGAAATCCCCTGCCGTTGGCGCGGAAGATCGTAATCTCTCCCGTGGATGAGACGCGCTGTCTGGTTGTGCGGCGCAGCGGGCAATCCTCGCCGCACTCCATGCCCTGCGGAGCCGCGCCATGCACCAGGTCGTGAACCGGCTTGCCAATCAGCTTGGTTGCCGGGGCGCCCAGCAGCCGCGCCGCCGCCGGGTTCACAAAGCGCACCTGCCCGTTGCGGTCGATGCCGCATATGCCGTCCGCAACCGAGTGCAGCAGAATCTGCTGCTGCCGGCCCAGTTCGTCCGCGCGCTCCCGTTCATGAGACCGGGCCAGCATCTGCCCGAGTGACGCCGCCACCGTTTCTATTGCGGCCGCGGTTTCGTGATCCTCATGCAGTTTCAGGTGGCAATAGAACTCCAGAACCGCCAGCACCCGATTCCCTACCATCACCGGAACCGCCCAGCCGGAGGCCATGTGGTGCTGCAGAGCCATCTTCAGCCGTGAGTCAGGCTGCGCAACCGCCAGGTCTGAAATCCAGACCAGTTGGCCCTCCTTCCAGGCGCGGCAGGGAAGCAGCGCGTCCTGCGCGAGGGTCTTGCCCATGCTTTCCTGTATGAGCCGTTCGGCCTCTTTCCCCGGAACGCCCCAGGCGGTGCTGAACTCCAGCCTGTTTTCCGCGTGGTTCACGTCCCACTTCACGGCCACGTCCCAGCCCTGGGAGACGCACAGAGCTTCCAGCACGCGCATCGCCGCCATCTCGGCCGATACGTTTTCTCCGACAATCTGGCTCACAAGCAACTGCAGGGCCAGCCGATGATCCCGCCGCTTCAACTGGGTCACATCGCGGGCCATGCACTGCACCGCCACCGGCTTTCCGCCCCGCCGGCGCTGGTGAAGATTCAGCTCCAGATCCTTGATCTGCCCGTCCGCGTTGTCGGTGCGCAGTTGTGCTGACTCGATGGTCTCTCCGCCTGAGGCCCTCTGCAGCAGCTCCGCGGCCTCTGCCCGGCAGCCCGGCCCGAACACGTCTGTAAATGCACCCAGGTCGGCGGAACCTTCCTGGCTCATCCTGAAAAATTCCTTCCATGCAGGGTTCACATGCAGGAACCTTCCGGCCAGGTCCATCGTGGCCAGCATCTCGTGGGCATTTTCAAATGGATCGTGCGCGTGCTGGCGAGGTTCGCGGCGGGGAGAATCAAGCCGTTCCTTTCCGCTCAGGTCCAGGGCCACGGCCACCAGTCCGGTCGGCTCGCCCTTGCGGTTGTACATGGCGGATACCTGCAGCCTCACCGGCAGCAGCGAGTCATCCTTGCGCTTCAGGTGAGCCTCAAGGTTGGGCACCTGGTTCGGAGGCATGGAGCGGACGATCTCTGCCAACGCCGCCAGTCTGCCGCCTGCTTCCGCCTGGAGAGGCTTTTCGAGACCGCTGAGACGCTGCACCTCGGAGATCAGTCTCTCTGCTTCGCCGGGGGCCAGCAGGTTGGCAAGGCCCGGTGCATCGGCCTCCTGGTCCAGCAACTCCTCCGCGTGATAGCCCAGCGACCGCTCTGCCGCGGGATTCATGTAGATCAGCCGCCCGTCCAGGTCGATGGCCGCCACCATGGGGCCGGCAGAAGCCAGCAGATCCTGCAAGGGATCGGCAGCGGCACGCGCGGCTGCCTCCTGATCTGCGGCATTGTCAGCCAGCAGACGCATTGCCACGGCCGCGGTCAGACCCATGGCAGTCATCAGGAGCAGCCAGTCAAAGCGTGGACCAGCCTCCAGCCTCGCCGTGATCCCGCCTGCGGCCAAGGCCAGCGCCAAGACCGCCAGTGCGGACCACATCGAGGGAGAATTGTCCGGCCTGACCTGTTTCGACTTCCTGATGCTGCGTCGCTTCATCTACTTTGGGTTCTCCGGCGCCAAGGTGCCCGATGCCTCTCTATTCTCCTGCGGTTGATGCGCACCGGAAAACAACAATTCGTCCATGTGCGCATTTGTGGCCTCGGGCTGTCACTGCCGGGCTTCAGCGCATCTGACGAGCCTTCCGCCTGCACCGCGCTGGATGGGCATGAGCCTGTTGCCTGACGTCCATCGCGGGCCGCTCTCTTGATTCGTTATCCATCGCTGGCTGGCAGGCCCAGCCGCCCGGCACGCATCTCGTTCTTGTCCTGTGTCCACCGCCTCAACGGGACGAATCCATTTCTCGTTGGCGCCTGGCCGGCCGCCGTTCAGGCACCCGTCGGCGAAGACAGAACGCTCAGTTGAACCCTCCCATAGCCGGTGCTTGTTTGCAAGCGTAACTTACTGAAATGGCGCTATGTTGAACCCCGCAGAGCACTGGCGCCGCCGGCCTCGGGTGTCGCCTTCACGCAGCCGGTATACTTGTCCTATGATCAGCCACACTTTCTCTCACTTCCAGTGGTCTGCGCGGCTCAGGATGAACTTTGGTAAGTTGGCAACTTTGAGCCTGATCTCGGCTTCGATTCTTGCCGCGCCCATGTCTGCTCATGCGTGGGGAAATGAGGGCCATAGCATCATCGACCGGCTGGGCGCAGCCACCCTGCCGCCTGACGTGCCGGCTTTCCTGCGCTCTCCGGCAGCACTCGACGAGATTGAGTATCTTGGCCCGGAGCCGGACCGCTGGCGGTCGCCCGCGGAGCCGGAGCTGAACGCCGTCCAGGCTCCCGAGCACTTCATCAACCTGGAGCTGGCCGATGCGCTCGGCCCCTTGCCCCACAAGCGGCTGGACTTTGAGGCCAAGGTCTTTGCGGCCGGTGAGCGGCCGGAAAAAATCGGCCTGCAGCCGTGGCAGGCCACCGAGGTATGGGAGAGGCTCAAGGCGGCCTTCCGGGAGTACCGTCATCTCAAGGCCGAGGGGAAAAGGACGCGACCCGTCCAGCAGGTCATCATCTTCTATGCCGGATGGCTTGGCCACTACGCAGGAGACGCGGCTCAGCCCTTGCATACATCCACCCAGTACAACGGCTGGGTCGGCCCCAACCCCCACGGGTACACAACGGCTCACACCATCCACTGGCAGTTTGAGGGGATCTTCGTAGCGGCCAACATCCATGCGCCCGAGGTCCGCGCCAGAATGACGCCGCCGCATGTCATTGAGGGCGATATGTTCGACGCATACGT
>DASSHM010000009.1:0-16127 GCA_035692885.1 Occallatibacter sp.
GTCGTCGAGGTCAGGCACACCGCGCCCGTCAAGAAAGTCGCACAGTTGGTCCCAGGGATACGCGGCAGTGGGCCGCAGTTCGCGCCAATCCATGAACACATGACACTGGTAGGCGTGGAGATTGAGCGTGAGCCCGCGCGAAGCCAGCACACTTGCCCGGCGAAGGAACTGGAGTCCCGTGAGCCAGTCCCGCCAGGCCACGATGACGCCCTGCTCCCCGCCAAAGCCGAGCCCCTCGTTCAGGCGTCTCTGGCGCAGCCGCGACCCGGCCTTGTCTGCATAGGCCGCTGAAAAATCAATGGTGCCGTAAGTCGTTCCGTAGCGATTGTTGTAGACAATGAGCGCGCGCTCGTCACCGGCGCGGTTGGAATAAGCGAAGACGTTCTCATCCACTGAACCGGATGGCTCAAAAAAATCGTAGAGGAGAAAGTTGCTGCTCTCGGCAAACAGCCAGCGGCGATGAAGCAGTGGGGCGACTTCCCGTTCGTGCCGCTCCACCAGCCACTGGTCTGGATTTTCCTCATAACGCGGGCGCTGATACTCCATGCCGTATTTCTCGCTGAAGCCCTCAATCTGTCCGTGACCGAACATGGGCAGGCCGGGCAGGGTTGACATCAGCACTGCCACACCGAAGCATTTGTCTCCTTTTCCGAATTGGTCAATTGCTGTACGCTCATCAGGATTGCTCATAAAGTTCACGTAGCGCTTCATAATGTCGGGATCGAACTCGATAGTGTTCTTGATGACCGAGCGGTACTCAGCATTCTTTTCGTCGCGCAGCATATTCATGAATGCGCTGTTGTAGACGCGGTGCATGCCAAGTGTGCGAACGAAGTAGCCCTCCATAAGCCAGAATGCCTCGGCCAGAAGCAGAGTGCCGGGAACCTCGGCGGCAACGCGATCCACTACTTCGCGCCAGAATTCCTGAGGCATGTGCTGATTGAACTCAGCCGGGGTCATGCCGTACTCGGCGCGCGAGGGAATGGCGCCGCTGGACCCGGGGCCGGGAAACCACAGCCGGTGGAAATGCCGCTTGGCGAGGGTCATGGCAGCGTCAAACCGGATGACGGGAAAGAGGCGGGCGACATGAAGGATGGTCTGGATCACCTGTTCGCGGACGGCCGGATTGAGGTAATCGAGCTGTGCGGTGTCATTCCACGGAAAGCTGGTGCCATCGTTGCCATGGTAGATGTAGCGGGTCTCTCCGCTGGCGCGGTCGCGGCGGCGGAAGACCACGGCCGCATCGGATTGCGTGAAGTAATGATCCTCCACCTTGATTTCGACACGATTGTCGCTGGAGAGATCAGGCCCGTCGAAAGTATAGGCGGGATACGGCGGATGAGGCCGCGCGATAAACCAGTCAGGATGCTCAACCACCCAAGGTGAATCGATGCCCATGTGATTGGGCACCATGTCACTGGCCAGGCGGACGCCATGACGATAGGAGCGGTCACGCAGGTTGACGTAGGCGGACTCGCCGCCCAGGTCGCCGGCAATCTGGTAGTCATACAGCGAGTACGCCGAGGCAACCGCGTCGGAGTTGCCGCAGAGCAGCTTGATGGTACGGGACGCCCGGCTGCGCTCCCACACGCCAATCAGCCACAGGGTGTTAATGCCGCGATGAGCGAGCGTGGCAAGCTCCTCATCCGGTATTTCGTCGAGCCGGGCGATGCGCCTGCCATATTGGCGGCTCAGCTGAGCCAGCCAGACGTAGGTGCTTTTGGCCATGAGCACCGCACCCGGCATCCATGCGGTATCGGCGCTGAATTTCTCATATTCGTGTGCGAGGTCACCAAAGGAAGGCACCTGGGATTCACTCGATAGAGAAGGCCACTGCTGCCCTCCCCGCTCGCGCCTGAGCCGGGCCGCGGCCTCGGCTGCCTCCCGCGTCTGCCGCGCTGACGGATTGAACTGCATCCAGATTGCCAGCTCCTCTTCGCGCAACACTTCACCGGCCATCAGCAGGATGCGGTCAAGGCTGTCGCCGAGCAAGGGCTTCCACATGCGGCGTATGAGCGCAAGCTGCTCGCTGAGCGAGCCGGGTGCGGCGGTGACGGGCGCGCGCAGCAGCTCAAGCAGATTCATTTTGCCCACGCCCTCCAGTGGAATCAGCGGGCGGGTGGCGAAGTATTCAGGCATGGCCTGCGTGACCTGCCGGTACACGGTGGCGTCTGCGAGACTCTTCTCCTCAAACAGCTCTTCAAATGGCTTGAAGGCCTGATTACGATTCGCGGTCCACAGCATCAACAGCTCTTCAAGAGCCGCAGCCCGATGAGATATGCCTTCAGTGCTGCCGGCCAGCCAGGTCTGAGCCGTTTTATGACCGCGCATCACCTCAATACCCGGAAAACGATCAACGAAGGCCAGCAGAAGCTTGTCCAGTTTGCCCTGCCCGACCCGGCCTGAAAACCAGTCGAGCGCCGCGTTCATCACTTCAGGATCGAACTGCCTGCGGTAGCTGGAGATGACGGCATGGGCGGCCTCATCAATCAGGCCCATGGCAAAGAGCGCTCCGGCATGCACAACGCGTTCTGGATGCTTTTCGACCTCGCGGACCAGATTGATTTTGTAAGCAAATGCACGGCACGCATCGAGGTCGGCAAACACAACGTTGCCGGTATAGGAAAAGAGCGACTCGGCAAACTCATAGCGCTCGCGCGCCATGCGCGAAATGTGAAATTCCATCATCAAAGCCAAAACTCCCGATGTGTGCCTCTGGAGACGCCGAGGTAGTTTAGTCGCTAGCCTGCCTGCCGCTTGCGGCACGTCCATTCTGCAAGATTGCGATGAATCGGTAAAGTATCACCTCAGCGTCGCCATGTGCATCAGCATGCGACCAGTTGAAGCATGTCCGATAGCATCATCGCAACGCGGCGCTCGCTGGCTCTGAGTGGCTTGCCGTTCAAGCGTGGGGCTGATCTGCGCACAGTCATATCTGACTTTACCCATTGATGATGCCCAGCCAGCTTTATCGACGGATTGATTTCTCCAGTCCGGGATGTTCTACACATGTCACAACCGCTCAGGAGCGCAGTCCGCAGGGCCTGCGTTGCCACCAGAGCCTGATGACCATTAAACTGTGTGAGCGCAGACAGTTCTTCCCGCAAGGTAATCAGAAGCCGCCGGACTTCATCGATCCCGGTAAGGCGCCGGGGCAAGTCCGGAAGGCACAGGATTGTTTCGCATGCCAATGGCATCGTCCGGGCCCGATGTCAGGCGGCAGGCAAAGCGTTTTAACGTTGCGGAGAGGTGGCAGAGCCCGGTTGAATGCACCTGACTCGAAATCAGGCATAGTCGCAAGGCTATCGGGGGTTCGAATCCCCCCCTCTCCGCCAGGAACCCTTCCTAAGACATCCTATGAGGTCCGAACTTCAGCAAATTATCATTGAAAACAAAATAGTTATTGTCTTGCACCGTCCATGCGGGTGCGATGAAAGCCGACATCCGGCGGGGATACTTTTGGGGGTATATTCCATTTTGCGATGGGGGTATTTCCCCGGAGAAGCTTTTGGCATCGAGTGATACCGTCATTCACTTTTGCACGACGCAGTTCATTGTAGAGACGCATTGAGTGCGCGCTCAATCTCTATTCAGTTTGGCCGCTACGGCGTATCCTCGGTCGCATGGCCACTGTCTTTGACAAACTGAACCTCAAGGACCAGCAGCACCTGGTTATCCTTGCCGCGCCGGCCACCTTTCAGCCGGAGATCGCTCGCCTCAAGGGCCGCACCATCCATCGCGCCATCGACGCCCCCTCCGCCGAGTTCTTTCTCGCCTTCGTCACTCGCAAAGCCGAGGTCGATCAGCTTGCTCCGCAGGTCGCAAAGCGCTTCCCCGGCGACTCCATCATCTGGTTTGCCTATCCCAAGGGTACGTCAAAGAAGTATTCCTGCGACTTCAACCGCGACACGGGCTGGGACAAACTCCGCGCCGTTGGCTTTGACACGGTACGAGCCGTCGCCATCGATGACGACTGGTCCGCGCTTCGCTTTCGCCGCGCTCAATTCATCAAGTCCTGAGGCGCATCCTGCTTTTGAACACGCTCTGCCGTGACCTGGCCCAGGGCGCACTCGCTCATACATCTCGCCCTGTAATGAGCGCAGCGTTTCAAGGCTCGAGGAGGATCTTTCCCGTTGTCTTGCGATTCTCCAGATCTGTCTGCGCCTTTCCTGCCTCGTCCAGCGGATAGATGAATTCCATGCGCAGCTTCAGTTCGCCGGTCGCCACCCAGCCAAGCACCTTCCCTGCTCTCCATTCCAGCTCCTCGCGCGAGGCCAGATAATGCCACAGGGACGGACGCGAGATGAACAACGATCCCCGGGCGCCGAGCTGAATCAGGTCAAACGGCGGCACCGGCCCGCTCGATGCTCCAAACAGGGCCAGCATTCCGCGCGGGCGCAGGCAGTTCAGGCTCTTGTCAAATGTAACCCGGCCGACGGAATCGTACACCACATCCACGCCCCTGCCGCCGGTCAGCCGCTTCACTTCTGCTTCAAAGTCCTGATCCTCGTACAGGATGACCTCTGCCGCTCCGGCATCGCGCGAAAGAGCCGCCTTCTCCTTGCTTGAGACCGTGGTAATCACGCGTACGCCCATGCGGGCCGCAATCTGCGTCAGCAGCAACCCCACGCCACCCGCCCCCGCGTGCACCAGCGCCGTCTCTCCACCCTTCAAGGGATAGGTTGAGTAGGCCAGATAATGTGCTGTCATGCCCTGCAGCATCGCCGCCGCGGCCTGCTCCGGTGTGACGCTCGCAGGCACCTTGACCAATTGCGCCGCGGGCACCAGTGCATACTCCGCGTAGCTGCCCATCACGCTCGTCGAGGCCACGGCATCGCCGGGCGAAAATCCTGTTACGCCCGGCCCCAGCTCCTCCACGGTCCCCGCCGCCTCGCTGCCCAGAGTCCTGGGCAGGGTTGACTTGTAGGTTCCCTTGCGGAAGTAGATGTCGATGAAGTTGACTCCAATCGCCTCGACGCGGATTAACACCTCTCCCGGCCCCGGCTCGGGCAGGGGTAACTCTGCCAGCCGCAGCACCTCCGGCCCGCCCGTCGCTTCAATCTGAATGGCTTTCATAACACGGCAAGAATGCACCCTGAGGCCGCGCCGCTGCAAGCACTTCGCTCTTGACCACCGGGAACGGCCTATATGGCCTCATTCAACCGGCACACACAAAAAGCAATCCCCACCGGCGATGTCCCGACGGGGATTTCAGCTTCTTGTGCTCAATGCTCAGTATCCGTCTTTGTCGCCTTGCAGCATGCTCGGCTCCTGCGAGGGGCGCAGACGCACGAGGCGGTCAATTGCATAGGGAGTGCGCTGCTGAGCGGTGTAATAGTGCCGCACCTGCAGCTCGCCCAGCAGCCCGATGGCGAGCAGTTGAATTCCAGCCAGAATCAGCACGCCCGCAATCACGAAAATAGGAGCATGCTGGTCCATCACATTCTGGGCCGGATGCAGGATCTTCATCCCCAGCAGCGTCGCGGAGAACGCGCCGCCAGCCAGGATGCTCAACGCTCCCAAGCTGCCAAAGAAGTGCAGCGGCCTGCTCATATACCTGAGCAGAAAGCGGATGGTGAGCAGGTCAAAGAACACGCGAAAGGTGCGCCCGATGCCATAGTGGCTCCTGCCACGCTCGCGATGCACGTTCCTGATCGGAATCTCACAGATTGACGCGCCATACCAGCTCGCCAGCGCAGGAATAAACCGGTGCATCTCGCCGTAGAGCGGTATGTTGGTGATCACCTCGCGGCGATACGCTTTGAACGTGGTGCCGAAGTCGTGAATATCAACGCCGGATAGCCTGGCCATCAGCCAGTTGGCGCAGCGTGATGGTATCCGCCTCATTACAAAGTTATCAATGCGCTCTTTGCGCCAACCCGACACAACGTCGTAACCCTCTTCCAGCTTCTCGATGAACCCCGGAATCTCATTGGGATCGTGCTGCAGGTCGCCATCCATGGCAAAGATAAACTCGCCTGAGGCGTGGTCAAAGCCTGCGGCCAGCGCAGAGGTCTGTCCAAAGTTCCGGCGCAGCTTCACCACCAGAACGCGGCTGTCCACCGCGGCAATCTCCTCCAGCAACTTGTAGGTGCGGTCGTTTGACCCGTCATCGACCAGTACCAGCTCAAAGCTGTCGCCAACCTGTTCCATCACCTGCTTCAGGCGGGCATAAAGGACGGTGACGTTTTCCTCTTCATTATGAAAAGGAACAACGATGGAATACTTCGGCATATCAACAGTATAGACCCGGCCTTGCTGACACCGGCTGGGAAACCTGACTCACCGGCAGCCGCCTCGGCACCTGCTCATGCACTGGCCTGCGATCCCGGCGGATCAGCGGTCCAGGTCGTCCAGCATCGCCTGCATCTCGCTGAGCGCATGGCTGTTGCCTGTTCCGCGGGCGCACTCGATGCCTCTCCTCAACTGCTCAATGGCCTCGGGCATGCGGCCCACCCTGGCCAGCGTCTGCGCAGCCATAAAGTAGGCGGCTGAATAGTTCGGATCATTGGCTTGCAGCGTGGCAAACTCCCGCAGTGCCTCGTCTGTTTTGCCCTGCCCGGCCAGCTCCATGGCCAGCCCGTAGCGCGCCAGGCTGCTCTTCCCATCCAGTGCAAGAATCTCTTTCAGTCCTGCAATCTTGTCCATAACTCACTGTCCTCACAGAGAATCCCACGGAGCATTTGCTTAATTGGCGAGGATTGCCGAAACTGGAAATGGCGCTTCGCCGGGCCGTCACGCCCAGTCCCATTGTAGCGGGCGACGAATGACTATCGGCTGACTGGCCATGAATGGAGCAAGCCGCACCATGAGTTCCAATGAATCCAACCCGACTGCGCGCACCGTGGCCAGCACGCAGTCCGAGATGACTGAGCTGATTCTGCCCAACGACGCTAATACCCTGGGAAATCTGCTCGGCGGCCGCCTCATGCACTTTATTGACCTGACCGGCGCGATCGCCGCCTATCGCCACACCCGCTGCCATGTTGTCACCGCGGCGATGGATCACATCGACATTATCCAGCCGGTGAATGTTGGCGATCTGCTGATTCTCAAGTCCAGCGTCAACCGCGCCTTTACCACTTCGCTGGAGGTGGGCGTCAAGGTCTGGGTCGAACATCCGCAAACGGGCGTGCTGCTGCATGTCGCAAGCGCCTATCTCGTTTTTGTCGCCATTGACGAAAGGGGCCACCCGATACGGGTTCCGCAGGTGCTGCCGGAAACCCCCAGCGAACAGCGCCGTTACATTGATGCCCTGCGGCGGCGCGAATATCGCGAGGCTGAAGGTGCCCGGCGCGAAAGCGAACGCCGCGAGCAGGCAGAAAAGTTCAAGAACGAGCCTGCTGCTACACCATAGACATTCACCGAGGACCACAACGCAGGTCCACAAGACCTGAAGGAGAGACTCCACATCATGGCTCACTCACATGCCATGCCTTCGCCCGTCGCATTGCCGGGCGTATCCAAGATCATCGCCGTCGGCTCCGGCAAGGGCGGCGTGGGAAAGACCACGATTGCCGTCAACCTGGCCATTGCCCTCTCGCGCCTCGGACAACGCGTGGGCCTTATCGACGCCGATATCTACGGCCCCAATGTGCCCCTGATGCTTGGATCAACCCAGCAGCCGCGTGTCGGGGCCGACAATCAGATTCAGCCCAACGAGACGCACGGCATTAAGAGCATCTCCATCGGCTATCTGTCGCCCGGAGACAAGCCCCTTGTCATGCGCGGACCCATGCTCCACCAGATCATTCGCCAGTTTCTGCAGCAGGTGGCCTGGGGCGAGGTTGACTATCTCATTGTTGACCTGCCGCCGGGCACCGGTGACGTGGTTATTTCGCTGGTACAGACCGTCCCCCTCACCGGGGCGGTGGTCGTCTCCACGCCCAGCGACGTGAGCCTACAGGACGCGCGCAAGGCCCTGGAAATGTTTGCGCAGGTAAATGTCGAGGTGCTGGGCATGATTGAAAACATGAGCCACTTCACCTGCCCTCATTGCCACGAAATCATCGATATTTTCTCCAAAGGCGGCGCGGAGCGGACGGCACAGCAGTTCAATATCCCATTCCTCGGCTCCATTGAGCTCATCCCAGCAATCCGCGAGGGTGGCGACCGCGGCCTGCCCGTAGCTCTCGCGGGTCCAAAGAGCCCCCAGGCCGCTGAGTTCTTCAACGTTGCGCAAAAGTTGATGCAGCGCGCCGAAGCTGCCGCGGCTGCTTCATCCGACGTGATTGAAATCAGCTAACGCATGCGGCAATTGGATATCATGGGTGGGTGAAGCGGGTTCTACTCTCATGGAGCAGTGGCAAAGACAGCGCCTGGGCCCTCCACCTTCTCCGCCAGCAGCCGGGAGTCGAGGTCGCCGGCCTCCTCGTAACGATCAACAGTGAGTTCGATCGCGTTGCCATGCACGGAACGCGCCGTAGCGTTCTTGAGGCTCAATCTGCCGCCCTCCGCCTGCCACTGTGGATCATTCCCCTACCGTGGCCTTGTTCGAACGCCACCTACGAAGAGCGGATGAACGAGGCCATCCAGCGGGCAGTCGCGGCGCGTGTTGATGCCATCGCATTCGGGGACCTCTTCCTCAATGACATCCGCGCCTACCGCGAAGAGCAACTGAAGTCCACCGGCATTGAGCCCATATTCCCGCTCTGGGGTCTCCCTACCGGGGCTCTTGCACACACGATGATTGAAACCGGACTTCGCGCGAAGCTCGTCTGTGTTGACACCGGCCAGTTGCCAGCATCCTTTTGCGGACGTGATTTTGATGCATCGCTTCTGAATGACCTGCCCGCGGATGTTGACCCGTGCGGAGAGCGCGGCGAGTTCCACACCTGCGTCTATGCGGGCCCGAGCTTCGAGCAGCCACTCCCCATTGAGCCCGGCGAGGCCGTCCAGCGTGGCACGTTCGTCTATGCCGACTTCAGCCTTGCGCCAACGCGGGTCTCCGCCTCAGCAGGCTAAACCGGCTTTGCGGAGGTAATCTCTTCCTCCAGCGCCTTCACGGCGGTCACGCACGCCGCTCGATCCACATCGTGGTGTGTGACCAGACGAATTGAATCTGGCGCAACCTCGCTGGCCAGAACACCACGTCTCTTCAACCGCGTCACCAGATCGACGGCCTTCAGCCCGCCCGTCAGCCTGAAAATTACGATGTTGGTCTCAACCGTCGCCGGGTCAATTGAGACGCCCTGAATGGCGGCCAGTGCATCGGCCAGCAGACGCGCGTTGACGTGGTCCTCATGCAGCCTCCCCGGCATCAGCTCCAGCGCAATCAGCCCCGCAGCGGTCAGCACCCCGGCCTGACGCATGCCCCCGCCCAGAGCCTTGCGATAGATGCGCGCCTGCGCCATCAGCTCAGCCGAACCCACCAGCATCGAACCCACCGGCGCGCACAATCCCTTCGACAGGCAGAACATGGCCGTATCGAATCCCTTTGTCAGGGTCTTCACGTCCACCCCAAGTGCAATTGCCGCGTTAAAGATGCGCGCTCCATCCAGGTGAACCGGCAGCTTGCGCTTCTTTGCCTCAGTCCAGACCTCTTCCATGGCAGTCAGCGGGCTCACTCGTCCACCCGCGAGATTGGCCGTATTTTCAAGCTCAATCAGCCCCGTTGCCGCACGAAGATTTCCCCTCCCGTAAATGACAGGCTCAATGTCTTTCCAGGTCAGAGTTCCGTTCGCTGTGGCAACCGGGCGAATGAGGCACCCGGAAAATACCGCGGTCGTGGCCATCTCCCAGTCCAGAATGTGCGCCCGCGACTCGCAGATCACCTCCTGCCCCGGTTGAGTGTGCAGACGGATTGCAATCTGGTTGCCCATCGTGCCCGTGGGCACAAACAGAGCAGCTTCGCGGCCAAATGCCTCCGCAGCCCGTCTTTCCAGCAGGTTTACCGTGGGGTCTTCGCCATAGACATCGTCGCCAACCTCCGCCGCGGCCATCGCCGCGCGCATCTCCGGTGTCGGCCGGGTCACGGTGTCAGAGCGTAAATCAATCAAATCAGCCAATGTCATCCTACTTTCGCTGTCGCTTCATTGCAGGAAAATCCGGCGGCATGACGCCGGCAGGCCTGGACTATTGTGTCTGCTGCGGAATCTGCGCCATGGGCAACTCAATGACGGGGGTCAGCTTGCCATCCTTTGAGGCGTAGGCCCACAATCCGTGAAAGTTGTTGCGCAGCTCCGGGCGGGCCTTCAGCATGGCTCCCAGCACCGCCACCGCCTCTGTGCGCATCGCCGCCGGGTCGACAATTCCCAGTGACTCATAGGTCACGCGCAGGTCGGCCTCGCGCAGTGTCGTGTCCAGTTGCAGCGAACTCACCTTCCAGGAGCGTTCCCCGCTGGTGACGGTCATAGGAAATGCGTTCGAGGGACCATCCTTGATCTGCGACTGCTCCAGATTCAGTTTGTCCAGGTTGGGCGACGAAATGAAATCCACAGGCAGCAGCAGATATCGCGCCATCGCGTAGCTGTACCATGCGCTCCACTGCTCGTTGCTTGCCGCCTGTGTCCGAGCGCGCTGCCAATACCACACGCCGTCATGCCCGTCGATTGCTCCCTGACGCAACGTGACACCGCCCAGCTTCCACGCCGCAGGAGTGCTGCTGTCGTCCCGCACCAGGATAATGCCCATCTGCCCGCCCAGCGGCGCACCAATGGCGTCAGCCAGCACCACAGCATACTTGCCCGGTGGCAGAGCGTGCATCGAAATGGTCACCGTCAGCGAGCCGGTTGCGTTCGAGCAGAAGAATTCAGTGTCGGCCGGGGCCTTTACAGAGCTGCTGTCTAGAAGGTAGAGGCTCCGCAATTGTGCCTGACCGCCCTTCACCAAAGGTGCGCCGCCCGCCACCGCTGCCCGGATGCCATCCCACTGCCCCTGCAACGCCGGCAGCATCGCCCCATGCAGGGTGTTGAAGTCCTGCTGCACAATGGCTTGAGCGATTTCCTGCCCAGCGGCAGCCAGCTCATCGCGCTGCTGAGGAGTCAATTCCGCCTGGGTCACGCAGCTTGCGGCCAGTACCCCCGCGGGCGCTGCCGCCAGAATGGCTCCGGCAATCCAGATTCTCCACCAGCGGCGCATTCGTTGCTGCTACCCCCTGTATGGCGCCTTTTATGAGCGTCGAGGCGTCACTGCTAGTCTAGTACAGTAGACAGCGGTATTCGCTGGTCGTGAATGGGTGTTGCGAACCGCCACAAACAGATCCCCGATGCGCACAGCAGTCACACTTCGGTCGAATTCTCCGTACCGCCCGGTGAAATTCGGCGTCTGGGCCGCCAGCGCTCTCCTTTCTGCTGCGTTCTGCGCTGTCCCTCCAGCGGACGCGCTGGCAGCCGCGCAGGCGGCGGCAAACCAGCCGCCTCGAAGCTGGAAACACCCTGTGCATTCTGCGGTGGCCCGGTCGTCCGGCCCTGCAAGGCATGCCACGGAGCAACAGACAGCGCCGCCAGCGCCCATCTGGCCAGCCAACAGCAACCCCGATCCGGCTACCGTCATCTGGAACAGCAGCGGGCTGCGCGTCCAGGCCTCCAACTCCAGCTTGAGGCAGATTCTCGACGACGTGGCCACCGCTACCGGTACAAAGCTTGAAGGCACGTGCCCGGACCAGCGCGTCTTTGGCGAGTATGGCCCTGCGGCCGCACGCGATGTCGTACTCCAACTCTTAAGCGGCTCGGGCTGCAACGTGCTTCTTGTTGGGGATCAGGGTCACGGCACACCACGCGAGATTGTTCTTACTCCACGCTCTCCCGGCAACCCCGCCGCGAATTCCTACCAGGTCGCTCCACCGGAAGAGCAGGTGGAGAATCCGGAAAGCCCTGACGAGGAGCAGCCTACGGTTCCCCATGGCCCGGTTCCACAGCCCCGGTTCAACTACCGTCCCGGCATGCAGTTGCGGCCGTCACAGCAAATTCCTGAGCAGATGCGCGAGCGACAGACGCAGACAGAACCACAGAATGGACAGCAGGAGCAGCCGGACAGTCCGCAGGACTGACACGGAAACGATGAAGCAACCCACAATAGCTTGCTTGGAATGAGAACAATGGTTCGTTGAGCGCGACCCACCGCTCAATGGGTGCAGATAGGCCCAAAGTATCTTTCTCAGGTGAGGTCAGTCGAGACGGGAATTCATCCGCCTTAGAGGGCGCCTGCCGCCTCGGGTCTCGTCTTTGCCGACCTGCGCTCTTTCGGAGGCCGAAGCAGGGCAAATCCTACTCGGAAAATGCCATAAGCCGCCAGCACGCCAAACGCCAGCGCTCCCACTGAGGCGCAAGCCAACATCGTCAAATTAAGAAAATCCACTATTCACCCTGCCCAGGTTCAGTTCGCCGCATGCGTTTATCTCCGCACTGCACTGTTTTCAGCAATCTGGAGAACCCTCAGGCAAGAGTAAAATCATCTGTGGAAAAGTGGCACTAAAAAAGGCTGCGTTGACCCTTGTTTCTATTGCCAAATAGAATACCTCATGGGGGTTGCAATCCGAAAGTCCTCTATTACCCTGGCGTAACCGTCCACCGCACCTCACTGGAACCAAGCCATGCCCATCACTCACATTACGGTGCGCGGGGCACGCCAGCACAACTTGCACGACATCAGCGTGCGCATCCCCCGCAATACCTTTACCGTGGTCACCGGACTGTCCGGATCCGGCAAGAGTTCCCTGGCTTTTGACACCATCTACGCCGAGGGCCAACGCCGCTACGTTGAGACTCTCTCCGCCTATGCACGCCAGTTCCTCGACCAGATTGAGCGCCCCGACGTTGACTCAATCGAGGGGCTTAGCCCGGCCATCTCCATTGAGCAGAAGACCACCAGCCGCAGTCCCCGCTCCACCGTCGGCACCATCACGGAAATCTACGACTATCTTCGCCTGCTCTACGCCTCGGTGGGCGCCCCGCACTGCCCCAACTGCGGCCACCCCATTGCCCGCCAGACCGCCGACCAGATTGTCCAGCGCATCCTTCAGCGCGGCGAGGGCGAGCGCGCGACCGTCATGGCGCCCATTGTCCGCGGACGCAAGGGCGAATTCAAGGATCTGCTCGAACAGATTGACCAGCAGGGCTTTCGCGCGCGCATCGATGGTGAAATTCTTGACCTCTCAGAGCTGCCCGAGCTCGACAAGCGCAAGAACCACACCATCGAAGCCATTGTCGACCGCATCCTGCTCAAGGCAGCCCAGCCCGGCGCGGCGCCACATGCACCGGGCAAGACCCCGGTGGAAAAGCGTCTTGAGGCCGCCGTCGCCAAAGCGCTACAGATGGCCAGCGGACTGGTCATCGTGGCCTTCGCGGGGGGCGATGAGCAGTTGTTTTCGTCTTCGATGGCGTGCCCTGACTGCGGGCTAGATGTGCCCAAGCTGGAGCCCCGCAGCTTTTCTTTCAACTCCGCCTTTGGCGCATGCCCGGAGTGCCACGGTCTCGGATCCCTCTACGACTTCGACCCCGCGAAGGTCATTACAGACTGGTCCAAGCCCCTGCTCGACGGTGGGCTGGGCCCAGGCTCGGCCTCCCAATATTTGGCCCGCCTTATCCAACTGGCCGCTGATCGCTACAAAATCAACCTCAAGACGCCATTTGAGGAGTTGCCGACAAAGCAGCAACACATCCTCGTTTATGGCCCGCCCAAAGGCGAAGCGCCGCGGACCGGCTTTCACGGCATCCTCGCCTACCTGCGAGACTCGGTGCAGGAGGCGCACAGTGACGGCTATCGCGAGTACATGATGAGTTACATGTCCGCAACGCCGTGCCCCGCGTGCCGCGGCAGGCGGCTTCGTCCTGAGTCGCTTGCGGTCAGGATCGGCGGCCTCTCCATCGCTGACTTCACCTCGCTGCCGCTTAACCGCGCCCTCTCGGCCGCCTACGAGCTCACATTTACGGCCCGCGAGGCACTGATTGCCGACCGAATTCGTCGCGAGATCATTGAACGCCTTGAGTTTCTCTGCGCCGTCGGTCTCGGCTATCTTTCACTCAACCGCAATGCAGCCACGCTTTCCGGCGGCGAGGGACAGCGCATCCGCCTTGCCACGCAGATTGGCTCACGTCTTCGCGGCGTACTTTACGTACTTGATGAGCCCTCCATCGGGCTACATCAGCGTGACAATAGCCGCCTTATCCAGGCGCTGAAGAAGCTGCGGGACCTCGGCAACACAGTCCTGGTAGTCGAGCATGACGAAGATACCATTCGCCACGCGGACTACGTTCTTGACCTTGGACCCGGCGCCGGCCGTCTTGGCGGCCGCGTTGTGGCCCAGGGCACGCCGAAGCAGATTATGGAGAGCGCAGAGTCGCTCACAGGACGGTATCTCTCCGGCGCCTCCACGATTCTGCAGCGCTCAAACCCTCGCGCGCTCACCGGAAAATGGCTCACGGTCAACGGAGCTCGTGAGCATAATCTGCACGACATTAACATCCGCATTCCCCTGGGCGTGATGACTGTTGTCACCGGCGTCAGTGGCAGCGGCAAGAGCACCCTGATCAACGACATCCTTTACCGTTCCCTTGCCCGGCAGCTTTATGGTTCACGAGAGGAGCCGGGCGCGCACGAGTCCCTGGCCGGGGCTGACCAGGTTGACAAGGTCATTCGCATTGACCAGTCGCCTATCGGCCGTACTCCACGCTCCAACCCGGCCACCTATACCCAGGTTTTTTCCCCAATCCGCGATCTCTTTGCCATGCTGCCCGAGGCGCGGGAACGGGGCTACAAGCCCGGCCGTTTCAGCTTCAACGTCAGCGGTGGCCGCTGCGAGACCTGCCAGGGAGACGGGCAGCGACGCATCGAAATGAACTTCATGCCCGACGTGTACGTGCAGTGCGAGGTATGCAGCGGCCGCCGTTACAATCAGGAGACGCTTGCCGTCAAATTCCACGGCTACTCGATTGCTGACATTCTGGACCTCACCATCGAGGATGCCTTGAACGTGCTCGCCGACGTGCCCCAGGTACGCCAGAAGCTGCAAACTCTGGTGGATGTGGGTCTCGGATATGTCCATCTTGGGCAAAGCGCAGTCACGCTCTCCGGCGGCGAAGCTCAGCGCATGAAGCTTGCCCGTGAGTTGAGCAAACGCCAGACTGGCCGCACCCTCTACATGCTCGACGAGCCCACCACCGGCCTGCACTTTGACGACGTGCGCAAGCTGCTTGAGGTGCTTCACCGCCTCACTGACCTGGGCAACTCCGTCATCATCATCGAACATAACCTTGACGTCATCCGCAATGCCGACTGGATCATCGATCTTGGCCCGGACGGAGGGGAAGAGGGCGGGCGGCTGGTGGGCGAGGGCCGTCCGGTGAAGATTGCGGCCATTCCCGGATCTCATACGGGCAAGTTTCTCGCCCGTTACTATGCATCGGGCAATGGCGTCCTCACCGCTGCCGACCGCTGCGATTGGGTTGAGGAGTCAGGCCCGGCTCCCACCATCGATACAGCTGAGATGAAAGAGAAGTCTGCTCTTGCCGCGAGAAAGCCCTCCGCAGGCAGACCTGCCTCGAGAAAAAAGAAGCTGGTGCAGCCATGACGTGGCCGCCTGAGCACCACCCTGACTCAACGGATGATCAGAATCAGGTGCAGCAACCAGCCGACAGCATTGAAAACACACGGGCAGTCTTTGACGCATCAGAACCACCCGCCGATGAACAGGCAGAACGTCTTTCATCAACCGGGGAAACGGACGTGCCTGCCACAAACTCAAAGTCAGACTTCATTTCCGCTTTCAGCTCCGGTCACGTCGAACCGGCCATCTTTCATGACATCTTCGAGCCCGATCCGATCCACCAGGAGCGCATCCCTCATCTGGGCCATGTCGGTGTCCTCATTCTGCTCTCGATGAGTGGGCTGTTCTGTACCAGTGTCGTCGCCCGGCTCGCACTGCACTTTCATCTTTTCGGAATTCAGAGCGTCACCCAGGCTCTCACTGACATTCATTACACCTTGGGCAGTGAGGGCATCTTTTATGTCATCACCTTCGGCTTCAGTCTGGTGGTATTCCCCCTGCTCTGGCACAAGAGTCTGCTCGCCGGTCTTCACTGGCGCGGTGACGTTGCCCTGAGGAGACGTGGGCGCCTCATCAGCGCTGCCCTGCTTTGTTTTCTGCTGGCATTGCTCGATGGGTGGATCATGCCCGGCCCCTCCAACTC
>DASSHM010000010.1:0-13327 GCA_035692885.1 Occallatibacter sp.
TGGGCACGGGGAGATGGTCCTGATTCTCTCTCAACCATTGGTGATAGTCCGCTTCAATGGCCGCAGACCACTTTGCGTCAATCTGGCCCGCCGTGTATTTTTCCTCTCTCAGGCGCTGATGGCCAAACATGTCTTCGAGGCGCGTCCGCTCTGACTCCCGGACAACCCGCTCGGCGAGCTGCGGTGGAATGAAGATCACACCGCCGTTCCTGCCCAGCACAACATCGCCCGGCATCACCAGCACATGTCCGATGCGCGTTGGCCCGTTGATGCTTACCATGGTCGAGTTGAGCAGTTTTCCGCTGGCCAGGGACCCAAAGTGGTGGGAGGGGTCATAGGAGCGAACAAACGAAGTAAAGTTCGGCAACTGGTCAAGTCCGTTGATATCGCGCACCGCGCCGTCATAAACAATTCCATTCCCGCTGCGCGCGTAGATCGCGTTACCCACGTTGTCGCCGATGGACGGCCCATCCACCTTGAGCCCGAAGTGATCACACACATACACATCGCGAGGCTGCAGCATATCCACAGGCCATGCGTTCGTACCCCCGATGCGGTGATCACGTTTTCCCTGATCTTCAATCACCTTTTCAATATCGGGCCTTCCCGGCATCCACGCCGCTGTCAACGCCCTTCCCACCAGGATCTGGCCGGGATGAATGAGATACCAGCCATCTTCGTACTGGTGCAGGAAGCCCGCCTCCCGCAGGGTCGCCCACGCCTCCTCCAGAGTGACCTTCTTCATGCGATCCAGAACGTCATCCGGCACCTTGGGCCGCCCATCGGGAAATCTCTCGCCGTGCCAGTCAGGGGTATAGCGGATTACATCTTCACGCGTGAAAAACTCGCCATGCCACTCCGATGCGGCACTGGCCGGCCCGCTCGGCGCCGCTGAAGCATTCTGCGCCGCCGGCATGGTTGCCGGGGCCGCGAGCAGCACAGCCGCTCCCGCCAGGATACCTGTAATCAATCTGCGCATCGTCTCGTCCCTCACAACCTGACAAACTGCCGCATCTTCCTACTGCCCGGGTTCGAACCACGGAGTGCCGGGAATCTGAGCCTTTTTTGCCACTTCCTCATTCATCTCCAACCCGATGCCCGGCCGGTCAGGCGGAGAGATAAAACCCTTCACAATAATCTGGCCTTCCTTAACCCAATTCGTCCAGTAGTCAGGGAAGTTGATCCAATGCCACTCCTGCACCAGAAAGTTGGGAAAAGTGGCGCACGCATGCGCGGTGGCCATTTGCCCAATCGGTGAAACAACACAGTGCGGGGCGAGTGGCACATAGAAGGTCTGCGCCAGGTTGGCGACCCTTTGCGCCTCCGCCAGCCCGCCCACCTTTTGAAAATCAGGCTGGATGATATCGACCGCCTGCTTCTGCAGCAGCTCGCGATAGCCCCAGCGCATATAGAGGTTTTCGCCGCAAGCAATGGGAGTGGAGGTTGAGTGCCGAATATCCGCCATCGCATCCACGTCCTCCGCGGGGCATGGCTCTTCAAGCCACATCAGCTTGAACGGTTCCAGCGCCTTAGCCACCCGCTTGCCCGTGCCGGCATCGTAACGGCCGTGCATGTCGCAGCACAGAGCCATATCGGCCGGGATGGCCTCGCGCACATGAGAGACCCACTTCACAATCCGGTCAATCTCCCCATTCGTTGCCGTCCAGTTGTACCTGTCCCATCGGGCGGGATCACTGGCATCGTCCAGGTCGATCTTCATCGCCGTAAAGCCCTGTTCCCTGATCCACGGCAACTTCCGGTCTGCCTCGGGTCCGGTCGGGTCTTCCATGTCGGAGTCGCAGTAGATTCGCACCTGATCTCGGAACTTTCCGCCCAGTAGTTGATAAATGGGTAGTCCGAGCGCCTTGCCTGCCAGGTCCCACAGGGCGATTTCGACGCCTGAGAGCGCGGTTGTATATTGCCCGCCCTGCGCTCCTGCAAAGATGCCCATGGTGCGAATCCTCTCCCAGATAGGCTCTACGTTCAGAGGATTCTGGCCGATGAGCATACGCCGCCAGCCGCGAATCAGCGGCGCGGCCCCCACCGCGGCATCGGTGCATTCCCCCTGACCATAGATGCCCTGGTCGGTGTAGATCCTCACGTGCGTCTGCGGCCCGTGCACGCGAACCTGCGCGGTGCGGACATCGGTAATCTTCAGTTTGGGCCGTTGAAGAGGACTGCTGTTGGTTTCGATGGCTTCAGCCAATGCAGGAAGCGAAAAAACAGAGAGCGTTCCCAATGCCTGGAGTGCTGCGCCCTTGAGCACAGATCTTCGTGAAAATTGAGTCATGAGGTCGGGAGCCTTTCTTTCCCCACCGGGATAGGTTTCGGGCTGGCAATCGTTTACCGCTCAGACCACCTTGTGAAAAATTCAGGCGGTCTTCAGACAAAAATCTCCGGAGGCGGCGAAGCTTACAAAAGCGATTTATGCTTTGTCAATGAGACATTGGCTCCCCGCCGTCATCGAGGAAAATCCGTCCTGATGGAGTAGGTGAAAAGTGCTTTCTTTTGAGTCGGGTATCGGCGCTCCTGGCAGAACGCGGCAGACGAGCCGCCCGCGGCCTGCCGGAAGATGACCGGGGTGGCATAAATGATTTTCAACAGAACTTCGGCGCAGGGTATGCTCGACTGCAAAGAAAAATTCCTACAGCTGGCAGGCGGCCAGCCAAGTTCCGGGATTGGAGCCTTCCTATGACGGGCAGGTTGTCAGTGCGTACTGGATTGGTGTTTTGGATCTTCATCCTCAGCGCCATTGCATTTCTTGACCGCACCAATGTCTCCATCGCCGGACCCCAGATTCGCGCTGACTACGGACTCGACAACGTCCGGTTAGGCTGGATTATCAGCGCATTTCTGGTTGGATACGCCGCGTCCCAGATCTTTGCCGGATGGGCGGCAGTGCGCCTGGGGCCGCGCCGGGCCCTCACACTCGGGGTGCTCTGGTGGGGCGTGTTTACGCTTGCCACCGCCATGGTTCCCGCTCGGATAAGTGGCGCGCTATGGATTTTGATTACTGTCCGAGTCGCTCTAGGCATTGGCGAGGCGATCATCTATCCGGCCTCAAACCAATTTGTCACCAAATGGATCCCAGTAAGTGAGCGTGGCACCGTCAACGGCATCATCTTCGCTGGAGTGGGAGCCGGCGCCGGCTTGACGCCTCCATTGCTGGCGGCCATTATCGCCGGTTACGGCTGGCGCGCCTCCTTCTGGTTCAGCGCGGCCATCGGCGTAGCCGCCGGTATCGTCTGGTATTACCTCGCGCGCGACACGCCTGAATCACACCCCCGTGTCTCCGCTGACGAACTTCGCACAATCCATGAAGGACTCGCCAACGCCACTGAGGGTTCGGGGATCGCATCAGGTGTTCCGTGGAGAGCAATCTTCAGCAGCCGCACGCTTGTGCTGCTCACATTTACCTATTTCACCTTCGGCTACGTCGCCTGGATTTTTCTGGGCTGGTTCTTCATGTACATGGCCCAGGCGCGCGGACTCGACCTGAAGGCGAGCGCGTTCTACACCATGTTTCCCTTCATCGCCATGACGGTTTTCTGCTTTGCCGGCGGGGTGCTCGGAGATTGGATTGCGGCGCGCCACGGATTGCGCGCCGGCCGCTGTTTGCCGGGTTTCGCGGCGTTTGTGCTCACCGCGGCGCTGCTGGTGATTGGCTCCCGCGTTGCCAGCGCGCCGCTGGCTGCCATGACGTTGGCCGCCGGTGCGGGAGTGCTGTACATCTCTCAGAGTGCATTCTGGGCTGTTTCTGCCGATATAGCCGGACATAGTGCCGGTGTGGTTTCCGGTGTAATGAACATGGGATGCCAGATTGGCGGTGCGCTCACAGCTTCACTCACGCCCTGGATTGCACAGCGATTTGGCTGGACGACTTCGTTCCTCGTCGCGGCCTTGCTTGCGGTGGCCGGGGCGATCGCCTGGCTCGGCGTGGACCCGGAAAGCAGGCTCGTCAACGCCACACCGGCTCAAGAGCCCACGGCCGATGTCCTCTTTCGGCGTTGAAGATAAGCAAGAGCCTCCCGGCTGCCGGTTCTGTTCACGCTCGGCAGGCAGCGTCCATCGATCTGTGCTTCGTCCTGCCGGCTCCCTCTCACAAACGATATGAGTTCTCCACCGCCTCGCAGGTGGCGGCTTCGCGTTACGGCTGGAAGCCGGATTGATCGGCCATGCGGCCGATTACACCATGTTGAAGTCATCATCCGGTTCCAGAGGCTTGTGCTCCTGGATATGTCGCTTCGCAATCCCGCGTATTCGCTTAACAGTTTGTACGAACTTTTCTCCTTCTTGTACTGCACCGCGCGCGGCACCGGGATATGCGGCGGAATCCCGATCAGCATGCTCCGCCAGACGCGGATCAGCGGCGCGGCGCTGGCTGAGCGCGTCGGTACGGACGGTGGAGCAGGCACCGTGGTCGGATGCAGGGTGACGGTTTGCCGAGTTGACGCCAGGCCTGGATGTAGTGAGGCGGGCTGGGATTTGCTGATGGGAAGTAGCGGACTGGGTTTCCGTCTCAAGCCGATGCAACGCTTGAGCAGGGCACCCGGATCTTGTGCCCTATCATGGTCGTGAGGATAAACAGATGTTTACTGTTGATGGTGTCCGGAAGCTTCATCGCTGGACGCACAGGTGTCTGGATGCAGCCTTGGACCACCTGGCGACACTTCCGGAAAGCGATTATGTGCGGGAAGTACCGATCTTTGGCTTTCGGACGCTGCGCGATCAAGTAGTCCATGTCTTCAACTGCGAGAGAGTGTGGGTTTACAGGTTGCAGGGGCTTCCTTATGTTGACCGCACGACGGTTGAATTTCCAACGGCCGTGGAGGCAAGACGCTTACAACAAGAGGCCAGCGGGGGGACGCATGCGTATCTGTCGAGGCTGACGGATGAAAAGCTGAATGCCGATACGGAGCTGCGATTTCCCGATGGGGGTATCGAAATTCGGACACCGGCGTTTGTGATTCACCATGTCCTGACGCATGCATTTCATCACAAGGGCCAGATTGTTGCTATCTGCCGCTCGCTGGGGCATCCAGCGCCGGACACGGATCTGAGCCAGTTTGAATGAGGAATCGAGAATCCGGAGTATCAATTGTCTCGAGTAGACTTCTCAAATATATATTTATGATTCAATAGGATTGAATCCTATTGAGGTGGTCATGCGCTTGACGCATCAAATAAGTATCATTTGCTGAATGGGATGGCAGACCTTGTTCGCGCGAAGGTGGCGGCGGGAGAATATGCGACAGAGAGCGAAGTGGCCCGGGATGGACGTGCGTTCTGTTGGCGCGGGACCGCACGGTAGAGTTCTGGCTCAGGAAACAGGTTGCTTCTGCTTCTAATGCGTTGAAGGCGAATCCTGCACGGGAGTATCTGCGAAACGTGAGCGGGCAAGATCGGCGGCGCGCTCACAGCTTCACTCACGCACTGGATTGCACAGCGATTTGGCTGGACGACTTCGTTCCTCGTCGCGGCCTTGCTTGCGGTGGCCGGGGCGATCGCCTGGCTCGGCGTGGACCCGGAAGACAGGCTTGCCAGTGCTACACCCGCTCATATGCACACAGCCAATGTCATCTCCAGGCGCTGAGGATGTGCGAGCATATCCCGGCCGCCAGTTCTATTCACACTCCGGCCCGCAGCATCCATCGATCTGCGCTTGTCCTGCCAGCCTCATCTCACGAAGCTATTTACATCAGCCCTCGCTCAATGACCGTCTTCGTCATTACGCTCGAAGATGATCTTGCGGGTTCTCAGGTGCGAGAAGATGCGCTCTGCGCATCCCGGCGCTTCTCCGATGTAGGACGGAGGTGATATTCCCGGCCGCTTATAGGCGCCGTCGAGAATGCAACGTGCAACCGCCGCGCAGGAGTGGCCGGTTGCCCGCGACATCGAACTCATCCCGGTCTCACTGTCGTATGTGACGAATAGTGTGTAGTGAATCTTTGTCGCTCGTCCTTCCTGCATTCCACTCAGGTTGATGCGCATGATGGTGAACTCATCTTCGTCGTCTTTGGGCGTCCACCTGTCCGGAATCCATGTCCTTCCGCTCTCCTGCAACGCCCTGATGTAGGCGATGTGACCGGGAAAACGCAGGGTCTTCTCCCTCATGTCAGGAATCCGGCCCTTCATTGTCGTGATAAGGGTGCGCAGACCATCGGTGTTGAAGGCTTCAAGCCGAAGCTCATGGCCACCGATCCGGAATTCAACCATCTCCGGTTCCGACAAGGGCGGCATGGTGACCACCTCGCCGCCCGTCACATAACGTGCGGGACGGGTATATTCCTCCCACACATCTGAAGGAGAGAATGTCGGCAGGTACTGATCAGGCCCGGTACGGTTGAAATGAAGCCCGCCAACCATGAACTCGAATGTCTGAATCTGCATCTGCCCGGCATGATAACCTGCTAGAAAGTCAGGCGTGCCTGGAGCAACGCCGCAGTCCACCGCTGCCGTCACATTATTGCGAATGGCCAGGTCATTGAGCGCAAATGCGTCTTCTGGAAAGAAGGACAGATCAACAACATCTCTGCCACTCTCTATGACCGTTTTCAACGTATGAAAGCCCATGTGCCCTGGCACTGCACAGACAACAAGGTCCGTATCGCGAACCAGTTCACTCACGGCAGCCGCATCGTTGAGATCTGCAGTCCGCGTCCTCACCCGATGGCGAGACGACAGCGCACCCAGCGCACCCGAATTAACGTCCGCGCAGGTTACGTCAAATTCGTTCGACAAGTCCGCGGAGATGACTTTGCCTACTCTTCCAGCTCCCAGAACTACAACGCTTCGACTCATGCTTCCTCCTGCCTGCAGCTCATGCTCGCTCCTTGTCAGCCTTGTGAGATTGTAGGGCGAAGTGGTCACTTCCGGCGTCGACAACGAAGATATTAACTGCCTATCAGCGGAAAGTCGGCAGCCAGTACAAAAGGTTCTCCTGTGCTAAAGTGCAGTTGAGTCTATGTTTCTCTTTTTGATCGCGCTCCTCGGAACTCTGTTGCCATTGAGCGCATCGGCGCAGACATCTCGCCCGGAGAACGGACCTCCGCACACGCTCACAGCTCCCGGCAAATTTGACACTACAAGGCAGACTCCATCCTCTCTGCAGCAGCCTGTCCGGCGTCCCATCCACTTTCGAGACATATCCAGTCAGGCGGGACTCACTACGGTTCCGCAAACCACCACTGAGAGGCGATACATCGTTGACACGATGAATGGTGGAGGAGTGGCCCTCTTTGATTGCAATGGCGATGGCAGGCTCGACATTGCCGTCGTCAACGATTCTTCCATCCAGCGCTATCTTTCCGGCGGCGATCTCATGGTCACGCTGTATGAACAGGACGGCGCACCTGGGAAAATACATTTTACGGATGTCACTAAGTCCTCCGGCCTACTGACAAAGGGCTGGGCTACCGGCCTCGCGATTGCCGATTTTGACAATGATGGCCTGCCCGACATGTACGTTACAGGCTATGGCCACAATGTTCTCTATCGCAACCTGGGAGGGTGCAAGTTCAAGGACGTGACGGCCAAAGCCGGAGTCGCAGTGGACGGGTTCAGCGCCGGTGCGGCTTGGGCTGACTATGACCGCGACGGATACGTTGATTTGTTTGTCGCACGATACATCTCCACTGACGTTCATCACCTTCCACCACCGACCACATTCGCGTACCGCGGAGTCCTCGTCGAAGGACCAGACAATATGGCGGGGGAATCAGACCTCTTGTTCAGGAATCGAGGTGACGGAACCTTTGAAGATGTTTCAAAGAAGGCTGGCGTGAGCGACCCACGCAAACTGCATGGAATGGGCGTTGCATGGGCGGATTATGACGATGATGGCTGGCCTGACCTGTTTGTCACCAATGATGGCGGATACAACTTTCTCTATCACAACCTGAAGAACGGCACCTTCGAGGACAATGGATTTGCGTCAGGAACGGCGGCCGGCGACAATGGCCAGATTTACGGCAATATGGCGGCTGACTTTGGCGACTTTGACCACGACGGCAGGCTCGACCTTTTCGTCACCCGATATGGCAGTCAACCAGCCAGCCTGTTTTGGAATCGGGGCGGCGGAGAGTTCATTGACATCGCGCCGAGAACCGGCATCGCCGCAAAGACATTTACTCCCATCAAATGGGGAGCCGGTTTTGGCGACTTTGATAATGACGGCTGGCTCGACATCCTGATGGTTTCAGGAAACTTCTCATCGCTGCTGGATGCATTGACCAATGAGCCAAGGTTCGTCGAACCGATCGAGCTATTCCATAACATGGGCGGCCAATCCTTCGACGAGATTGCAAATGACGCCGGGCTGAATGATGGCCGTCTTGAGTCGCGGCGTGGAACCGCCTTTGGAGATGTGAATAATGATGGCTACATCGATGTAGTGGTCTTTAACGTTGGGAGACCGCCCACGCTGTTTCTCAATGACACCCACAACACCAATCACCGCATATTGATCCACTTGATTGGCGTGAAAAGCAACAAGGAGGCGATTGGCGCCCGGGTGACCGTTACTACAGCCGACATGAAGCAGATTGGTGAGGTGAGCGCAGGCAGCAGCTATCTATCCACCAGCGATTCACGACTTCACTTTGGCCTTGGGGATAATACTGTCATCAGGTCAATTAAAGTCAGATGGCCCAGCGGCATGGTACAGACATTCCACAACGTCAGAGCTGATGCCATCTATGACATTCAGGAGGGCAAGACCATCCGCATGACCCTGCCACTGCGCGAGCCTTCCAACTGACCCGGCATTGAAACTGCACAAATCAGATTGGGCAGTACCTTGAACCTGACCACGGTGCGTCTGCGATGCGCCTGGCCACTGCGTTACCTTCACCAACTGACACTATCCCTTTCGCGAACTGCCGTCGTCAATCACCCCCGCTGTTCGGCTATTCCAGCGGAAGCCGCACGATTGCCTGCGCTCCCTCTCCACCCTCACGGTTGGTCAGTTGAATCTCTCCGCCATGAGCGCGTGCAATCTGCTGGGCAAGGGCCAGCCCGACCCCGCTCCCTTTCGATTTTGTCGTATAGAAGGGCACAAACAGGTTCTCACTGTTTGCGATGCCGGGACCGCTGTCTTCAATTGTCACCAACACGTTTGATTCTGACACCTGCCAGAAAATGCGCACCGGCTTTCTGCCATTCTCGAGCGATGCATCGGCTGCGTTGGCGAGCAGGTTGATCAGCATCTGTTCAAGCTGGTCAGGATCGGCATTCACAGTCGCCGGTGGCCCGGAGCCAAGCGATACTGGGACTCGACGCTCCAGCGGCGATATTCGTTCCAGCAGTTCAGGAATCTGGA
This sequence comes from Occallatibacter sp., assembly GCA_035692885.1. Taxonomy (GTDB): domain Bacteria; phylum Acidobacteriota; class Terriglobia; order Terriglobales; family Acidobacteriaceae; genus Telmatobacter. Next base: position 9,320 of record DASSHM010000010.1, read on the forward strand.
CCGGCTTAAGCCGGGGCGGAGGCAACTGCGCCAGCACCCGATAGGACTGCACGAAACGATGGAGTGACTCAGCGCGGCCCTCAATCACGCCCAGACCGCGCTGAAAGTCGCGCGCCAGATCCCCGGTTTCAATGAGCCCGGCACGGTCAAGAAGGCTTCCAGCGATGGACTTGATCGGCGCCAGCGAATTCGACAGTTCATGGCCAAGCACGCGAATCAGCCGCTTCCACGCAGCCTGCTCTTCCTCGCGCAGGGGCTGGCTCACATCCGCAAGCAGCAATAGCGTATGCGGAATTCCCTCCTGGCGAAACGACGCCTTGCGCAGCAGCCAGCGGGCAGGACGCGCGCCAAATGAGTGCAGACTCTCGTCAGGAGCGGTCAACAGGCTCACGAGGCCAACCTCCTCGGCTGTACGCCCAAGGCATCGTGCCAGTGGACGCCCCAACAGTTGAGCCCCTGCCGCATTCGCCAGCTGAAGGACCTCCTCCCGGTCGAACGCAAACAGCGGTGCATTCATCACCTCCAGAATGCGCGCCAGAAGAGCCGTCGCCTCCAGGCTCCTTACTCGTTGCCTCTGCAAAATATCCGCAAGAGCATTCACCTCGCCCGCCAATTCACCGAATGCATCCGGCGAGCCGGCGCCTCGCGCGCGGAACGAGTAGTCCCCTTCACGCAGTGATGAGATCACATTAAACAGCGTCTGCAGCGGGCGGGTGAGAAGTTCAACCAGAGACGCGGTAACCAAAGCCGCGTAGATCAGGAGGGCAGCGACGACAAAGAATGTGGTTAATAGCGAAGTCCGGTGCGAGATGAGCAGTGCCAGAGCCAACGCCAGTGCGGGCAGAGTGAGCAGCAGACTGTACAGCCAGACTCGGCGTACGATCGGCCGCTTCCTCCTGCGCGTCTTGTGCTCATAGGCCATATTTTTCAATGCGGCGATAAAGCGCCGAGCGGCTCAGGCCAAGGGCCTCAGCCGCCTGGGAGATATTGCCGTCGCATCGGCGCAGTGTCTTGCGAATGAGAAGCTCTTCAACCTCGTCGATGCTCATGTTGTCGAATGCCTTGCTGTTGGCTCTTGTGGAGGCGACGGCAAGATTGCCGGGCTTGATCTCATCTCCCCGGCACAGGAGAACCGCGCGCTCCACGGTGTGCTCCAGTTCTCGCACATTACCTGGCCAGGAGTACTGCATCATCTGCTCCATGGCCGACGATGAGAATCCCGTCACCTGCTTGCGATAGCGGGCCCGGTTGTGATTGAGAAAGTGCGTGGCCAGCAGCGGAATGTCCTCACGCCGCTCGCGCAGCGGAGGCAAATGAATTTCGACGGTGTTGATGCGGAAGAGCAGGTCTTCACGAAAATTGCCTGCTGCCGCCTCCTCATGCAGATTCACGTTCGTGGCAGACAGAACACGGACGTCCACGCGCCGGGTCTGCGACGATCCGACACGTTCAAGATCGCCGGTTTCGAGCACGCGCAACAACTTGGCCTGCTGGCGCAGCGGGACATTGGCAATCTCATCCAGAAACAGAGTGCCGCCATTGGCCAGCTCGAACCTTCCAACACGGTCAACCCGCGCATCCGTGAACGCGCCCTTCACGTGACCAAAGATTTCACTTTCAAAGGTACCCTCCGGCAGTCCCCCCGCGTTCACGGCCACCAGCGGCATGCGCGCGCGCGGCGATGCGGCATGCAGAAGTTTTGCCACAATCTCCTTGCCCGTGCCGTGCTCTCCGGTGATGAGCACGTTTGCATCCGCCGGACCCACCTGAGCGATCAGCTCAAGCACAGGCTGCATCGCCGGGGAGCCGGCGATAAAATCGGGCATGCCCTCAGCACGAAGCAGCCGGTTCTCCAGCTCAAGCCGGCGTGCCTGCCGCAGTGCCTGGTGCAGTTCGGCATGCACTCGCACGAGATTGAGCAGACGATCGTTTTCCCATGGCTTTTGAATAAAATCCCGCGCGCCGCGCTTGATACTCTCGACGGCCAGGTCGATGTTGCCCCATGCCGTCATCACAATAATCGGCAGATGCGAGTCGATCTCCTGCAGTTGGGCCAATAGGTCCAGCCCCTCACGGCCAGAGGTGGTATCGCGCGTGTAGTTCAGGTCTATGAGCAGTACGTCATAGTCGCCCTGCCCCAGCGCCTCAAGCAGAAAATGCGGCGAGCGTACACAATCCACCTGAATGCCCTGCGGCTTGAGCAGGAGTTCGATTGCCTCAAGAATATGCGGCTGATCGTCGGCGACCAGCACCCGAAAGCGCTCCTTCTTACTGGAGATGGCTCGCCTCCACTGTGCCTGTCCGCGCATCGGCAATCGAGATGCCATACGATTCAAGTACCGTTCCTGTTGCGCGCCGCATCTCGATACGTGCCTTTTCGTATGCGGTCTCCGCGGTCACCAGAGCCGAATCAGCCAGAGCCAGATCATGTTCGGCCGCCAGCGTCTGCTGGTTTGACCCCGCGCCAAGCTTTTGCTCCTTCTGCATAATATCGAATGTGCGCTGCGCAAGGTCACGCGCCTTGCGGGCGGCTCCCACCCGGCTGGCGCCCTGCTCCAGCGCATAACGGGCATTGCGTACCTCGATTCGGATTCGTTTTTTCAGTTCCTCCAGATAGACCTGCGACTGCCTGTATTCAAGCTCGGTGCGATACTGGTCAGCCTTCGCAATCCGGTTGCGCAGGGGGATGCTCACTTCCAGGCCCACCTGATACTCAGGCGAGTTGTTGTTCAATGCATTCTGGATCGCGCCGCCGTAGCCTGTCGGCAGGGAGGTGGAAGCCGTGGGATCGAAATACTTCGGGTTTACCTCACCCGCCGTGCCGTTGCCCGCATAAAAGCCGTATGCCGTGAGCGACGGCAGCAGGGCGTTGCGCGCCGTTCTACGGCTCAACTCGCGATTCTTCAGGTCCAGTGCGGACATCTGAAGCTCGGTGCGGTTGTTCAGGGCATCGGTAATCATCTTCTGTACAGGTTCTGTCACGGGAACAATCTGCGTTCCAATCCTGTCGGTGGGCACCACCGCCATTTCTTCCAGGATTGGATCATTCAGCGTGCGGGTAATGGCATTTTTCATCAGCAATTCCTGCAGCTCAAGGTTGGTGCGCGCCACCGTCAGGTCCTGTTCACGGTTGGCAAGCTCACCCTCGGCCTTGAGCACGTCCATCTCAGGAATCGCCTGCAGTGCAAGTTGCTTGCGCGCCGTCGAAAGTGTCTCGGTAGCAAAAGCCACGGACCGCTCTCCAACCTGCTCCGTATCATATGCGTTCGCCAGGTCCCAGTACATATCGCATATCTGCGTCACGGTTGCAATGACCTGGGCTCGGAACGCAATATCCGAAATCTTCTGGTTTGTCCGCGCAATCCGTAGAAAGCGCAGATTGGGTCCGAATCCAAACCCTGCCAGGAGTTGCTGAGTGGCCAGGACCCGCACCCGTGTGTAGAGACTCGGACTGAAGAAATCGTAAATTCCATTTGAGGTCTGCCGGCCGCTGAACCAGTCCAACTGGATACTGCCTCCGGTGGGAAAGGCCTGTGAATAGCTCACATTGGCCTGCTCCTGGTTGACCTTGTAGATGGATACACCTTCCACCTGAAAGTTGGTGAGTTGCTGCGAGTTATGATCGACGAACGCACTGGCATTGATAACCGGATCGTAGCTCGAAACGGTTGTGCCGGTGCCCAGCGTTGACGAAACGATGCCCGATGCGCCGGCTCCGGCTCCGCCCGCGCCCCCCGTGGTTCCGCCGGCTCCGGCCCCGGCTCCGCTTGATCCAAATCCACCTTGGCCGCCGCCCGGCGTTCCTGAAACAACCCCCGTGTTGACGCCGCGCACCGAGCCGCCTGCCCTGGTCCGCTCAACATCTGTCTGTGCAATCGGCAGGTTATAACGTGCGATAACCAGGTCCAGATTGTTTTCGAGCGCCAGACTGATTGCATCATCGAGGGAAAGATAGAGCTTGCCGTTCCGCACCAGCGATTGCAGGCGGTCGGAGTTGGTCATGATGGG
>DASSHM010000011.1:0-7958 GCA_035692885.1 Occallatibacter sp.
TCTGCGCGTCTTGCTGGTTTCGCCCGGTGGGAACGGATTTTTCGGGTGGTGCGCTAGCGGGTGCGGCAGGCACATTGTCTGGATCGCCACCCCATCGAGCTCATGAGCGACAGGATGAACAGGAAAATCGAGCCTGCCTCCGGAAAATCCTCCGACACCGCAACCGGCTCCAGCGAGGAAAGGGTTGAAGAAACACCTTTCGAGGCAGCCGCCAGCATCTGCACGGTCCTGGTGGTGGGCCTGTTTATTCTCACCTTTCTGGCGCAGAACTTTGTGATTCCCTCGGGATCAATGGAGAAGACGCTGCTGGTGGGTGACCATCTGGTGGTGGACCGCATCACCCTGGCGCCGCCGACGAAGTGGATGCCCCTGGCGCGCTATCGCGAGCCGAGGCGCGGCGATATTGTGGTATTTCTCAAGCCCGGCGAACCGGACTTGTTTCTGGTCAAGCGGCTCATCGCCGTTCCCGGTGATCACCTTCATCTGCGCAACGGCATCGTGATCGTGAACGGTGTGGCACAGAATGAGCCCCACGCCCAGCCGACCACCGCGGACAACTATCGCGATTATCTCGACGATTTTCCGGCTGTCGCCATGTCGCCGGATCTGGGAGCTACGGAGGAATGGACCGTGGCCATGCCCCAGTACGTAAAGGATGGGAATCTGGTGGTGCCGCCCGGCAAGTACTTCATGATGGGAGACAATCGCCACAACAGTCTCGATTCGCGTTTCTGGGGTTTTGTGCCGAGGGCCAACATCATCGGCCGGCCCTTGTTCAATTATTGGTCCTTCAAAACACCCGAGAACCAATATGAGCAGGCGGGCGTGGGCAGCAGCCTGGCCTGGATGGGTCATGTCCTGCTGCACTTCTTTTCCGGCACCCGCTGGAGCAGAACGCTTCACGTCGTCCGCTGAACCCGATCCACTGCCGGGATTATCATCGATTGACATGACGGAAGACGCGCACAGCCGGCGAACAAACCGGAGGAGACTCTGGCTGATCCTGCTGGTGATTGCCCTGCTGGTGCTGGCCGTGGTTGTGCCTCCGCTGCTGAACATCGGGCGATACAAGGTTGAGATTACTGAGCTGATGGCCGGATCGTTGGGCAGGCCGGTGCGCCTGGGTTCGGTTGAGTTGCAATTGCTGCCGCGGCCCGCTTTTGTCCTGTCCGATCTAACCGTTGAAGAAGATCCCGCCTTTGGCGCGGAGCCGATTCTGCACGCCAGCTCCGTGACCGCGGATATTGAGCTGCTGTCTCTGTGGCGGGGCCGGCTGGCCATCAGCCGCGTGAGCGTGGATGAGGCAAGCATCAACCTTGTGCGCAACAGTGAGGGGCGATGGAATCTGGATTCGCTTTTCCGCTCTGCCGCGCACTCCGCCTCTAAGCCGGACGCGCGGGAAAAGTATGCCGCTGTGCCGTTGCCGTACCTTGAGGCGTCAGACTCGAGAATCAACATCAAGAACGGGCTGGAGAAATTGCCCTTTTCCCTGGTGAATGCCGATCTCTCCTTCTGGCAGGAGAACCCCGGCGACTGGCGGCTGCGCGTGCGCGGCCAGCCTGCAAGGACAGATGTCAACCTCGACCTTGCCGATACAGGCGAGGTGCGGCTTGAAGCCCGCCTGCGCCGGGCAGACCAGTTGCGCGAGATGCCCCTCCACATTGACATGGAATGGCGCGAGGCGCAGTTGGGCCAGCTCAGCCGGCTGCTGGTGGGCTCCGACCCGGGCTGGCGCGGCGATTTGACCGCTGAATTTCACCTGGACGGCACCGCGGAAACAGCGCGCGTCACCACGCAGCTTCGTGCCGCGGGCGTTCACCGCGCCGAGTTTGCCCCGGCCGATCCGCTTGACTTCGACGCCAACTGCAACTTCGTTTATCACTACTCTTCGCGTGCGCTGGATGACCTGAAGTGCGATTCTCCACTGGGGGATGGCCACATTGAGGTCGAGGGCGATCTGCCCGCGAGCGGTCCCCCAAGACTTTCAGTTGGTCTGCAGAAGATTTCCGTCCAGGCCGGTCTCGATCTGCTGCGCACCATGCGAAGCGGGCTGGATGAAGACCTGGAGGCGAAGGGCCAGATTTCGGGCAGGCTGATTTACGACACAAGCGCCACGGCAACGCCTGCGAAAAAAGTGAATACCGCGCCGCAAATGGCGCGCAAGGCCGCGGCTGTAAAGCGGTTGGGTCCGGCGGCAGATCCTCTCACTGGCAACCTCACGGTTGATGGGTTTGTGCTCAGTGGCGGAGGTCTCAGCCAGCCGATTCGGATTCCAAAGATCGTTTTTGCTCCCGCGCCTTTCGCAGCCGGGCAGCAGGCGCTATCGGCGTCGTTTGATGCTACCGAGGGCGGGCCGAAACCGCTGGCGATCACAGCGCGCGTAGCACGCGGCGGCTATCAGATGACGCTGCAGGGGCCGGTATCTCTGGCGCGGATGCGCGAACTCGCGCATCTTCTAAGCCCATCCACGGCCGACAGGCTGAGCGCATTCACTGGCGGCCCTGCCGTGGTGGACCTGACCGCCGAGGGCCCATGGCTTCCAACCCCTGCGGCGATCACCTCCGGGCAGGGAACTGGGGGCGCAGCCGAGGATCCGGATCTTTCCATCGCGGTCTCCGATGACGGTGCTGACCATCTGACCGGAACGCTCGTCTGGCACGATGCAAGATGGCGCTCTGATCTGCTGGCCAACCCGGTTGAGATTGACTCCGCGACCCTTCATCTCGCAGGGCAGAGCATGCGCTGGGAACCGGTGTCGTTTTCATATGGAACGGTGAAAGGGAATGCGGCCCTGGAGGTGCCTTTGGGCTGCGAATCTCTTGAACCCTGCCCGCCTCGCCTTGACCTGCGGTTCGCCAACCTGGACGCTGCCACGTTACAGGCGGCGCTGCTGGGCGCGCGCAAGCCCGATACGCTTCTTTCCAGCCTGATAGCGCGGCTGACATCATCGCAATCGCCGGTCTGGCCGCAAGTTGCCGTTACGGTGAAGGCTGGAGTGCTTGACCTGGGCCCGGTCACGCTGAAGGATGCGACCGCCGCGCTGCAGATGTCGGCAACCGAAGCTCAACTCACCAGTCTCGACGCGAGCCTGCTGGGTGGGCGGATTCATATGACCGGCACCGTCTCCAGCGGGAATGCGCCCGTCTACTCTCTTGCGGGAGACTTCACCCGGGTTGCCCCGCCGGAGTTCTGCCGATTGATCAATCTTCGCTGCAGCGGGGGAACCATCCACGGAAATGGAAAGGTCGAGCTTGCTGGGTTCACCGCCAGGAACTTGAGCGCGTCCGCCAACGGCGCTCTGAATCTTGAGTGGCGTCGTGGGGCGGTACGGGGTGGGGGCTCCCCGGGGTCGAAGTTGCCTGCTGCCCTCGCGAGATTCGACCGTTGGACGATTGCCGCCCGAATTGCTGACGGTGCCGTGACGGTCGAAGAGAACCAGATCCAGGCGGGTTCGCGCAAGGCGGCAGTTGAGGTCTCGGTGCCCCTCAGTGAGCCTGTCAGAGTGACGTTTCACGCGCCCAGAACCTAGACCGCTGCCCGTTGATAATCGACTGAATCTTCAAGGCTACAATCATCTTATGTTCCCCTCCGATGCTTCCTTGCCAGTCGAGATTCTGTGCAAGGGGATTCTCTTTGACATGGATGGTATTTTGATCTCCTCGCTGGACTCAGTGGAGCGCAGCTGGACCAGATGGTCCTTGTTGCGGGGCGTCGACCCCCAGCGCGCCATCAGTGTCGTACACGGAAGGCGGGCGATTGACAGCGTAATCCAACTGCGTCCAGACCTCGACAGCGAGGCCGAACTCAAGCTGATTGAGGATTTTGAAGTGGAAGACAACGGTGGGCTGAAAGTTCTGCCCGGCGTACTCGAGCTGCTGCGGGGCCTGCCGCACGATCGCTGGGCGGTAGTGACCAGCGCCACGGAACGCCTGGCTCTGGCACGTCTTGAGGCGGGCGGGATTCCAACCCCGTCGCGGCTCGTCGCGGCAGACCACGTCATCCATGGAAAGCCTCACCCGGAACCCTTTGTTGAGGGAACGCGGGCGCTGGGCTTTCTACCCGGGGAGTGTGTGGTCTTCGAGGATTCCGCCTCGGGAGCGGAGGCAGGGCGCGCCGCGGGTTGCACGGTGGTGGCCACCACCTTCTCGCATCCGGCTGAAAGGCTCAATGCGGCCCATTACCTGGTCTCTGATCTGTCCCGTGTGCGCGCCACGTTCCTGGCGGAGACCGGGCAGGTCTCGCTTGGCTTGACCCCTCTTGCGGGTTAGGCAGGCCTACTCGTTGGCCTCAATGCGGCGGCCATGCGCGTCCTGCAGCGGGCGTGAGTTCATTTCAAAGAGACTGGTGAAGGCGCGCAGTTGCTGGCGGCTGATGGAGAGCACCTGCTCCATCACAAACCATCGCACTCCTTCCGTGCAGGGGGGCGTGGTCAGAGAGCCCATGTAGGTCCAGTACCCTCGATTGGCGGGCAGCAGGCCGCCCGGGTTCACCATCACATCGGTAATCTGCTGGCTTGTGCCCGCCGCCGCAGGCAGGTGCTGCCACAGAGTGGAGAGCGTGGCGTTGGGGAAGTCCTGATCCGCATTCATCCGCACCACGACCATGACCATCTTTCCGCCGGAATTCCTGAACAGCATGCCGAGCGACATGTCCGCCAGATTGCCGTTCACCGCGGTCTCGCTGGGGCGATGGAAGTCAACCTTCTGCAACTGGTAGCGTTCACCGTCCATGACCATATAGCTGCCGCTGGTGGAGTGGACGGCAATCATGTAACCGTCGTTCTCCAGCGTGACCGGGCTAGCGATGAAGTGAAATTCAAGCGGTTTCAGCGCCTTGTTCAGATGAGCATGGTGGATATTGATGGGGGACTGCTCGCTGCCGTCTGAGCAGGCCTTGTTGGCGGGGTCCAGCCTGCCCCAGTTAGCCGGGCCGAAGCGTCCGCGATACTCCCAGTGAGGACTTTGAGCGCAGGCGATTGCAGCCATGCCGATGATAAGTGCCAGAGGCACGGAACCGCGCATACAGGACCGCCTCAACTTCCACGCCCGCCTCAACATCCAGATCCACCTCAATTTGAAAAGCTGCCAGGTCATCGGGAAATTTTAGTGCATCGGAGCGATTGCGCCAAAAGGAATGGGACCCTTCGGGGCGAAGGATCCCATTCCCAACAGCGTCGAACTGGCACAGCCTGAAGGGTTACCGTGCAGCCGCCGCAACGCCCGCCTGCTCGGCCAGGATGGCTGCCTTGTCGGTTGCCTCCCAGGTGAATTCCGGCTCGGAGCGGCCAAAGTGCCCATATGCAGCGGTCTTCTGGTAAATGGGACGGCGCAGGTCGAGGCTTTCGATGATCTTCTTGGGCGTCAGGGCGAAGTTCCTGCGAATCAGCTCTGTGAGCCGACTGGGGCTGATTTTGCCCGTGCCGAAGGTGTCAATCAGCACGCTCACCGGCTCAGCCACGCCGATGGCGTAGGCCAACTGGACCTCGGCTTTTCCTGCCAGGCCTGCGGCCACAACGTTTTTGGCGATGTAGCGCGCCATATAGGCGGCCGAACGGTCAACCTTGGTCGGGTCCTTGCCGCTGAAGGCGCCTCCGCCATGACGGCCGGCGCCGCCGTAGGTGTCCACGATTATCTTGCGGCCCGTGAGGCCCGTATCTCCCATCGGTCCGCCAATGACGAAGCGGCCCGTGGGATTGATGTGGTACTTGGTGTGCTCGTCGAGCCATTCCGCAGGCAGCACCTCCTGAATCACATGTTTCAGAATGTCCGCGTGCAGTTCCTCGTTGGTCACGGTCTCGGCGTGCTGGGTTGAGATGACCACGGCATCAATCCGTGAGGGCTTGCCGCTCTCGTTGTACTCAACCGTCACCTGGCTCTTGCCGTCGGGCCGCAGGTAGGGAAGCCTGCCGCTTTTGCGCGCCGCGGTGAGTTGCTGGGTAAGCCGGTGGGCAAGCGATATGGGAGCCGGCATCAGCTCGGGTGTTTCATCGGTTGCATACCCGAACATCATGCCCTGGTCGCCGGCGCCGCCGGTGTCAACTCCCTGGGCAATATCGCCTGACTGTTTGTTAATGGTCGAGATGACCGAGCAGGTGTTGGAATCAAACCCGTAGAGGGCATTGTCATAGCCGATGTAGGCAATCACGCCACGTACGAGCGCCTGAAAATCCACATAGGCCTTGGTGGTGATTTCGCCCGAAATGAACACCATGCCCGTAGTGGTCAGGGTCTCGGCAGCCACGCGGCTGTAGGGATCCTGCTTCAGGCAGGCATCCAGAATGGCGTCAGACACCTGATCAGCAATCTTGTCGGGATGCCCCTCGGTAACCGACTCGGAGGTAAACAGAAAACGATCGCTCAACTTCGCACTCCTCCCCATTGAAGGGATTTTTCAGCTTATAATCTGCCGCGATGCTGGTTCCATCGGGATGTCCCGGCATCAAGCACGCCTCATAGGCTGCTCGTGGACCGGGAGACAGGCACGCAGACACTCATCGGACTACTGTGTCTTTGCTTATCTTAATGGCGAGCGGCGGTCAGGGGCAAAGGGATGCAGCGAACGGAGCGGTGTTGACCCCCAGAAGAGCAATGGACGGGGCGAACGGGAATGACCGCGGGATGATGGAGCACCCACCGATGCAGGACCACGCGGATGCAGCCCAGGTAGGTGGTGATGCGCGTCTGCAACAGAGAATCTGCTGAATTGGCGAGTGGGTTAGCTCAGGAAGCGCGAGACTGTATCCGCAATCACGTTGCAGGCTTTTTCGGTTGTTCCATGAAAGGGCAAAATGCTGCTCCACCAGCCCTGACGCACCCCTAAATAGCGCACAGAGAAGAAGGCGCCCGCAGCCACCACAAGCAGAAGCACAATCGCCCCGATCCAGCGCATCCGCATCTCTGCGGCCTCGCGCTGCTGGATGCGCGCACTGCCTACGTTCCTGGCAAATTCCGCCCAGCCGAACTCTTCGCTGCTCACCTGACCTGAGTCAGTTGCAGCGCGCACAAAGCGCTCAGTCCAGTCCCGCTGATCCAGCCCAAGCGTTCCAGCGTATCCGCGAACGATTCCCTTGCTCAGAATCCCGCCGGGCAACTGGCGGTACTCATCCTTTTCAAGGGCCACCAGATGGTGCTGGCTGATCTTGGTAACCGCGGTGATCTGCTCAAGGCCTACGCCCCGGGACAACCGCTCTGACCGAAGTTGTTGACCAAAACTGCTCATTCGGTATCCAAAGGACTGCTGAATTTCAGTAGGGACACGTTAAACCGTGATTGCGTTCGCCGTCAAAGGTTTTGTTGGGTTGCGCCTTTGTTTTCAGCGGCATGAGAGTTTGAGTGCACATTTTATAGTGTTTGCAAAGTATTCAACTGCCACCGCTATCGGTATCCATCCATTCAGTTTACAAGACAACAGGATGGTCCCGGCAAGACCCGGACCGTCCCATCCTGAGCCGGAAAAGCCGTATTACCTTGGTGCGAGCCTGTTACCCTAAAGAGTGGCTTATCCGCGAAATTCTGCTTGCCGCGGAGCCTTACCCAGCGCATGAACAAGCTCGTTTTTGCCAATCTGCTCCATCGCCCGCTCCGGTCGCTGATCAGCGTAACGGCGGTGGCCATCGAAGTCATCATGATCCTCACCATCGTGGGCATTTTTATGGGCATGCTCAACGACCAGAGGCAGCGCACCAATGGGATTGGCGCAGATCTGCTGCTGCGTCCAACAAATGCCAGCTTCATGAACGGGGTGGGCGGCGCACCCATGCCTATTAAGAACATCGAGGCTCTGCGCGGCCTGCCTCATGTCACGGTGGTTTCGCCTGTCGTTCAGCATCTGAATACCGCCGGCTCGGTGGAGGTGCTGTGGGGCATCGACTACAAGAGCTTCAATGCGCTCAGACCCTTTGTCTATGTGTCGGGCGGGCCGTTCCAGGGGCCGAATGACGTGATTGTGGATGATGTTTT
>DASSHM010000012.1:0-5064 GCA_035692885.1 Occallatibacter sp.
TGGCAGGCAAGTTTGTTCTCAAGACGTCTTCCGATGGTCAATTCCGATTTGTGCTCAAGGCCGGCACCGGCGAGACGATTCTCTCCAGTGAACTGTACAAGACAAAAGCCGCGGCCCTGAATGGAATCGAGTCGGTGAAGAAGAACGCATCCATTGACGAGCGATATGAACGGAAGGCGGACAAGGCCGGGCATCCACGATTCAACCTGAAGGCCGGGAACCATGAGATCATCGGCTCCAGCGAGGGCTACAACAGCGAATCCGCGCGCGATCACGGGATTGAATCCGTGAAGGCGAATGCTCCCTCGGCCGAGATGGTGGACGAAACCGGCCAGCACTAAGACACCCCACCCATCTCCTCCACGGGGCCGCCCATCGCGCGGTCCCGTTCATTCTCCGGCTCATCACTGCATCAGAAGTTTCATTCCTGCGTCGAGTCCTTCCGCAGAGCGCTGAGCAGGTTGCGCAAGGCTGCTGCCGGGCAGAAAATGGTTTTGATGAATGTCTCGCGGATGAGAATCGCGTGGATGGACCGCATGCTGCACGGGCTGGACAGGCTCGCCGCGAGGCGCGGCCGCGCATCGGATCTGCCTGAGCATTTGATCACGGGGCTCAACGGCGAGGACGCCGCATTCTTTCATCTCAGGCGCAAAGGATATGTGGTGGTCGCACGGCGCTGGTCGTCCGGCGATGTTCCCGGAGATTTGGACCTGATCGCATGGCAGGGACCCATGCTCTGCTTCATTGAAGTGAAGACACGCACCGCGCGCGACGCAACGCCGGCCGAGTCAGCGGTGGACAGCCACAAGCGCCGCGTGCTGCGCCGGCTGGCGCGCCGCTACGTGCGCCAGTTGCCGCAGCCTACCGCGCCGCCCATGCGGTTTGATGTGCTCAGCGTTTATCTTGAGACGGGACATAAGCCGCGGATTGAGCACTTCGAGGGGATGTTCAGCCTGGACGCCGGGAGCCGCGGCGATAACGGCAGTTTCTAAGAGGTTTGACCTTGCCTGTTGCGAGCACGGTCACCGCTCCGTGCTGGCCGAATTGACCTGAGGGTATCGGCTGCGGGACAAAGCAACTTAGAAAATTCAGCCCTGCGCGTCCCGGTACTCCTCGTGCCACGCCATCTGAATGGCCTCAAGCCGCGACTCGCTTGACTTGGCGGGATCATCGGCGAAGCCCTCCAGCTCTGTCACGTAGCGGTGCAGATCAGTGAACCGCACAGTAAAGGGATCGATAGCTGGGAACTTCTCGAAGAGTTGAATCCCGATCTCCTCGGCATCCGTCCACAAAATCTCGCGCGGCATGTGGCGCTCCTTACTTCTGTTCCGCCAGGGCCAGGGGCTTGCCCTCGGAGGTATAGTTTCGGTTCCACTTGGGAATTTCGACCACGTAGTTGCCCGGCCCGGTGATGTAGGCCTGGCAGCCAAGGCGCGAATTCAACTGCTGATCAGCCGCCATGTCCAGCCGGTCCAGCTCATCATCCTCGGCTTCGCTGATGCCCGGCGCGCCGTCCTTGACCCACACGTGACACGTGGTGCAGGCGCACGACCCGCCGCAGGCATGATCGAGAAAGATGCCAAAATTCTCAGCAACATCAAGAAACGACATCGGTTTGCCGTGATGCTCATAGGGCAGGGTGCCGTATTCAAACTCCACGGTCCTGCCTTCAGGCATAAACGTGACCCTCACCAGCTTATCGGGAGGAATATTCGTCGTATTGGCTTCACTCATGATTTCAATGTCCTCTGCGCCCGCCTGAACCCTGTTATTTGAACTCAGCCGGAGCCATGGGATGCGGCGCTGTAACCTCGTCGCCCAGCTCGTCTCCTGCCGCCTCCATGGTTTTGCCGCGGATGGCGCTTGTCACTGCTTCATCCATCATCAACTCCGCGAAGCGCCGCGTCGCCTTGTCCAGCGCCGCTGTTTCTTCGCGAATGGCCGCAAGGTTACTGCCCTGTGCCGCCTTTGCCAGGCGGTCACGGGCAGCGGCGATGGCCGACTGCTCGTCGCCGCCAAGCTGCCGCCACGCCGGGTTCTGCGGCGCCTTGCCCACCGCCGCAAGAATCGTCTCCGCCTCATTCCGCGCCTCAATGAGCAGGCGCGCGGCAAAGTCCTCTTCGGCATGATCGAACGAGTCGAGAATCATGTTTTCGACCTGCTCATCGGTCAGCCCGTAGGTCGGCTTGACCTCAATCTGGGCCGCCTTTCCACTGCGCTGCTCGCGCGCGGAGACCTGCAGAATGCCGTCGGCATCGATGAGAAACCTGACCTCGATGCGCGGCAGGCCCGCGCTCATCGGCGGAATCCCTTTCAGGTCAAAGCGGGCCAGCGAGCGGCAGTCAGCAGCCAGTTCCCGCTCACCCTGCACCACGTGGATCGCCACGTTGGTCTGGCCGTCCACACCGGTGGTAAAGTGCTCCACCGCCGAGGCCGGTATCGTGGAGTTCCGCTGGATGATGCGCGCAACCGCGCCGCCGAGGGCCTCGATGCCCAGCGAGAGTGGCGTCACATCCAGCAGGAGCATCTCCTCGGTTGCCCCGGATGCTCCGGCCAGAATGTCTGCCTGCACGGCGGCGCCCAGCGCCACCACCTCGTCGGGATTGAGCTCAACATGCGGCTTTTTGCCGCGCGCAGAGAGGTGAAAGATCTCCTCGACCAGCCTGCGCACCGCGGGAATGCGCGTGGACCCGCCCACCAGCACCACCTCATCCACCTGTTCAGGCTTGATGCCGGCATCGGCCAGCGCCTGCCTGCATGGACCGGCGGTGCGGTCGAGAACGGGCGCAATCAATTGCTCAAACACCGCGCGCGGAATTTCACGCTGATAGCGCTCTCCATTGGGCAGATCAATGTCAAACTTCGCGGACTGCTCGGCGGAGAGCTGTACCTTGGCATCGATTGCCGCCTTGCGCAGGGCCTGCACCGCGCTGGGATGAGCGCGCAGATCGACGCCGTGCTCGGCATGAATCTCATCAAGCGCGATGGCCAGCAGCAGATTGTCGATGTCATCGCCGCCCAGGTGCGTGTCGCCGTTGGTGGACCGCACCTCAAAGATTCCGTCGCTCAGCTTGAGAATGGAGATGTCGAAGGTGCCGCCGCCCAGGTCATACACCGCGATCATGCCGTCCCTGGCGCGATCGAGGCCGTATGCCAGCGCCGCGGCCGTGGGTTCATTTACCAGGCGCAGCACCTCAAGACCCGCCATGCGGCCCGCATCCTTCGTTGCCTGCCGCTGCGCATCATTGAAGTAGGCCGGCACCGTGATGACGGCCTGCGTCACCGGCTCGCCGAAAAAGCGCTCCGCGTTCCGCTTGAGCTGGCGAAGAACGTAGGCTGAAATCTCCGGCGGGGTGAAGCGCATCTCGCCCAGTTGCACGCGGGGCACCTCGCCCTCCTCCACATCGCCGGCCAGGCGAAACGGGAAGAACTTCAGCTCGCTGCGGACTTCCTCAAGCCCTCGGCCCATCAGCCTCTTTACGGAATAGATGACGCGCTCGGGCGTCTCAATGAGCGCCTTGCGCGCGCTGTTGCCCACCGTCACCGTGGGGCGGCCGCCATCGGCGGCGATGGGGTCCAGCGCCACCACGGATGGCACAAGGCTCGAGCCATCGACGCCGGGAATGACCACCGGCGCTTCGCCCTGCATATAGGCCACCAGGGAATTGGTCGTTCCCAGGTCGATTCCGACTACGCGTCCTTCCGCCATCTCTCTGATTCAATCTCCCAGGGTCTCGGTCACATCTCTTACCAGGTTCCTGAGGTAGCGTCTGCGGTCCAGCAGGGCCACCATGGTCTTTTGTGCATCTTCGCGCGCGGCATCGCCGCCTTCGTCCCATGTCCTCCACTGCGCGCGCAGTTCCTCGTCCACCTCCATCAGCAACCCGTCAAACTTGATCTTTGCCTGCTCCAGGCTTGCCTGCAGATCCGGGTCGGCGTGACCCGCGCTGCGCGCCATGCGCATCTCTTCAAGCTGCATGTTCAGGTCAAACACTTCTTCCAGCAGGTCGGCCGGCGCGCGCGAGGGGTCTTTGCGGTCCTTGCCGCTGTTCTCCTCTCCAATTGCGGCGCCGCGGAGCTTAAGAAGATACTCGGTGCGGTGGATCGGGTCCTTCAATGTGCGGTAGGCATCATTGAGCAGCGCTGTATCGGCCAGGCTCCACTCCTGCTCATTGGCGCCCGCGCGGGCAAAGCGGTCAGGGTGCAGCTTGCGGCTCAAGCGGTGGAATTCGCGTTCCAGCTCAGGCAGGTCAATCTCGAACTTCCGCCGCAATGCAAAGACGGAGAAGTAATCGCCTCCCGGTGGAGGCTGAATCTTGCTGCAATGAGGACAGAACAGGGTGGACTCGTTGTGCGCCACCGAACATGACCAGCAGGCAACCGGGACTGCGGATTCAACAACCTTGAACATGAACTCTCTCCCAGCGACCGAATCTACGAGAACGACGTACCGCAGCCGCAGGAACGAGAGGAGTTCGGGTTGATGAAGTTGAATCCCTGCCGAACCAGCGACTCCTCGTAGTCCAGCGTCATGCCGTGCAGATAAAGGAACGACTTGGGATCGACGAAGACGCGCACGCCATCGAACTCATAGATGCGATCGCGCTCGCGGGGCCGCGTATCAAACCTGATGGAATAGGAAAGGCCCGAGCACCCGCCGCCCACCACGCCCACGCGCAGCCCGCCCTCCTCCGGCGAGATGCCTTCCTTGGCCATGGCCGAGCGAATCCGCTTGACCGCGCGCGCGGTCACCTGCAGGCCCTGCGACGCCGCCGGTGTGGCGGCTTTCGCGTCCTGCTCCGCCGGGACCGCAAACGGGCCCTCGGGCGGCTTCGCTCCAATGGTTACAACGTCCGACATAATTCCCTGTCCCGATCACGCCACGACCGTTCCGGCCAAGACACTTGCGCCGGCCAGCCGGGTCCGATCGCCAACTAGGCCTTGGCCTCTGCCGCGGCTGTCTCGGCGACGCCGTTCTTCTTCTTCCAGTCGCCAATGGCGGCGCGAATCGCGTCCTCGGCCAGAACCGAGCAGTGAATCTTCACCGGCGGCAGAGACAGCTCC
>DASSHM010000013.1:0-5442 GCA_035692885.1 Occallatibacter sp.
CGGTCCGCTACCGGGCCGGCCCGAAGCCGGGGTACGGTTTGAGCGGCGTCAGCGCCACGATCTCCAGCATTCCCGCCTTGACGATGGGCAGGCTCTCGATTGCCGCGCGAACCTCGGCCTCGCTCTCCGCCTCCCAGAGGATGGACGCTCCCGGCACGTCGCCCCGCAGCCAGATCTGCCGCAGAATCCCCGCCGCATAGAGCTCCTTTACCCGCTCGCCCTCGCCCGCCCCCAGCGCGGCAAACTCCTCCGGAGCGAACGTCTCCGTCCGCCTGCGTGAAATGGATAGAAATTGCATGAGTTGATTTTATCCGCCGCGTTCTCCGGCGATCAGGCGGCAGCGGGCTTCTTCTTCCAGCCGCCAACAATCGCCCCCATCACCACCAGGTTCAGCAGCCAGAGGCCTCCGTTGATGGCAAACAGGCTCACCGGTCTCACTTCAAACACGTATTCGGTGCCCCAGGTGGTCGCCACCAGTCCAACCCACAGCAGAGCTCCCACGCGAATCCCCCGCAGCATCGTCTGCGGACCAGTCAACTGGATGGTGCAGGAAAGGGCGATGGCAACCACAGCCGCCGCCACCAGCGCCGCTCCATACTGAAGTGCCGGGTTGATCCCCGTCTGCAGCATCCACTGCCGCGAGCGGCCGATGCCGCTCAGCCACGCATCCAGAAAGAAGGAATACCAGCCCGCCTCCAGCAGAAAACAGACAATCGCGGCAATCAGAATCGCCACATAATTGATCCGGACGCGCGGTCCCGCCGCCAATGGAGCCTCAGTCGCCATCGTTCCCTCCAGAGTGAACACATCGTGCCCCACCTTAGCCGTCCATTTCAAGCTTGTGCAACAGGAAACTTGCGCTCACTCCGCCGGCTAGTCAAGCCGCGTCAGGTAGGCATCGCCCTGAGAGGGATGAAGATGCTCGGCGATGAACTCCGCCTGTTCGCGGTTATCCCCCTCCGGACGTATGCGCACCCAGTAGCTGCGCTCGCCTGAGAACTCGATGACGCGCGCGTCAGGGTACCGGTCGAGCAGCTTCTGCTTCAGCTTGATCGCCTTGCGCTCGCTCGTGAACGCGCCAATCTGCACGCACCACCGGCCCCCGGTCTCCACCGGCTTGGGGGTCCAATACACATCCACGCGTACTGGCGCCACGCCCATCCGGTACACCCCTGTCGCCCTGGCCGAGGCCATGGTCAGGTCAATGATCTTGTCGGGAGAGAACGGCCCACGATCGCTGATGCGCATCGGCGATGACTGGCCGGTCTTGAGATTCGTGACCACAATCAGCGACCCCATCGGCAGCGTGCGATGCGCCGCCGTCAGCGCCCGGTCACTGAACACCTCGCCGTTGGCCGCCTTGCGTCCCTTGTACGGAGCGGTGTACCAGGTTGCATCCCCCGTCTCGCTGAACAGGGGCTTGTGCTGCTCGATGTAGTAGAGGTCGTCCATGCTCACGCCGCCGCGCGGGATCGGCGTGATGGGGATGCCGCCCCGCGCCACTCCCTGCTGAGCGGTCGAGGTTGTGGTCTCAGCCGGGTATGCGGGCGCCGTCCCGGTGGCCGCTGTTGCCGCGGGCGCAGTGGCCGCGGGTGGCAGCTTGCCCACCGCTTCGTGATGCGCGCAGCCCGCCGCGAACACCACGCTCATCGCCATCGCGGCAGCGCATGCCCTGCCGCCCAGCCCCCGCGGCCTGTGAGCGTCGCCCATCAGGAGCGGGGACCTTTCGTTTTATCCATGCGATCGGCCAGATCACGCAGCGTGTCCGAGACCTTGCGCATCGCCGCAATTGACTCCTTGCGCACCTGCGGCACCACCGCATCGTTCATGTATGCAATGGCGTGGCGCAGTTCCAGCTCGATCAGTTCCATGGCCTCTTCAAACCGGCGGCCAACGCCGCCCGGCGCCGGTGCTTGTCCAGGTGGTGGTCCCGGCGCTCGTCCTGACGCTGATCCGGACCCGGGTCCGGGAGGGGGATGGGTACTCACGGCAAATCACCTCGTTTTCAGTCTGCGGGGCAGGTGCTTTGCAGTCAACGCCGCAAGGCCCGAAGGTGCCCCCCTCGTCAACAAGGATTGCCTAAACTGCTCTCCATCATGCACATTCGTCACCGGATCCCCTCAGGGCGGGATAACTCTTGCCGTACAATCAGCGTCTGAATTGCCAGCGGACCAGGGCCTCGCATCAACTGGAACCCTGAGCCCGACACCGTACCCGTTCCGGTTGCGCGAGGAACGCGTGCCAGTCCGCATTGAGTGAGGTTCGCCGGGTGCGCGCTCGAGACAGCAACAACTCACTCCACAACACCCCTTCACGGCCCCGGTCGTCTCTGCTTTCTCCCGCATCGGCGGCAGTGCTCAGCTTTGCACTCCTGGCGTTGCCAGCCGTGCTTCAGGCCCAGTGGTCCCGGCCCGAAGCGCAGATCCCTGCCGCGCCCCAGCCGCCATCCACCCTCGCAACTCCGGCTGCAGCCCCGCCGCCATGCGGTTCCGCTGAGCCACCCGGACAGAGCACGCCAGCGACCTTACCCCAGTCCGCTTCCCGGCCGAGAGTGCCACCCTGCCTGCCCCGGTCGCCCATTGACTGGCTGGCGCGCTTTCTCACCGGCCCCGAGGTCAAACCCCTCACGCCAAAAGAAAAGGCGCGCCTCGCGGTGCGCAACCTCTTCGACCCCTTCAACGGCATCACCATCCTCGGTGAAGCAGGCATTGCCGTTGGTTCGAACGCCTACTCACCCTACGGTCCCGGCTGGCCCGGATTTGGCCGCTACGTCGGCGTGAGCTTCACCCAGGACATGACCGGCGAGTTCTTCGGCACTTTTCTCATCCCGTCTCTGGTTCGCCAGGACCCGCATTATCACCGCATGCCTTCTGCCTCGGTACCCCGCCGCGTGCTGCACACCATCACCCAGGTGGCCTGGACCCAGGGAGACAACGGCCGCAACATGCCGAACTACGCCAACCTCATTGGTTTCGGTATCTGCGACGAAATCGGCAACCTTTACGTCCCCGGCCGCCAGACCGACGCCGACGCCACGGCCGCGCGCTACGGCATCGCGCTGGCCACCGCTCCCATCGACAATCTCATCACGGAGTTTGTCCCTGACGTGGCCCGGCACATTCACGTGCGGGTGGTCCTCGTGCAGCGGATCATCAACCGCGTGGCCCGGTCGGAAGGGGGCGCTTCCCCCTAGCGTATGGCCCCTTCTCCGCATCGTCTAAGCTATTGCTCCTTTAGATACTTGCACCCGGTTTTGTGCTTTCCTGCCCCTCCTCCCGTCCCGCTCGCACCACTCATTGAACCATTCAACACCCAGATTCCCCGTTCGCTGCGCCTGGGTTGGGCTCGCGGGCATTGAGAGATACGCTTGAACCGTATATTTTCGTGCCGGTTGGCGCTCCACTCACCACCGGGACCAGGCCGCATGGGCAGCCGCTCACGGCGATTCAACCAAGAGGAGATCGCATCTCATGTCCAAGACGATCAAGTACGCCGAAAAAGCCGCCGTCTACGCGGCCCGGGGAGCGTGGGCTCTCTATGAGCGGCTGAATCGCATCAGCCCCAATCCGTCGTTCACGCCCAAGTGGAGCGACAAGCCCCTGCTCAAGAGCTATCAGAAGGAGAAGCCGCCCCTGGGCTGGCCCCGCACCACTGATTCGCTCTGTCCCAAGTGTGTCCCCGAGATCCGCCAGCAGATTCTCGACGGCAAGCTGCCCCACGAGGTACTGCTGAACGAGAAGGTCGGCGAGATCAAGGCCCAGATAATTGAGCGCGACGGCCAGATCCTCATGGTGAAGGACTGCCCCAAGCACGGCCACTTCGAGGATGTCATGTCGATTGACCCGGCCTTCTTCAAGCACCTTGAGGAGAGCTTTCCCGGCCGCGACATCCGCGCCCACAACGATGACCAGCTCCACAAGCACGGCACCTCGACCGTGACTCACGGCCGCGGCTCGGTGCTCACCATTGACCTCACCAACCGCTGCAACATGATGTGCGATCCCTGCTTCATGGACGCCAATCAGGTGGGCTTCGTCCACGAGCTGGTCTGGGACGACATCAAGCAGATGCTCGACAACGCCATCACCATCAAGCCCCGGCGGCAGATGAGCGTGCAGTTCTCGGGCGGTGAGCCTACTCTCTCGCCCTACTTCCTCGACGCCGTCGCCTACGCCCGCAAGGTCGGCTACAACAGCGTTCAGGCTGCCTCCAACGGTATCGAGTTCGCCAAGAGCAAGGAACTCTGCCGCGCCGCGGCCGAGGCCGGCCTCCGCTATGTCTACCTCCAGTTCGACGGTATCGGCAACGCCGCCAACTCACACCGCAAGGTGGGCAACCTGTTTGACGTCAAGCTGCAGGCCATTAACAACCTGCACGAGGCTGGCGTTGAAATCGTGCCAGTGACCACCATCATCAACGGCATTAACAATGAACAGGTGGGGCGCATCATCCAGTTCGCGCTGGACAACCCGAAGACGATCAGCTTTATCAGCTTCCAGCCCGTCAGCTTTACGGGCCGCGACGAGGAGATTACCGATGAGCGCCGGGTGGTCCAGCGGTACACGCTCTCGCACATGGCTCACGACATCAAGAACCAGTGCGGCTTTGGCGAGCCCGCTCGTGACTGGTTCCCCATCAGCTTTATGAGCACCTTCTCCGACTGGGCCGATCTCATCCACGGACCCCAGGCCGAGTGGGGCCAGCTCTCCTGCGGATGCCATCCCAACTGCGGCATCGGCATGGCCCTGATGATTGACAAGCAGACCAAGGAAGCCGTGCCCGTCACCGCCTTTCTGCACATGGATCAGGTGGCGCGGGACCTGGCCAAGGTCAATGACGCGGCCCGCGGCAAGTGGATCTCCGTCATCGGCTTCGGCCTGGCGCTGCTGCGCAACTACGATCCCTTCCAGGCGCCCACCCACTTCAAGATCTCTGACATGCTCAAGAAGATGGACAAGACCTTCAACGCCACCGGCAAGAACTACGGCAGCGTTCAGGGCGATCGCACCATGGAAGACATTCAGCGCCGCCGTCAGGACCGCTGGAACTTCCTGTTCATCGCCGGCATGTGGTTCCAGGATCTGTTCAACTACGACTTCCGCCGCACCGAGCAGTGCATCATCCCCTACGCCACGCAGGAAGGTGAAATCAGCTTCTGCGCTTACAACACCGGCGTGGGCTGGCGCAACATCATCGAAAAAATGCACATGACCGCCACTCTGACCAAGTGGTACGAAGAACATGGCCGTCACGAAATCTTCGCTGGTGGCAAGAAGGTAGGAATGAGCCATGTGGGTCACGATCTGGCTCTCAATATGGAGCACGTCAACTCAGAAGCCAACCACACACTCGACGAACTCGGCATCGCCAAGAATGCTCGTGAGGAAAAGATTCGCGCCCGCGATACCAAGGTCAAGTCCGATGCTGAGAACGCCCGCATGG
>DASSHM010000014.1:0-3993 GCA_035692885.1 Occallatibacter sp.
CAGGTACGGCCTCTTTGTTGAGCTGACCGATCTGTTTGTCGAGGGCCTCGTGCCCATCGACACTCTGCCCGGCGATCGCTATACGTGGCGCGAAGGCACGCACGAGATTATTGGCGAGCGCTGGGGACGCCGCTTTCGCGCGGGCGATCGCGTCCGGGTTGTCCTCGACCGCATTCTCGCCCTGGAACGAAAGCTGCAGTTCTCAATTCTTGAGGAGGAGTTGCCGCTTACGGGAAAGGCCACGGCCGGCCATCCGCACACCGCAAAGAAGAAAAACAAGCGGAAGAAGGCCTCCAGCGCGCGTCAGGGCAGGCGTCCGGGCAGAAAGGGACCTCGCCGCTGACCGCGATCAGCACCGCGGCAGGAGCTGGGCCCTGTCTGTGGACTCCGTGCGAAGCCTTAAGCCCCGGCCTGCCGTTCGGCCAGCTCTCCCACGATTGGCAACTTCACCCGCTTCCCGTTGAATGCGCTGATTAGCAGGTAGAGCCACAGGATGAAGAACGCAATATCGACCAGCGGCCATAGCACGATTTCGAGGAATACCACTCCGGGGACAATGCCAAGAATCATCAGCCCGATGCTGACCACAATCCATGCCAGTGCAAGAAAGATGCACTGCCACGAGTGGAAACGCACGGTGGCATTCCGGTTGTAGGGCTCAAGCACCAGAAAGATTATGGCCGGAATGATCGTCACATACGCCAGACCGCTGGCGGCGTTGTCTGACAACCCGGCACGGTTCACCGTAGATGCATTCTGTTCTTCCATCTTTCCCCTCGAACCGCAGACCTCGAGTGGAGGACCTGCTTCCAATGCGCCAACAGGAAACCTTGAAATTGGCCGTTTGTCAAGCGCTTTCAGCATCCCGGATTGAGAGAGGCCTCCTATTTATCGAATACAATGTCCTCAGGAGCAGACAGGGATGGCACACACGGTTTTTTGCGTTCGATATAAGAAGGAGATGGAGGGCCTGGATGAGCCGCCCTTCGACTCCGAGCTCGGTCAGAAGATCTACAAGAACGTCTCCAGGGACGCCTGGAACGAATGGCTTAACCACCAGAAAATGCTGCTGAATGAGTACCGGCTCCAGCCCTGGAACCCGCAGGCCCAGCAGTTCCTGGTTGAGCAGATGGAGCTGTTCTTCTTTGGCGAGGGCTCGGCCCTGCCAAAGGAGTATGTCCCCCCGTCCAACTGATGCAGCCGCCGCTGCATCCGGTGCCGCGCTTCCCGCATCGTCCTTTGTACGGTGCCCACCCGGGATGCTCAGACATGGTTGCCGCTCAGGCGCGGAACAGCATTCGCTGGTGTAAACTGATTCAGACCCCGGACGCCGGCTCACCCGAGCCGGCTCCATTGTGTCGGGACGTGGCTCAGCCTGGTAGAGCACTCGCTTGGGGTGCGAGGGGTCGGCAGTTCAAATCTGCCCGTCCCGACCATTAAATCCCTGTTGGCAATTCACTTCCTAGCTGCACGCACCCGCGACCAGCCGGCTAACGAAGCACCCCAACCCGGCATCTGCCGTGGCAGATGACGCTCATGCGTTTTCCACACCGGGCAGGACAAAATAGCTGCCCCGGACGGCCTCCGCTTCGATACACTTGCTTCCGCGCTGCATTGGTTTGCTCCCGGCGTATGAAACCACCGCTCAGGTAAACGATTTCTCAAGGCCGAGGTCCAAAAAAGTATGACAATCCGCATCAATCGACGAGCCTTTCTGAAGAACACCACGTTGAGCGCGGCAGGGGCCTACGCCGCGCGGTCCATTCCGGCCCTGGCTGAGACGGTCAATGGCACAATTGCCATCGCTACCCCTCTCGACCAGTTTCCCTATGGAGATGTCCAGTTACACGAGGGGCCGATGAAGCGGCAGTTCGAGGAGAACCATGCGCGCTTTCTGCATCTCGACGACGACCGCATGCTCAAGGTGTTTCGCCAGGTTGCCGGCCTGCCGGCGCCCGGCGAGGACATGGGCGGCTGGTACGACCTGACCGGCTTCGATTTGGAAAAGAATGATTTTCACGGCTTCATCGCCGGCCACTCGTTCGGGCAATGGGTCTCTGCCCTGGCGCGCGCTTATGCGGTCACGGGTGACGCGGCCACGCGCGACAAGATTCACCGGCTGGTCAAGGGCTACGGAGCCACGCTCGACTCGAAGGCCAGCTTCTTCGTGGGTTACCGCCTGCCCGCCTACACCTACGACAAGCTCTCCTGCGGCCTGATTGACGCCTATGAGTTTGCGCAGGATCCAAACGCGATGGCGATTCACGAGAAGCTGACACGCGCCATTGTCGCCTATCTGCCGGGTAAGGCTCTCTCCCGGTTTGAGCAGCGCCAGCGGCCCCACAAGGATTCCTCATTCACCTGGGATGAGACCTACACGCTGCCCGAGAACCTCTTCCTCGCCTATCAGCGCAGCGGAAAGACCTTCTATCGCGATATGGCAATGCAGTATCTCGAGGACGACAACTACTTTGGCCCCCTTGCCGCGGGCAATAACGTGCTGCCGTTTGAGCATGCCTACAGTCACGTGAACGCATTCAGCTCGGCCATGCAGGCCTACATCACCCTGGGCAGCGAAATGCACCTGCGCGCCGCGAAGAATGGCTTTGAGATGCTGCAGAAAACACAGAGTTTTGCCACCGGCGGCTGGGGACCCAACGAATCCTTTGGAGAGCCCGGCACGGGACAGTTGGGCAACAGCCTCTCAGAAACACATGCCAGCTTTGAAACCCCCTGCGGCTCCTACGGACACTTCAAGATCACCCGCTACCTGCTGCGCGTCACCAAGGATGCCCGCTACGGTGACAGCATGGAGCGCGTGCTTTACAACACCATCCTCGGCGCATGGCCCATCCAGCCCGACGGCACCTCGTTCTACTACTCCGACTATGCCAACACCGGGCACAAGGTCTGGTATGGCCAGAAGTGGCCCTGCTGCTCGGGAACCTTCCCCCAGGTCGCGGCCGACTATCACGTCAGCGCCTATCTGCGCAGCGCCGATGGCGTTTATGTGAATCTCTACACGCCGTCAGGCGTGCAGTGGACCGCCTTTGGCGGGCGCCACTCTCTGCGGCAGGTGACCCGTTATCCTTTCGACAGCAAGATCGAGATTCAGGTGGCCGCGTCGCAACCCTCGGAGTACACGCTCTATCTGCGCATTCCGCACTGGGCCACTCCCAGCCCCACGGTTCTTGTGAATGGCAGCCGGGTCGCAAGCGGTGTTGAGGCGGGCACTTTCGCGGCGATTCACAGAACATGGAAGGACGGCGACCGGGTCGAGATTGAACTGCCTATGCCGCTGCGGCTGGAACCGGTTGACGCCAATCATCCCAGCCTGGTCGCGCTGTTGCGGGGCCCGCTGGTGCTGATGGCGGCTGCCGATTCCCAGCCCAGCTTTGACCGCGCTTCACTGCTCCGTGCGGCGCCTCTCCACAATGCACAGGGTGACTGGGCCGTGGCCGCCGCGGATGGAAAACGCACCATCATGCGGCCCTTCATGTCCATCGACAAGGAGAATTACAGCGCGTATGTGCGCCTGCGCTCCTGAGGCGCGGGCACCGGAACCCGGAACAGATTGGGCCCACCGTCCTGCTATTTCGCCTGGTCCCCGCCTTCAACGAGTTTGAAGCGGTATTGCTCGCGTTCCTCCACACTCGCCTGCTGCCGCAGCTCGGCGAGACGCTTCAATAGCGCGGGAATCTCATTCTTATTCTCGGTTCGGCGCAGCGCCTGGATGAGATGATAGATGGCCGTCTGGTCCTTCGGATCGAGTGCAATGGCCTTTCTGCATTGTGCGGCAGCGTCAGCAAACTGGCCCGCTTGCAGGTAGAGCTTGGCCAGCACGCCATGTGCCGGTTCCAATGACGGACGCAATGCCACCGCTGCCTTTGCTGAGCGCATCGCACTCGCAAACTCCGTCGAGCCCGGCGCGGCTCCCTGCTGCGTGAGAATATCGGCCTGCAGATAGAGCAGGATTGGGTCATGCGGCCGCCT
>DASSHM010000015.1:0-6208 GCA_035692885.1 Occallatibacter sp.
ACCGGCTTATGCGGCTTGTCCTGGGAGTTGCGGGCAACGCGCGAGATCTTGTCCGCGATGTCCTGGCCCTCCACCACTTCACCAAAGATGGTGTGGTTGCCGGTGAGCCACGGTGTGGGGGCGACGGTGATAAAGAACTGGCAGCCGTTGGTGTTCGGCCCGGAGTTTGCCATGGCCAGCTTGCCCGGCTTGTCAAAGCGATGCGGAGAGCCCTTGGTCTCATCCTGGAACTTATAGCCTGGGCCGCCCATGCCCGTGCCGGTGGGGTCGCCGCCCTGAATCATGAAATCCGGGATCACGCGGTGGAAGATGGTGCCGTCGTAGAGCCTGCCGGTGGATTTTTCGCGGGTGCCCGGATGGACCCACTCCCTTGCGCCTTCTGCCAGCTCAATGAAGTTCTTGACGGTGATGGGCGCCTCGGATTCAAACAGGCGAACGGTTACTTTACCCTCAGTGGTGGTGAAGACGGCGTAGGTTCCTGCGGCAAGTGCCATGCGATTTACTCCTTAAATGATGTTTCCCCGCGCAGAGAACGGCGGCGCAAGGGTTGGGCGAACGGAATCTCCGGTCGCGGATTAGGGTTGAGATGCGGGCGGCGGGGCCGCTGCGGGCTCCTGAGCGCCGTAGGGTGAGGGCGGCAGGGCCTGACCTTCCGGCACGATGGTGACCTTGTTGAGCACCACGGGTGTGAGCGGCTTGTCGTTCTCGTCACGCTGCACGCGGGCGATGGTCTTGACGACAAGCACGCCGGAGTCGTCACACTGGCCAAAGATGGTGTAGTGCTGGTCGAGTGAGGGATAGGCCTGCTCGGTGATGAAGAACTGGCTGCCGTTGGTGTTGGGACCCGCATTGGCCATGGCAAGGCGGCCCGGCACATCGAAGTTGAGATTCGGATCAAACTCGTCGTTGAAGCTGTAACCGGGTCCGCCGGAACCGGTTCCGGTGGGGTCGCCGCCCTGAATCATAAAGCCGGGAATCACGCGGTGAAAGGTGGTGCCGTCGTAATATCGTTTGCCGTGCTCCACCTGCTTGGTGGAGGGATTGGTCCAGTCCTTTGTACCCTCGGCCAGACCGATGAAGTTGGCCACGGCGACGGGTGCCTGCTTCTGGAAAAACTGGCAGGTGACGCGCCCCATGGAGGTGTCCAGAACCACATGCGGCCCGTTGGGCGCAACAAGGGCGGCGGCCGTGGCCTGTGGCGCGTCGGGTACGTCATCGGCGGGCTTGGTGGGGGCCTGCGCAAGTGCCATGGCGGCAATGGCCGCGACGGCAACGGACGAGAGGAGGGCGAAATGGATTTTCATGCCATTTTCGAGGGTAAATCATGGGCCGTGAAGGCGGCCAGCAGCACCGCGGGCATTTATGGTTATTCCATGAGCCATTTCCAGCTGTACCGTGTGTGTCGTCGCCTTGCCTTGCTGGTGTGCGCCGCCGGCTTTCTGGCTGTTCCCACCACGCCCTTGAGAGCACAGACTGAGAAGAAAACTGCCCCGGCTGAGAAGACGACGGAGAAGCCGGCTGCCCCAAAGCTTGACTTGCCGCCGCTGCCCGCAGATGCGCACGCGCAGCAGTCGATCCAACTGGATGGCAAGGTGTTGCATTACACCGTGACGGTGGGGTCACTGCCGACGCGGGACAAAGACGGCAAAATTGCCGGCGATGTGGTGTACACGGCGTACACGGTCGAGGGACAAGGCCGTCCGGTGACGTTTGCGGTGAACGGCGGGCCGGGCGCCGCAAGCGCGTTTCTGAATCTGGGGGCGATTGGGCCTAAGCACCTGCAGGCGGGCAACGAGGGCGACAGCCCATCAGACCCAGCGGTGCTCAAGGACAATCCGGGTACCTGGCTGGACTTCACCGACCTGGTGTTTCTCGATCCCATCGGCACGGGATTCAGCCGCGCCACTGTTCCCGAGGACCAGGCGAAGAAGCTGTTCTACACCCCGGAATCAGACGTGGAATACCTGTCGCGCGCGATCTATGACTGGCTGGTCAAGAACGACCGGCTGGAGTCACGGAAGTACATCGTGGGCGAAAGCTACGGCGGCTACCGCGTGCCACGCATGACGTATTATCTGCAATCGGAACTGGGCGTGGCGATGAATGGAGAGGTACTGGTATCGCCGTATCTGAACCCGACGATTGAGCGGGACGGCGACCTGAGCCCGCTGCCGTGGATGTTGACGCTGCCTTCGATTACCGCGGCGCACCTGGAACGCGAGCACAAGCTGACGCCGCAGGCGATGCAGGATGTGATTGCCTACACGCTGGGCCAGTATGCGACGACGCTGATCAAGGGGCGGTCAGACCCGGCGGCTGAGAAGGCAATGATCGAGAAGGTAACTGAGATGACAGGGCTCGATCCGCAGTTTGTGAAGTACTCGGGCGGAAGGCTGGACACAGACGCCTATCTGCGCGAGGTCTATCGCGAGCAGGGCAAGCTGGGATCGGTGTACGACTCAAACGTGACGGAGTTCGATCCGTTTCCTTTTTCGCCCGAGCAGCGAATGAACGATCCACTGCTGGCAGCCATGATCGCGCCACTGACCACTGCAATGGTGGATTTTGACACGCGCGTGGTGGGCTGGAAGGTGGATGCGCGGTATAACGCGCTTTCGTATGCGGTGAACCGCTTGTGGGACCGCGACGCGGCCCTGCGCGAGGGCTCCGCAACTCAACTGCGGCAGGCCGTGGCGGCAGACGGCAAGTTGCAGGTGTTCATTGCGCACGGATGGAACGATCTATCCTGCCCGTTCATGGGCTCGATTCTAACCGTGAACCAAATGCCTGTGATGGGCGATCCGATGCGTGTTTCGGTGCATGAGTATCCCGGCGGGCATATGTTCTATACCCGTGAGAGCAGCCGCCTGGAACTACGCAAGGATGTGATGGCGATGTTCGCAAAACACTAGACGACCTTGCCGGAGGGAAGACGCCGGCAGCCTAGGCGCCCTTTTTGCAACGAGCCATGATGGCCGCGTGAAGACGTTCGCGCAGGCTGGGCGGAAGCTCATAGATCTCGTGGGAGCGATAAATTTCAATGGTCTTGCGCGTGGTGTTGAAGGTGACCTCGCAGTGCTCGCAGCCGTGCAGGTGCTTCTGCAGTTCGACGCGGGTCTCAGAGGAGACGGAATCGTCGATGAGGTCGTCGAGCATGGCAAGGAACTCAGTGCAGGTCACTTCTCACCACCCCTGTTCCTGCGGAAATACCGGCTGAGGCGCTCGCGCAACTGCAGGCGGGCACGAAGCAGCCGTGACTTGACGGCGGGAACGCTCAGGCCGAGCGATTCGGCCGTTTCTTCCGTGGAGAGTCCCTCCACATCGCGCAGGACAAAGACTACGCGGAATCCCGGAGGCAGGCCCTGGATGGTCTTGCGCAGAATTTCGGCCAGCTCGGACTGGCTGTAGTTCTGCTCCGGGTTGGGCGCCCAGTCGGCAAAGTCGCGCGGAACGCTGCCCTCCTCGGTCTCGATGTCCTCGTCGAAGGAGACTATTCTGCCGGTTCGCCGCTTGCGCAGGCGCATCAGGCTCTCGTTGACCGCGATTCGCACTAACCATGTGTAAAACTTCGAGTTCCCCTGGAATTGTTCGAGCTTCTCATATGCCTTCAGGAACGCGTCCTGCATCACGTCTTCAGCATCTTCACGGTTTTGCGTGATGTGCTGCGCGATCCTGAAGATTTGCCGTTCATACTTGCGTACCAGCGTGTCGAATGCCGAGACATCGCCCGCCCGCGCCTGTTCAACGAGGGCCACGTCCGGGTGTTGCTCGAATTCACTCGCAATAGGTTGGATGGTCGACATGGGCATTGGATGCGGGAATTCGTCGAACCGGGGGATCAGGGCCGGCGAGGCATCGAAAGACCAGTTTACCGGAAGGTGGCAGGGCGCTCAAAGCCCGGGCGGCCGGAAGATGCGAAGCGGTGGAACTTTCCCTCAGCGAAAGAGCCTGCAAAGGCCGGTAACATCAGTGGTTCCGGCGCGTCATATGCAAGTGGAACAGGCTTAAAGTGAATTTATGAGGGCACTACTTTCCTTGATGCCGCGCGCTTTGCCGGCCTGCGTGCTGACCGGCCTGCTGGCGGTGTTTGTCGTGGCAGCGCCATGGGCGGGACGCGCGGCGGAGAAGTCCACCGCAAGCACCACAAGCAGCGCCCACAAAACGACCCACAAGGCTGCCGGGAAGGCGAAGGTCAGAAAGAAAGCGCGCAGGAAAGTGACTCGCAGGCACCGGCGGCACTCAACGGCCCGCGGACGCAGCATCAAACGCGCGTTTGTGGCCTCATCGGAGCTGCGGTCCATGGCGCAGCAACTGGCGACGATGCGCTCGCCTGCAGCCTACGCCGGGGTCACAGCCTATGCCCACAAACACTCGGGCGAGGCAGCGGCCGCGGCTTATCTGGCGCTGGGGCATGCCTACATGCTCGACAAGCGCTACGCCGATGCGGCTGATGTGCTGGCAAAGGCGCGCGTTCACGGCAAGCTGCTGGACGACTACGCGGCGTATCTCGAAGCTCAGGCAGCACACGCCGCAGGAGACGACGCGGCGGCCGAACAGTTGTTGCGCAACTTTAACAAGCACCATCCTGACAGCATCTTTGAAGATGAGGCGCCGATTCTTGAAGCCAATGTGCTGCTGGCGATGAAGAATCCCGCTGGAGCAAAGCTCGTGCTGGCCCAGGTGGCTGGAAGCCATGCCGCGCAGAGCCCGGACTATGAGCTTGCGCATGGGCAGGTGGAGGCGGCGCTGGGGCACACAGACACGGCGGACCACATTCTGCGTGAGCTGCTGCTTGATCACCCGCTGAGCGAGGCGGCACAGACGGCCCGTTCGCAACTGAAGGCCGACGGAGCAATCGAGAATCTGACCATTGCGGAGAAGCGCAGCCTCGGTGATGCCTATTACCGGGCTCACCGCTACTCCGATGCCGCGGAGCAGTATCATGCCCTGGCGCGGCAGAGCAGCCTGGATCAGCAGACGCGCAACACCCTTGCCGTGGCCGCGGCGGCGTGTGACCTGAAGCTGAAGCGGTTGACACGCGTGCAGGCAGAGGCCCTGCCCGACACCGCGGATGACAACGGCGCGCGGCGGCTGTATCTGCTGATGGAGCTGGCGCGCAACCGGGACGATGAGGATGCGCAGCAGAGCATTGTGGACAGCATGGAGAAGCGCTTTCCGCAAAGCCAGTGGCTCGCTGATGCGTTGCTTTCAAGCGGCAACATGTACCTGCTGAAGACCGACTATGCCAAGGCTGTGGAGTACTACAGCTACCTTGCGGATCATTTTCCACGGGACGACAAGGCAGTGGCGGCACACTGGCGGGCGGCCTGGCTGGAGTACCGGCTGGGGCAATTCAAAGACGCAGCTAGGATGTTTGAAGAACACATCAAGCGCTACCCGGACGATCCGAATACGGCGGCCGCCCTCTACTGGCGCGGGCGACTCTATGAAACGCAGGATCACGACGCGTCGCGCGCGGCGGCCAACTATCGCACGGTGGTGCGCGCCTACCGTCACTATTTTTATGCGCACCTTGCCCGGCAGCGGCTGGCGGCGCTGGGCGATACGGAGCCTGCGCCGTCGCCGGAACTTGCCGGCTTCACGGAGCCGGACATACCCGCACTCGACGACGATTTCCCTGACGACAGCGTGCATCTGGCCAAGGCCAAGCTGCTGGCCAACGCCGGATTGAACGAATACATTCCGCGTGAGATTGCTGCTGATCCTGATTCCGGCTCGTGGAGCGCACTGGCCGAGGCCAGGATCTATGCTTCGTACGGTGAAACCTTCCGGGCATTGAGGGCGCTGAAGAGGGCCATGCCCTACGCTTCGACGGCACCGATTGATTCCATTCCGCTGGCCTATTGGCACATCCTTTTTCCCGAACCATACTGGTCGACGATCAAGGCCCAGTCGGTCCGGTATGATCTAGATCCTTATCTTGTGGCATCGCTGATTCGCCAGGAGTCGGAGTTTAATCCTTCGGTCGTCTCCTATGCCGATGCCTACGGGTTGATGCAGCTTTTGCCTTCAGTGGGCCGAGCCATGGCACGCGAAGAGGGCCTGCATAACTTCAGAACGTTTCAATTGCTTGATCCCGAGACGAATATCCGGCTGGGCACACGGTATCTGCGCAAGATGCTTGACAAGTTTGGCGATGTGCAGGTGTACGCATTGGCCGCCTATAACGCAGGGGACAATCGCGTGG
>DASSHM010000016.1:0-12897 GCA_035692885.1 Occallatibacter sp.
GGAGGGTGAATGCGGCTACTGCAATCGACAGAGATAGAACACCTTCGTGTTTCATGTGCAGAAACTCCTTGGATTAGATTCCTTGGAGCCTCCTTGGGCCCTTTCGGGAGGCATGTTACTCGTTGAGTTAGACGAGGCGGGCACGGCTTTGGTTATCCGCAACACTCACCGGCTGACCCGATCCTGCTGGCCGGCGGCAATGAATGCGCAGAACCGCGCTGCTGCGCTGCGGCCCAGGAAAAGGCCCTCTGAGTAATCGATGTGCGGAGTGCGATAACTGGAATCAGCTTCGCATCATGGCGTACCGCTGCGGCTGCGTGAGCGCGATACGCAGATGGGATCACGCGCGTGTCGAATCCTGCCGGGGAAAGACGGCACTACTTCAGTTCGGCTGGTTGCCCGTGGTCGAGCGGCGGCGGAATCGCTCATCCACGGGCTGGCGTCCCTTAAAGCCGCTCTCCATGGTGTGCCAGTGCTCAATGGCGGTCTCGCCCATCCGCCAGCACAGCAGCACGACATCGTCATCCATGCGGCAAGGAAAGTCGAGCAACCCCGACTCCAGATCCTTCACCTGGACGCCAATTGCGTCAATCTCCGCCACGGTTTCGCGCGCCCGCTGCATGTGGCTCTCCATCTCGGCCCGCTGCTTCGCCACCCAGATCACGTCCACGTTCATGCCGCCTGAAACATGGATGCGCTGCGCCAGCGCCGCCAGCTCGGCCTCAACCCGTTCCGCCGCCTTCCGGCTCTCCATCGCGCGTTTCAGCAGCGATTGCAGCACCGGCAGCAGCGACTGGGCCTCGTCAATGGTAAAAGTCCGCATCGTTCCTTTCCCTGCCTAATAGCATACGACTCCGCGGGCATTCAGCAAGAGACTTCGCAATCCCCGAGCAGCTTTCCCGCGTCTGCATGTGGAAAAGGAGGTTGGAAACACCCGCTCCCGGTTCATGGCCAATGCCGCGGCTTATTTCACTTCCAGCATGCGGTCGAGGGCTACCCGCGCCCAGTGCTTCACGTCATCCCGCACCTTGATCCGGTTCACCACGCGCCCTTCCGCCAGATTTTCCAGCGCCCATGCCAGGTGCTGTGGCGTGATGCGATACATGGTGGTGCACAGGCAGCCCGTGTCATCCAGCGTAATCACGCGTTTTCCGGCACCGGCAAATCGTCTGGCCAGCCGGTTTACCAGGTGAATCTCAGTGCCAACCGCGAACATGGCGCCAGCGGGAGCCTCTTCCACCAGTTGAATCAGCCGTTCCGTCGATCCCAGCGCGTCGGCCTTCTGGCAGACCTCCCAGCGGCACTCCGGGTGAACGATGACGTGAATTCCGGGATACTTCGCGCGCACTTCGTCCACATGACTGGGCAAAAATCGCTGATGTACCGAGCAATGCCCCTTCCACAGAATCACGCGGCTCCCCGCCATCGCCTGCGCTGTCTGGCCACCCTCCGGCACCCACGGATCCCAGACCGCCATCATGTTCAGAGGAATCTCCATGGAGTAGCCGGTGTTGCGGCCCAGGTGCTGGTCGGGTAGAAACAGAATCCGCCTGCCGCGCTGGAAGGCCCAGCGAAACGCCGCGGCCGCATTCGACGACGTGCAGACCAGTCCGCCGCGCTCCCCGCAGAATGCCTTGATCGCGGCCGTCGAGTTCATGTAGGTCAGGGGAATCGTCTCATTTGCGAGTCCCAGGCGTTCCAGCGACTCCCAGCACGCCTCCACCTGCGTAATGTCGGCCATGTCGGCCATCGAGCATCCCGCGTTCAGGTCGGGAAGAATGACCTGCTGGCCGGCGCGGCCCAGCACATCCGCGCTCTCGGCCATGAAGTGCACGCCGCAGAACACAATGTACTCCGCATCCGTCTCGGCCGCGGCCTTGCACAGCTTGTAGCTGTCGCCGGTGAAATCGGCAAAGCGTACCACCTCATCGCGCTGGTAGTGATGCCCCAGCACCACGGTGGCCGTGCCCAGATGTGCGCGCGCCGCCGCAATGCATG
The DNA here is from genome assembly GCA_035692885.1 of Occallatibacter sp. GTDB lineage: Bacteria > Acidobacteriota > Terriglobia > Terriglobales > Acidobacteriaceae > Telmatobacter. The sequence goes on from DASSHM010000016.1 coordinate 1,999, forward strand.
CGTCCATTGAGTGATCGGGCAGCGAAAGATAATTTTCAAGACTGCATGAGGCGCCAGCCTTCGACGACTCCGCCGTTGCGTTATCAAGAACCAGGTCCACTGTACTCCGCCTTCAGCCCGGCCCATCCCGAGCGGGACGGCGGGCGGGGGTGTTGAAAGCTCACATGGCTGCAGCGGATGCTGCGGCCTGACTCGAAACGGCATCGCCGCCTCGGCCACGCCATCCCCATCCACGGGGTTGTTGCAGCCCTTTCATCAATCGGATGCAGACTTTGCCCGCCGGGTTTCCATCAACCCTCGCGGCCGTGACCCACCGATTGATTCCCAGTTTAACAAAACCGCCAATTTTCACCGCGCCCCAAGTGGCGAATGGACCACACTCAACGGCCCACACAGGTTTGTGGGCAAACCGCGCGGAAAGGTATCATTAGCCTTCATGGTGACGCCTCCGCCAGTTCAGGCAGCAAGTCTCGGCATGGCCGACTCGCTCATTCTCATGGTATTGGCCCTGGTGGTCTTCGGGCCCAGGCGCCTGCCCCAGATTGGCCGCCAGCTGGGCAGGCTGATGTACGAGTTCCGCAAGGCCTCCAACGACTTCAAATTCCAGATGGAGGAGGAGTTGCGCATCGCGGAGGATGCTGACCGGCGCAAGCAGGATGAGGCGCGCCAAAAGACCCTGGCCGCCGACGCGCCTGCCGAGCCCGCCTCCATTCCGGTTGAGTCTTCCGCGGCTGAAGCCAGCGCCGCCGATTCGCCTGATGCCGGCGAAGGCACGCCTCCCGCCGATTCGGCATCCGTACCCGCTGAAGACAGCTCCGCGCCGTCTCCGGCGCCCGGCCTTCGCGTACATCCGCCTTCCATCGGGGAGGTCGTCGCAGCCGAGCGCCCCGGAGCCGCGAGCAACGCAGAGCCGACGAGCCCAGAGCCGGACAGCCCAGAGCTCAACGGTCCGGCGCAGGGCATCCTGCCGCTGGAGGCCGCGCTGATCCCCACTGCGGGTCAGGATGCCTCACCTGGCGAATCATCCGCCGAGTCCACGCCGGCTGAGAAGCATGACCCGGCCACGGAGGCGGCAAGCCACAATGGTTGACCCCGCAGACGCAATCGGCAAGGCGCGAAAAGCAGTCACCGAGCGCGCCGAACTACCCGGCATGAGCCTGATGGAGCACCTTGAGGAGCTCCGCCGCCGCATCGTCCACTCCGCGCTCTACCTCTGCGCCGGTTTCATCGTGGCCTACTTCTACCACGTGCAGCTTTACGCGCTGGTTGAGGAGCCGCTCAACCGGCTCAACATCAAGCTCAATTACACCCACCCGATGGACCCGCTGAACCTCTACCTGCAGGTCTCGCTCATCGGCGGCGCCATTCTTGCCTCGCCCTTCATCCTCTACCAGGTGTGGCTTTTCATCGCTCCCGGGCTCTACCAGACCGAGCGCCGTTTCGTCATACCGTTCATGACCGCCACGGTTGGCCTCTTTCTTACCGGAGCCGCCTTTGGCTACTTCTGGGTGCTGCCCGGCGCGCTCAAGATCCTGATCGTGGACTTCGGCAGCAACTTCAACCCGATGGTCACCATCGAGCAGTACACGGGCTTCTTTCTCTCCATCATTCTTGGCCTGGGCATCAGCTTTGAGTTGCCGATTCTCATCTTCTTTCTTGCCATGTTCGGCATCGTCAGTCCGCGCTTTTTGTGGAAGAACATCCGCTACGCCGTCCTCGCGGTCTTTCTGGTTGCCGCCATCATCACGCCCAGCCCCGACCCGTGGACGATGTGCATCTACGCCATTCCCATGCTGGCCCTCTACATGATCGGCATCGCCGTTGCCTGGTGGGTGCATCCCTCGCACCGCAAGGCCCGGAAGGCCGCGAAATGAATCTTCTTTCCGGCATGAAACCGGCGATCGCCGTGGCGCTGCTCATCAGCCCGCTCGCCGCCCGCGCACAGCACTTCAACGGCGAAAAGGCATATGAGTACGCGCGCGAATTTGTGGCCATCGGCCCGCGCTGGCCCACCGGCCCCGGCCACCTCAAGGCCGAGCAGTTTCTGCGCAGCCACCTGCAGCACGACCAGCTTGAAGAAGACGCCTTCACCGCCGACACACCCATCGGTCCCGTAGGCATGCGCAACTTCATCGCGCGCTTTCCCGGCACGCGCAGCGGAGTTATCGTGCTGGCCACGCACTACGAAACCAACTACTACCTGCGCCATATCCACTTTGTCGGGGCGAACGATGGCGGCTCCACCACCGGCCTGCTGCTGGCCATTGCCGACCGCCTGCGCGAGCAGACCGCGCACGGCAAGAAGCTCGACGGCTGCTCAGTTTGGCTGGTGTTTTTCGACGGCGAGGAGTCCATCAGCGGCACCTGGACCCGCTCGGACTCCACCTACGGAAGCCGCCACCTGGCAGCGAAGTGGGGCCGCGACGGCACCCTCAAGCGGATCAGGGCCTTCATCCTCACTGACATGATTGGCGACAAAAATCTTGACATCCAGCGCGAGGAGCGCTCCGCCGACTGGCTTGTCGCGCTCGTGCGCCAGGCGGCGCGCAAGTTCGGAGACGAGCGCTACTTCTTCCAGGAAGACATGGCCGTAGAGGATGACCACCTGCCTTTCGTTGAGCGCGGCGTACCCTCCATTGACCTGATTGATCTAAACTATGGGCCCAACAACAGCTACCACCACACCGCGCAGGACACCATGGACAAGATCAGCGCGCACAGCCTTACCATCGACGGCGACGTCATCCTTGAAACCATCCGCCTGATTAACAGGCGTTGAAGGTCGCAAATGCGCATGCCTTCGATACCATGACAAGTATGATTGCCGGAGCGTCCTGGGAATTCTGGGTCGGATTTCACGTCGTGGTCGTGGTGTTGCTCATCATTGACTCGCTGCTGCCCGGCCGCCACCACGAGTCGAAATACTCCCATCTCTTCTCCTGGGTATGGACAGTGGTGCTCGTCCTCGCCGCCTCGGGCTTTGCCGCTTGGATGGCAGTGAAGCATGGCCACCAGCCTGCACTCGAGTTCGTGGCCGGCTACACCATCGAGCTGTCGCTCAGCATCGACAATCTCTTCATCTTCCTCGTCATCTTTCGCGGATTCCACGTCTCTGAGCCGCGCCAGCACATTGCCCTGCTCTGGGGCGTGGCCGGCGCCGTGGTCATGCGTGGCTTGTTCATCGCCGCCGGCATCACGCTGCTGCACCGGTTCGAGTGGATTACTTGGATCTTCGGCCTGTTCCTGCTGTACGTGGCGTGGCGGCTGATGCGAGGCTCATCCACCCACGCCGCCGTCCCGCACTGGATTCGCCGCCTGCACACCCACAGCGGGTCGCTGCTGCCCATCATCCTCGCCGTCGAGTTCACCGACCTGCTCTTTGCCCTCGATTCCATCCCGGCAGTGCTGGCCGTCTCTCACAACCCCTTCGTCGTCTACACCTCGAACATCGCGGCCATCCTCGGCCTGCGTTCGCTCTACTTCGCAATGGCTTCGCTGCTTGACCGTTTCAGGTATCTGCACTTCGGCCTGGCCGCGCTGCTGGCCTTCGTCGCGCTGAAGATGCTCGCCGCGCCGTGGATCGAGATCCCCATCACCCTCTCGCTGGCCATCATTGGCTCGATTCTGGGCTTGTGCGCGATCTTCTCATTGATCTACGCCCGGCCCGCGGAGCCGCCACAGGCCTAGCCGTCGGAGATCTGCACCAGGCCTGTCTCGGGCTGCGCCGGCGTCTGCTCCCGCGCCAGCCATGACGGCTGCGTGAGGCGCTTCAGTTGCGCCGCCACGCTGCCCACGCGCATCGAGCCGTGCAGCAGATGCCCCGCGGTGAGCGGACCCGCCACGTGGATGCCGCTGATCCAGTGTGCGGCGGCGCTGGCCGAGCAGCCACACCGCGCGCAGTCCGGGTCGCCACCCAGCACGCACGGTTCCACATGGGTCTTCAGGTCGGCGCTGTAGTTCTTTGACAATCGCGAAAACGTGCACTCCCGGGGCGACTGCGGCGGATGCAGCAGGGCCTGCGCGTAGCCCTCCGGCGTCAGCAGCTTGGGATACAGACCGTGCAAACGCGGCAGCTCACGGGCAACCCACTCGCGCTGCTCGCCCGTCAGGCACTCCGCGCTCTGCTCGCCGCGCTGGGGAGAAAAGACGCTCGCCCAGATGTGCTGCACCTCATGGCGCCCGCTCCAGAAGCGAACGTACTCCTCAAAGTAGTCTTCGCGCTCCAGCATCGCTGCCGTAATCGTCAGATGAATTGTCACCTTGCGTCCGGCGATATGCGCAAGAATGCGCTCATAGGTGGCCGGATGCCTGCGCACATTGTGGTGCTCGGGCAGCCCGTCCACTGAGACCGCCAGCGTGAAGCGCGGCAGGGTGAACCATTCCTCCGGAAGCGGAATGACCGCGCTGGTCACAATCATCGCGTAGATATTGCGGCGGCTCAACTCCGGCAGAATGCGGCTCAGCTCGCGGTGGCGCACCATCGGCTCACCGCCCACCAGGGAAACCTGCAATGGCTTGTGCCGGTCAACCAGATGGAGAACGCCGCGCACCAGTTCGTCGCCGCGCTTGTCGCTCAGGTCGCGCAGCGTCACCTCGCCTCCCAGGTGATTGTCGCCAAAGGCGTAGCATCCCGGACAGTGCAGCGGGCACTCGCGCGTGATCTCAATTGAAAGCAGCGGGGTGTGCCCGCGAAGCACCTTGCCCCAGGACTGGAGAACGTGGATCGGCCTCAACAGGTCACCTCACGGAATTGAGTGCAAGCGACTTGCTCCCTCGCTTGATTCCCTTGGACGGTCTCGCGCCGCGAAGGCAAGCAAAGGATGCGAACCATCCGCCGGAAGGTTTTAAGCTTACCACGCTTCAAAGACCGCCCGGCCCAAACCACCGCCACCGCTCTGGCGCGTCCCGCCCCGGTTCACAATCGAGTGCTTCAGGAAATTTGCGTCGTCGCGATGCGGGAAGTCGTTTCGAAAGTGCGCTCCACGGCTCTCAGTACGTGCCAGGGCCGCGTGGAGAATGGCTTTGGAAACGCCGCATAACGCACGCGCCTCCGCCAGACGCCGGCTCTGCCCGTGCCGCGCAGTAAGATGAGCCAGCCGGTCCTCGAATCGTTCCTGTGCAGCCAGCCCTTGGCGCAATGTTCCCTCCTCGCGCAGCAATCCCGCAAAGGACCACATCGCGTGCTGCAACCGCGCAATGCCCTTCTCAAGCTCCACATCTTCCTTGCGCGTCATGGCTTGCCGGCTGTCTGCGAGCGAATCCGCGGCAGGCATGGGCAGCGAGTCAGCCAGCATAGCCCGCGCGGCACGCGCGCCAAACACCAGACCCTCCAGCAGCGAGTTCGAGGCCAGACGGTTCGCGCCATGCACGCCGGTGCAGGCCGCCTCTCCAGCCGCATACAACCCTCTCACTGTTGCGCGGCCGTCAAGATCACTGCGCACCCCGCCCATCAGGTAGTGTGCCGCCGGGCGGACTGGGATCAGGTCGCGCCGCAGGTCCAGACCATGCCGCGCCAGCATCGCGCTGATGCCGGGGAACCGCTTATGCACATCCAGGCTGACAACATGACGCATGTCAAGATGCACCACCCGCATCTCGCCCGGTCTCTCCCCCATGGCCTCCATCGTCATGGCGCGGGCAACCACGTCGCGCGGAGCCAGCTCCAGCAGCGGATGATAGCGCTCCATGAAGCGCTCGCCGCGCTCATTCCGCAGATAGGCGCCCTCACCGCGCAGCGCCTCGGAGAGCAGAAAGCGTGGCGCGCCGTCCAGCGAGAGCGCCGTGGGATGAAACTGATAGAACTCCATGTCGGCCAGTTCCGCTCCCGCCACGGCTGCCAGCACAATTCCATCGCCGGTGGCCACGGCTGGATTGGTCGTCTCGGAGTACACCTGTCCCGCTCCTCCCGAGGCCACCAGCACTGAACGCGCGCTCACGCATTGCAGCCTGCCGGCGCGATCCAGCAGGCTGGCGCCGATGACGCGTCCGCCATCCTGCTCCAGCGCCGTAACCGTGGTCCACTCCGCAAACCGCACACGCTTGTGCGCCCACGCAAACGCCACCAGCGCCCGGCTGATCTCGGCTCCCGTCGCGTCGCCGTTGGCATGCAGAATCCGCGAGCGCGAGTGGGCTCCTTCCCGCGTGCGCAGCAGCATGCCACCCTCGCGGTCAAAGCGCGTGCCCCACTCCATCAGCTCCGCCACGCGGGCAGGCCCTTCAGCCACCAGAATCTCTGCCGCCGGCCGGTAAACCAGCCCATCGCCCGCGGCCAACGTGTCCTCAAGATGCAGGGTCACATCGTCGGTGCCCTCCACCGCCACCGCGATGCCGCCCTGCGCGTAGTGCGTATTCGATTCGCCCACCGATTCCTTGGTGACCACCAGAACATCACCCTGGCCCGCCAGTTCCACGGCAGCCCGCAGGCCAGCCACTCCAGCGCCCATCACCAGGTAGTCCACCTCAGTCCCACACGTCATAACCTTTGAGGCTATCACCCGCCCGCTGTGATCCCGTCCGCACAGCTTTGGATTGCCCGCCGCTCGCGACGCACGGTGTCTGCCGGCTCTTCCAGCTCCCAGCCGCGCCATTCCCCTGATGCAAGCCCTGCCATCCTCCTCGCATTGCTTTCCGATAGGATGGAGTCAGCGTGCATACCATACGAGTTGCTACACCTTCAGCCCGATACGACGTCATCACCGGCAGCGGCCTGGTTATCGGCCTCGCTCCGCGCATCCGGCGCGCCGTGGGCCGCCTGCCGCGCCGCGTCTTCGTGCTCACCTCGCCCGGAATCTGGGCTCTCTGGGGAAACACCTTCCTCGCCTCCTTTGCCGAGCCGCCTGTCGTGCTCTTTCTGCCCGAGGGCGAAAAGCACAAGAGCCTCACGAGCATCGATCGCCTGCTGCGCGAGATGGCTGGCGCAGGCGGCGATCGCAGCTCGCTGCTGATCGCCTTCGGCGGCGGCATCGTCGGCGACGTGGGCGGGTTCCTCGCCGCCATTTACATGCGCGGAATTCCGTACGTCCAGGTCCCCACCACCTTCCTGGCGCAGGTGGACTCCTCCGTTGGCGGCAAGACCGGCGTCAATCTGCCGCAGGGCAAGAATCTGGTCGGCAGCTTCCACCATCCCCGCGTCGTGCTGGCTGACATAGATGTGCTCGGCACGCTGCCTGACCGTGAGCTGCGCGCCGGACTCATGGAAAGCGTGAAGGCCGGAATCATCCGCGACCGCGCGCTCGTTCGTTTTATGGAGGAACACGCCGGTGACATCCTCCGCCGCGACCCCCGCGCGCTCGAAAAAGTAATTGCTGCATCCATCCGCATCAAGGCCGATGTAGTCAATCGCGACGAGCGCGAGAGCGGCCTGCGCATGATTCTCAACCTCGGCCATACCCTGGGACATGCCATTGAGCAGGCCACGCGCTACAAGGCGCTCCTCCACGGTGAGGCAGTCGCCTGGGGCATGATCGCGGCGCTCCACCTTGCCCGCAGGCGCGGAACCATCTCCGCGGCCCAGTTTGACCGTATCGAGAGGCTCATCCACATGTACGGACCCCTACCGGCACTCAAGGTGCGGGCGGCTGCCCTGGTCGCGGCCACCGGCACTGACAAAAAAAACGTTGGCGGTGTGCGCCGTTTCGTGCTCCCCATCGGCATCGGCGACGCGGGAGTGGTGGAGGACGTCACCGCCTCCGAGCTCGAAGACGCCGCCCGTTTCATGCTGGCGCGCGCGCGTGGGCGCAAAGCCTGATGCCCGCCTCCGGAGCCAAACCCGATGGAGCCCCGGACGAAGCGAGCGCCGCGCGCTCCGTACGGCAGATGTTCAACTCCATCGCGCCGCGCTACGACCTGCTCAACCACGTCCTCTCGGCCAATATCGATCGCCTGTGGTGGCGGCGCGCCGCGTGTGCATTCCGGTCCGAGCTCACACAACCTGACGCCGCCATCCTCGACATCTGCTGCGGCACCGGCGACCTGACCATGGCCCTGCTCCGCTACCGCCCCGCAGGCGCGCGCCCCATCCTCGCGGCCGACTTCGCCCGCGCCATGCTCTCCCGCGGCGCACAAAAGTTTGCCGCCCGCGGCGCCATCGCCCTTGAAGCCGATGCTCTCCACCTGCCCCTTCGCTCCGCCTCGCTCGACCTTGTCGTCACCGCATTCGGCTTCCGCAACCTGGCCAACTACGAGTCCGGCCTGAGCGAGTTTCACCGCGTGCTCAAGCCCGGTGGCAGGCTCGGCATCCTCGAATTCAGCGAGCCCGGCGGCATCGTCGGCACGGCCTATGCCGTCTACTTCCGCCGCGTGCTGCCAGCCATCGGCCGCCTCATCTGCGGCGCATCCGGCCCCTATAACTACCTGCCTGCTTCCGTGGGCAGCTTTCCGCCACCGCCGCAAATGCTCAATCTCATGCGCTCCGCCGGATTCACCGGTTGCTCCTGGCAGCCCTATACCTTTGGCATCGCCGGGTTGTTCACCTGCACCCGGCCTTAGCCTTTCCGGCAGTTTCTGCTCGTCAAAGCCCCTATACTGAATTTCAGCGAACGCCCGCTACGAGTTCTCGCGCGGCGTGGGGATGCACAACCTGCTGCTGAACCAGCCCGGGCGCGCCAGGGACCTCAGAAACCGCCATGACGAATGCCACCGCCAGCCCGCCCGTCTCCGGAGTAACCCCGTCGCAACACGACGATTACTCCGCGCAGAAGCGCCGCGTGGCCCGGCACTCCATGGCCGCCGCCGCCGTCATGACGCTGCTCAAGCTCGCCGCCGGCATCCTCTCCGGCTCGCTCGGCGTATTGTCTGACGCCATCCACTCCGGCCTCGATATGACCGCCGCCGCGCTCACCTACTTCTCTATCCGCGTCTCTGACAAGCCCGCCGATGAGAACCACACCTACGGCCACGGCAAAATCGAGAACATCTCCTCATCCTTCGAAATCGGACTCATGGCCATCTCCTGCGCCTGGATTATCTGGGAGGCCTTCGAGCGCATCTCTCACAACCGCGTCGAGCTGCGCCACTCCCTCTGGCCCGTCCTTGTGCTGCTCGCCTCCATCGCGGTTGACCTGTGGCGGTCGCGCCGGCTCGCGGCCGTCGCGCGCCTCACCGGCTCCCCCGCTCTCGCCACCGACGCGTTTCATTTCGCATCCGACATCTGGTCCACGGTGGCGGTGCTCGCCGGGTTGACCGCCACCTGGGCTGGTCTCCGGTTTCAGATTGCCTGGCTGCGCTACGCCGACCCTGTCGCCGCAATCGCCGTTTCCCTCATGATCCTGCGCATCACCGTCCATCTCACCCGCGAAACCATTGGTGTGCTGATGGATCAGATTCCCGCCGAAACCCGCCGCCGCATCATTTACGAGGTGGGTCTGGTCAACGGCGTGCTCGCCGTCGAGCAGGCTCGCGTGCGCCGCTCCGGCCCCGCCTACTTTGCCGATCTCACCCTCGCCCTGCCGCGCCGTTACACCTTCGAGCACATCGGCGAGCTGGTCCGCGAGGCCACCGAAGCCGTCCATCGCACCCTGCCGGGCGCCGATGTCGTCATCCATACTGTGCCCCGCCCCGCGCGCGCTGAAAGTATCTTCGACCGCGTCCGCGCCGTGGCCGAGCGCAACAACGTCAGCGTCCACGATCTCAGCGTCCAGTCCCTCCACGGCAGGCTGCGCGTTGAGCAGCATGTGGAGCTGGACGAGACCATGCCCCTGCTTGAGGCCCACGCCATCGTCGCCGCCCTTGAAGCCGAGATCCTCCGCGATACGCCCGAGATTGACTCCGTCCTCACCCACATCGAAAGCGAGCCGGCCACCATCGAGCTGCCCGAAACCATTGTGGAGAAGGACCGTCACATCGAGCAATCCCTGCGCGCCGCCGCCGCTGGTTTGCAGGAGATTGCCGACGTCCATGACATTACCGTCGGCCGCACCGGTGACCACATCTCGCTCTCCTGTCACTGCACACTGCCAGACAACCTGCCCATGCAGCGCGTCCATGAGGTCATCACCGAACTTGAAGACCGCTTCAAGCTCGCCTGCCCTGAGGTCCATCGCGTCACCATCCACCCCGAGCCAGCAACCGACAACCGGCGATAACGCCAGGGAGAGATGCATCCGGTGATCGCGCACGCCGAATGGAGGCACGGCGGAGTCTTCGAAGCCGTCTGCGGCAGCGGCGGCGCAATCGTGCTCGACGGCGGCTCCGGCCACCGGCACGGCCCCTGCCCCATGGAGGCGGTGTTGATGGCTCTCTGCAGTTGCGCCTCCATTGAGGTGGTCAACATCCTGCTGAAGAAGCGTCAGCCGCTCACCGGCCTCCGCGTCACCGCCTCTGCCGGGCGCGCTGACTCTCCTCCACGCGTTTTCAGCCGCATTCTGCTCACCTATACCGTCCGCGGACGCGTCAGCCGCCGCGCCGTTGAACATGCGGTCGAGCTCTCCCAGGGCAAATACTGCGCCGTATCGAAAATGCTTGAGAAAACCGCTATCATCAAGTGCCGGATCATCTATCCCGATGGGGAGCTCGAGCCATGAGCAGCCACTTCTTCAGCAACTTCTTCCGCATGGTCTGGCTTGTTCTGTTGCTGGTGGTGGTGGCCATGCTCTCGGCCATCTTCACCATGCGCTTCGCCATTCACGGCGCCGAGGTCCAGGTTCCCGCGCTCAATGGAATGACCGTGGCCCAGGCGCGCAGCCAGGCCGCCGGCCTGGGGCTCAACCTCGACGTTGACAACCGCTACTATTCCGCCGAGGTGCCCGCCGGCCACATCCTCACCCAGTCTCCCGCGCCCGGCACCATCGTGCGGCGCGATTGGCGCATGCGCGTCTCAGAGAGTCTCGGTCCGCAAAAGGTGGATGTGCCCAACGTCATCGGCCGCGATGACCGCGTGGCCGCGCTCGAGTTGCGCCGCGT
>DASSHM010000017.1:0-18544 GCA_035692885.1 Occallatibacter sp.
TACGGCGATGCGGCGGGAAAAGACGTCGAAATCAGCCCGGCGAATGCACTCAAGCAGAGCATGATAGATGGAAACAAGTACCCAAAGAGCCGGCCGGCTCTCGCGTTCAATCAGCGGAAGCAGTGCCTGCGCAGACTGATAATAGGCTTGCGCCCGTTGTGCGAACTCAGCCAGCAAGGCGCGCTCATTGGCGGATGGCGGCACACCTGGGACTCGATGCAAAAGCGCTTCAAGCGGAACTTTGTGGCCGGCGAGGTCATCAAGCGGCAGGTAGACGCGATTCCGTCCAGCATCCTCTGCAACGTCGCGCAGAATGTTGGTCAACTGAAATGCAATCCCGGTCTCCTCGGCGTATTTCTCGGCAGCCGGATCCGTATAGCCAAAAATACGAATGCAGACGAGGCCGACGACTGAGGCTACAAAGTAACAGTACCGGTAGAGATCATCGAACGTGGCATACGTGCCGGGCTGCCATGTGGAACAGTCCAGGTCCATCGCTGTTCCGGTCACAAGCTCCTCGAGCAATGCAAGCGGGATGGCAAAGCGGAGCACGGCGTCTCGCAAAGCAACAAAGACGGGATCGGCGGTGTGACCGCCTTGCGAAGCAGCGCGCCATGCGGCCAGCCACTCATCAATCTGCCTTCGGCGCTCGTCGCGCGGCACGGTTTCATCGTCAGACAAGTCATCGGCCCTGCGCATGAACGCATACACGGCGCAAATGGCGTTCCTGCGCTCAGCGGGCAACGCAATAAACGCGTAATAGAAGTTCTTGGCTTCGCGCCTGGCAATAGTCCGGCAGACAGCGTAGGCGTCACTCAATGTTGGTTGCTGCGTCAAGCCGCCTTCCCTGTCGAACCCATGCCGAGGCGCATAAAAGGAAGCATCCTGCCGCCGACAGCGCGCAGTGCAAGCGCAAGCCTGGTGCGCCGGGTGATGGCAGGACGCGCGCCGAGCACGTCATAATTACAGCGCTCAATTGCGCGTAGAATCTCCAGCCCTCCGCGGCTGAAGAGGTCCAGGTCTAGGGCCAGATCCCTGCCCACCATGCCGATGAGTGGAAGTCCCTGCTGAAAAAGCTGCCTGGTAAGCTCAACCTCTGATTGCAGCACGGCGCGGAAACCCGGCGTGGCGCGCCCGCCTGCAATATCCATCTCGGTTACTCCGAAGCGTTGCATGTCATCCTGCGGAAGGTAGATGCGGCCCTTTGCATAATCCACGCGCACATCCTGCCAGAAATTGGCCAGTTGAAGCGCGGTGCAGGTTGCATCGGAGAGCCTGAAGCGCGCCTCGTCGGCGTATCCGCAAGTGTACAAAACCAGGCGCCCCACCGGGTTGGCGGAATAGCGGCAATAATCGAGCACATCCTGCATCGAGCGGTAGCGCGTCACGGTCTGATCCTGCCGGAACGCTACGAGCAGGTTGGCGAAGGGATCTTTGGGAATTGAACATGCCCGAATGGTCTCGCCCAGGGCTACAAAAACGGGATGCCTCGCTCGGCCTTCATAGCATGCATCAAGCTCCCGGCCCCACAGGTTGAGCAGCGCAATCGACTGTGCGGGATTGCCGACCTCATCGCCCAAATCGTCAGAGAGGCGGCAATAAGCGTAGATGGCATGAAAGTGAGGCCGAAGCGCCCGGGGTAGAAACCACGACGCCACATGAAAATTCTCGTAGTGTGACTCGGTGAGCTGCCTGCACCATGCGCGCGCATCAGCCAGCGACGGCACAACCGCGGGCATGCGATAGGAAGCAGGCAGCGCATCCCAGCCGCGCTCCAGCAGTGCATCGTCATCGGATTCTAGGGCTGCCATGGTCATCGCAGGGCCTCACGGTACGATCGCGGTCTTGATCTCGCTGCTGCGCTTCATCAACTTTTCAAAGACGCGGTTGAGCTCGTAAAGGTGCGCGTGGCCGGTGATGAAGGCGCTTGCCTGGAACCGACCGCTGGAGATGAGATCGAGCGCCTTGCGGCAGATGGACGGGGTGTGATGAAAGGTGGCGCGAAGCGTGATGTCGCTGTAGTGAATGCGGTTGGTGTCGAGCGTGACATGCGTGCCTGCCGCACAGCCGCCGAAGAAGTTGACCGTGCCGCCCTTGCGCACCATCTCCACGGCCTCATCCCAGCTCTCCGGCATGCCCACGGCCTCGATGGCAATATCGACGCCACGTTCCTCCGGGGTCAACGCGCGGGTTTCGCGAATTGCACGGCGAATGCTGGAGGATTGCACGACATGGCGCGCGCCCAGATGCCGGGCCGCCTCCACCTGGCCGTCGTGCTTGACGACGGCAATCACATGACACCCGGCCAGCGCAGCCACATGAAGCATCATGAGGCCAAGCGGCCCGCCGCCGATAATGGCGACAGTGTCACCCAGGTGCGCATGCGAGTCCTCGAAGCCATGCACCGCGCAGGCCAGAGGCTCAGTGAGTGCGGCGTGCTCCAGAGGAACATGATCAGGGACGTGCAGGGTATTCTTGGCCACGATGCGCGCGGGAATACGGATAAACTCAGCATACGCGCCGTTGTTGAACAGCAAATCATCACAAAGATTTTCCTGATTGCGCTTGCAGAAGTAGCAACTGCCGCAAGGCGCGGAGTTGAGCGCCACAACACGGTCGCCGGGAGAAAACTTGGTGACGCCCGCGCCCACATCGACCACGGTCCCAGCCAGTTCATGGCCGAAGAGCGCCGGAGGAACAATCATGCGCGCGTGATATCCGCGGCGAAAGACTTTCAGGTCTGTTCCGCAGGTGAGTGCCGCCCCGATGCGAACGATCAGTTCGCCGGGCCCGACCATGGGAACGGGAACGCTTTCAATACGGATGTCCTCGCGCCCGTGGAGGACCGCGGCCTGCATGGTTGTCGCCATCAGGTGCCTCCTACTCCGCTCCTGCGCCCGACACGGGTTCAATCATAATCTTCATCGAATCGGCTCGCGGGTTTGATGCCATCTCGATGGCTTCGACAGCCTGCTCAATGTGGAAGCGGTGCGAGATCAGCCGGGTAAGGTCAAACCCGTTTCGAAAGCCGTCAAAGACCAGCGATGTGACCTCGTCCAGGATAGGAAATGATGACGAATAGGAGCCGAGGAGGGTCTTCTCATCCACACAGACCGCAGCTGGATCGATAGCGACCTCGCCGTGCTGTGTCTGGGCGAAGAGCATGATTCGCCCGCCGGGACGCGCGGCGTCCATGGCGGTTCGCACGAGGGCCGTGCCCCCGACGGCGAGGATCACAACATCCGCTCCGCGGCCTTCAGTCCCGGCCAGCACGCGCTCGACGACATTTTCTTCTCCCGCATGAATGGGATGCTGCAACCCGAATCGGGAAGCGATGGAATGGCGCTCGGCAAAGAGATCGGATGTAAGTACGCGGGCAGCACTACGAAGGGCGAGTGCCGCATGCATGAGTCCAATGGGGCCCTGGCCGATGACCAGCACCGTGTCGTCCGGCTCAATATTGAGCAGCTTGATGCCCTTGAGCACGGTGTTGAGCGGCTCAATAAAAGCGGCCTGCTCAAATGGAACACCGTCCGGGATGTGCACAACACCGCGGTTGGCCACCACGAAATCCATAATGCGGATGTACTCGGCGAAGCCGCCGCCGGAAGGCTCAAAGCCCGCGGTAACGCCGGTCTTCTTGTAGAGCGGGCACTGGGCCGGAGTGCGCTTGCGGCAGTAATAGCATTGGCCGCAGGGCACATGGTGGAACGTCATGACGCGGTCGCCGAGCCGGTAGCCGGTCACGCCTTCGCCCACGGCAACCACGGTTCCCGCCATCTCATGGCCAAAGATCCGGGGTGCGGAGTGAGAGCCCACGTGAATCTTTTTGAGATCGGTGCCGCAGATGCCGCATGTGGCAACCTTCACCAGCAGTTCTCCGGGGCCGATGCGGGGCACCGGCACGGTTTCAACGCGCATGTCGTTGACGCCGCGGTACACCACTGCACGCATCGTTGAGGGAACCGTGGAGTGGTCGGTGCCGGACTGATTTGAGATTTGAGTAGCCATTCCGTTTCCTGAGGTGACCTTACTCATTGAGAAAGTTGAGCAGTGACTCCGCTATGCCATGTGAAGCCTTTCTGCTATTTTCTCCCATCCGCACCAGCGCAGGCCAGTACCAAGGGCGAAAGAGGCTATAAAGAGCAAACCGGACCAGGCGGAACCTGCCATCCGGCGCAAGGAATGGATTGAAGTCGGGCAGGCGGTCAGTGAAGCCGTCACTGATCCCCTTGAAGCAGTAGAAAGGGAGGGAGCGCGCAGCAGCAAGCCGGGCAACGGCAGCAGCTTCCATGTCCACCAGGCCGGCGTTGTATGCCGCCGCCAGACGCTGCTTTTCATGTTCGCCGGCGACTTTGGGGCTGGTTGCCAGCCAGTGCTCCCCTGCTCCGGCGTCGCAGAAGAATCGCTCACCGGTCCGGATGTCAATGACTCCGGCTACATTATGGACAGTTCCCGGCCGAAGAGCGTGACAAAGGGCGCCGGCCCAGCCGACTGAAAAAACGAGGTCGATGGGGCCACCCTCTTCGATCGCGGCAAAGGCGCGGATTGCAGCATCCTGTCCAGCCCCGGAACATGCGGCAATCCACTCCTCCTGCTCGGTGCGGCGGGCCCAGAATGTGACGTTGTTGCGGCTACTATGAGGCCATCCGCGCACCAGCGGCCCCAGCTCGCCGGGCATGGCAGCAATGATGGCCACCCGCGTCATTGCACGCCTCGGGACGCATATCCGTGGGTGCGGAACCAATCGATGGCGGCACGCATGGCAGGATTGACGGGCGCGATGCGAAAGCCGAGTTCCTGCTGTGCTCGGGCGCTGGAGGCAAACATCTTCTTGCGGCCCATCCGCACCTCCTCCACCGTTGCGCGCGGCTCCTGGCCGCGAATATGGCCGCTGATCCACTCCTCGAAGAAGGCATATGTCATAGCCACGGGATAAGCCACGCGCAGGTTGGGGGATGGAATGCCGGTGATGGCCGACATCTTGTCGAGAATCTGCTTGAGGGTGAGGTTTTCACCGCCAAGAATGTAGCGGCGGCCGGGTGTTCCCTGGCTGAGCGCTGCCGCGTGAGCACGCGCCACCTCAGCCACGTCAACAAGATTCAGGCCGGTGTCCATGTACGCCGGAAAACGCCCGTTGAGAAAATCGACGAAGATGCGCCCGGTGGGCGTGGGCTTCCAGTCATTGGAGCCGATGGGCGTGGTGGGGTTGAGGATGATGACCTGCTGCCCATCCTGCGCAGCGGCAATGGCATGTTGCTCGGCCATGAACTTCGACCGCTTGTAGTGCCCCACCATATTCCCGAGAGAAACCGGAGTGTCCTCATTGACGACGATACCGTCGGCGCGAAAGTTCATGGTGGCGACGCTTGAGGTGTAGACGAAGCGCGGCACATGGGCCTCCCGCGCCAGCCGTAGCAGATCACGGGTGCCATCCACGTTGACGCGGTACATCGAGGCGGAGTCGCGAATCCACAGGCGGTAATCCGCCGCCACATGCACAACGGCATCGCAACCCTCAATCGCAGAAGCCAGAGACTCGGGACGCGCGAGATCGCCGACTTCAGTTTCGCCGTCAATTCCTTCCAGGTTGTCGAGGTGGCTGCTTCGTCGCACCAGCATGCGAAGGCGCGCACCCTCGGCAGCCAGCGTGCGCGCGACGTGGTAGCCTACAAATCCGGTTGCGCCGGTGAGAAAGACTTTCATGACAGTTGTTCCATCGCATCAGGCGTGCCGGACCAATGCCGCACTGAAGAATACGGGAATCCGTAGAGCGCCTAATCGATTTCGTCGGGATGCAAACCGATATTCTGTTCGCCCGCGGCCTTCTTCGCGTTGTAGTTTTTCACCCAGTCTTCCCAGTGCTTGCCCGCGGCGCGATCCCTGCCGGTGAACTCCAGGCGGGCGATGAGCGCGTAGCTGACCTTGCATTTTTCCTGCGAGCTGGGCGTGAAGTACTGCACAAATGACTCAGCCAGCGTGGATCCGGGCAGGCGGTTGAAGACGTACGCCTCAATGCGTTCGCCGCTCTTGAGCGTGATGGTGACATCGCCGCGATAATCGAAGGCCTTTTCAAGGGCGGCGCGAACGTCTTCATCGCCGGCCATCTCAGGCACCCAGCCTTCCAGATTCTCGTGCTCGGCGCCGGGAGCAAGCTCCAGCGCTTCAACCTGCTCCATGGTGTACCGGGCGATTTCGGCGGTCATGCCTTGGTCTCCTCAAGCTGGGGCGACGGCTCGTCAATCTGCACCAGCGATGCCGGTCCATGGGGGGCCGGCTCGTTCAGCAGGTTGAGCGCGTGCTGATCGCGGTACCTGCTGAAGGTGCCGCGCACCATGGCCCAGAAGCCCGAGAGCGAGCCAAAGCCATCCATCACTGCCGAGGGCTCGTAGCCGCAACTGACCATGCAGTTCGCGCACTTGGGATTGCCGCTGGCGACGCCGTACTCCTCCCACCGGGTTGTATCGAGCAACTCCTGAAATGTCTCCGCATAGCCATCCTGGAGCAGGTAGCAGGGGCGCTGCCAGCCAAAGATGTTGTAAGCTGGCGAACCCCAGGGGGTGCACTCGTACTTCCGGTCGCCCATCAGAAACTCAAGAAACAAGGGCGACATGTTGAACTTCCAGGTTGGCTTGCGATTGGAAAGGATGGCGCGGAAGAGCCGGCGAACGCGGGCACGGCCCAGAAAACGATTCTGGTCGGGCGCCTTCTCATAGCTGTAACCGGGAGAGAGCACGATGCCCTCAACCCCCATGTCCATGACCTCATCAAAGAAGGCGCGCACGCTGTTGGGATCAGTTCCGTCAAAGAACGTGGCGTTGGTGGTCACGCGGAAGCCGCGCTTCACAGCCTCCTTGATGCCCTCGACGGCGAGATCGTAGCCGCCCTCGCGGCACACCGAAAAGTCGTGGTGCTCGCGCTGGCCGTCAAGATGCACCGAGAAGGTGAGGTATTTGGATGGAGTAAACTCCGGCAGACGGCGCTTCAGCTCAAGAGCGTTGGTGCAGAGATAGATATATTTTCTGCGCGCGATAAGCCCGTTGACGATCTCGACAATCTGCGGGTGCAGCAACGGCTCGCCGCCGGGAATGGAGACCATCGGCGCGCCACACTCCTCGACAGCCCTGAAGCACTCCTCGGGCGAGAGCATCCGCTTGAGCACGTGCGGCGGATACTGCACCTTGCCGCACCCGGCGCACGCCAGATTGCAGCGGAACAGGGGCTCAAGCATGAGCACCAGCGGGTATCGCCGGTTACCGCTGAACCTTTTCTTCAGGACGTACGTGGCCACCGTCCACATCTGTGAGATTGGAACAGCCATATCCGGGTGAATCCTCCGCCGCGGTCCTAGGACGCGCGTTCCATGGCCCGCTTGTAGGTGGTGATCGCCAACAGCGGGAAATAATGCCGATACATGTGATACGCCAGGTAGAAGACCTGGGGAAAACCAGTTCCAGTGTAGAGTGCCTGGCGCGTGATGCCGGCACCGAGCGACTCATCCCATCCGCCCTCTTCATTCTGATGAGCAAGCAGCCAGCGAATACCCTTGGCAATGGAGTCAGATCGGTCGTCGCCTGCCGCCAGCAAGCCAAGCAGCGCCCATGCCGTTTGAGAAGGGGTGCTGGCTCCGATGCCGCGCGTTTCAGGGTCGTCATAGCTGCCGCACGATTCGCCCCAGCCGCCATCGGCGTTCTGCACCATGCGAATCCACTCGGCAGCCTGCTGAATCTGCGGCTCGTGCTGGTCGACGCCGATGGCCTCGAGCCCGCGCAGAACGAGAAATGTGCCGTAGATGTAGTTCACTCCCCAGCGGCCAAACCAGCTTCCATCGGGCTGCTGTTCTGAGAAGATAAACCGGATGGCCTTCTGCACGCGCTTGTCGCTGCGCGAGTAACCGTACGCCGCGAGCATCTCGAGGATTCTTCCGGTGATGTCCACTGTCGGCGGATCAAGCATGGCGTTGTGATCCGCAAAGGGGATGTACTGGAAGATCATCTTGGTGTTGTCTTTGTCGAAGCTGCCCCAGCCGCCGTTGCGGCACTGCATGGCAAACTCCCACTCGATGGCGCGCTCGGCCACCTGAATCTGGTAACGCTCGCGCGGGTTGTCCACCTTGCCGAGAGCAAGCAGGACCTGGGCGGTGTCATCGGTGTCAGGGTAGTACTCGTTGTTGAATTCGAAGTACCAGCCTCCGGGCTCGGCGCGCCGAACCTTCATGGCCCAATCACCCCTGTGGCGAACTTCCTTGGAGAGCAGCCAGTCAGCCGCCTTGATCATGCGCGGATCGTTGCGGGGAACGCCGGCCTCGCCGAGCGTGTAGACCACCTGTGCGGTATCCCAGACCGGGGAGACGCAGGGCTGCATGCGGAATGTGGGCTCGGGAACCTCGGGCGTGGCGGACTGCTCGATGCCCAGCTTCTCAAACTCATCACGGGCGCGGATGACCTGGGGATCGTCCTCTGAGTAGCCGAGGCAGCGCAGTGCAATGATGGCGTTGAGCATGGCGGGGTAGATGGCGCCCAGGCCGTCGCTCATCTCCAGGCGCGCCAGCAACCATTTCTCCGCGCGCTTCAGAGCGAGCGTGCGCAGGGGGCGGATGTGGACTGCCTCGGACAAATGTGTGAGGCGATCAAGCACGAGAAAGAAGTTGCGCCACGAGAAGATGGTGTCTCGGTCCATGCGAAGGCGCAGAATCGAGTTGGCCCGGCCGACGACGAAAAGCTCATCAATGCCTTTCTCTGCCGGAATCTTCTTGAATGGTTTTTTGGCGTACATGATGGCCAGCGGAACAAGGATGGATCGGGACCATGCGGAGATCTCGTAGAGATTGAAGTAGAACCACCGGGGAAAGAGGACAATCTCGGGTGGGATGGCCGGGACCGCGTCGTAGTCATACTGGCCCAGGGCGCACAGGTACATCTTGGTGAAGGTGTTGCACGCCATCACACCGCCCTTGTCCAGGATCCACTCGCGGGCCGCGGTCAGCCGTGGATCGTCGGGACCGAGGCCCATCAGTTTGGCCGAAAAGTAACACTTGACCGAAAGTGAGATGTTGCCGGGTCCGCCGGGATAGATGCTCCAGCTTCCGTCGTCGTTCTGGTAGCGCATCATCTCCGCTAATGCGCGCCGGAGGCGGCCGGGATCACCCGACTCGAGAAGCGTATGGAGGAAGATATAGTCGGCCTCGAGCATGGAGTCGGCCTCGAGTTCTCCGCACCAGTAGCCGTCGGGATGCTGGCGTGAGAGCAGAAACTCGCGTGCGCGCAACAGGGACGCATCCACATCCGCCATGTCGGCATCGAGCCGCCCAAATCTGGGGGCATTGGACGCCGTCTTCTGCTGTTGCTCACCCATGCCTGTTTAGATGCCTCGAAAACTTCGGAAGTCTTGCAATTTGTTGAACTTTGAAGACCGGCTCAAGCGCCGCGCCCTGCCTGAACAAACGCCAGCCGCCAAGGAATGCAATTGCCTGCAGATACACACGGCGCGCTCAACTCCGGGCTCCGGACCGCTCGCTGCTAGTGAACCGCTGTGGACTTGGCGCCGTCTGCCCCGCCGATAGCCTGCACAATTTCAGGCGGAAGACCGAAACGCACGTTCTCGGGCATCACCTCCACCTCCTCAACGTGCGTGAAGCCGATTTGACGAAGATAGTTCACGACATCCTCCACCAGAACTTCAGGAGCGGAAGCGCCGGCCGTGACCGCGACTGTCGAGACCTGCTTCAGCCACTCAGGGTTGATGGCTTGTGAGTTGTCAATCAGGTATCCCCGGGTGCCAAGATTCCGCGAAACCTCGACAAGGCGGTTGGAGTTGGAACTGTTGGTGGAGCCCACGACCAGAACCAGCTCAGCGCTGTGAGCCACATTGCGAACGGCCACCTGACGGTTCTCCGTGGCATAGCAGATGTCCTGCGAGTGGGGTCCGACGATATTCGGAAACTTGACTTTGAGCGCGTGAATGATATCGCGCGCCTCGTCGAGACTGAGCGTGGTCTGCGTGAGATAGGCCACGCGGTCCGGATCGGGCACCTGGAGCGACTCAACCTCCGCCGCGCTGGAGACGACCTGGGTGGCATCAGGCGCCTCGCCGAGTGTGCCCTCAATCTCGTCGTGGTCACGATGGCCGATGAGAATGAGCGAATAGCCCTGACGGGCGAACTTGACCGCCTCAATGTGAACCTTGGTGACCAGCGGACAGGTGGCGTCAATCACCTTGAGCCCACGCCCCTTGCTGTTTTCACGCACCGCGGGGGAGACGCCGTGAGCGGAAAAAATGACCCGCTGACCGTCGGGAACCTCTTCAATCTCGTGAACAAAGATCGCGCCCTTGGCCGCCAGTTCGTTGACTACATAGCGGTTATGAACAATCTCACGACGCACGTAGATGGGCGCGCCAAAGGTCTCAAGGGCAATGCGCACAATGTCGATGGCGCGCACCACGCCGGCGCAAAATCCACGCGGCTTGAGCAGCAGAACCTTCTTTTCGCCGGGCGACGCTCCCGGTTCGTGACCAATGGAGGCTGGGTCAAAGACAGAGGCATTCACATCAACAGTATAGCAATGGGGCGGGCATCTTTTCGGATTTACTACCCCCCTATGGGATGCTGAACAGGCAACAGCGGCGAGGCAGACTTTGCCCCCACTTCGGGCAGATGCACGGCACATGTTACTGAAATGGATGCACTAAAGTAATCCCAGGCCCCTATTCGCCCGCATTTGTGACATCCTTTTGGCGTGCCGGTTCATCAGACCATCGAGCGGACCGTGGCTGCCTGAACGTCGCCACAAGAGTCCGCGGATGATTCATTCTTGCGTTGTCCTCGGTTTGAAAGACGAAGGCATGCTTCAGCATGCACCGAATCGCCCGGATCTCAGTTGCCGGCGACCGCTCCCCCGGCGCTGGATCTGCAAACATGGAGGATATATGAATCGAGTCAAGCTCTTTGCGCTCGCCGCTGTTGCCGGGATCTGCCTGGCAGGCTCACCGGCAATGGCAGAGACCAACATCAACATCAACATTGGGCCGGAGCCGGTTTGCCCCTACGGCTACTTTGGCTATGCGCCATACTCATGCGCGCCCCTTGGATACTATGGCCCGACCTGGTTTGTAGGTGGCGTGTTTGTGGGCGCGGGCCGGTGGTTCCACGGGCCTGATCACTTCCGCGGCTATATCGATCGCGGGTTTGATCCCCGGTATGGATACGCCGGTCCCCTGCCCTACCGCAACGAGCGCGCCGACTGGGCCCGGCATCATGGCTGGGAGAAGCGCTTCAGAGGCTCCGAATACCGTGACGAGTACCGCCATGACAACGGGCACCACTACGGGCAGTACAAGGAACATGGCAACCCGCATTACAGGGATCACGATCATGGCAACGGTCACGATCACGGTCATGGTCATGATCGCTAAGCCTCCGTTACCTGGTTCAGCGCAGGCATAACGAGCCGGCCTTCGACAGACGTAACCGTCCGCTGAAGGCCGGCTTTAACTTCGTCCGCGAAAACGAAGCTCGTGCTGGCGACGCGTGCCCTCGCTGCAAGGCAATCAGACCGGAAGCCGGACCTCGCGTGACGATGGCGGTGATTCTGATTGTGACTATCGGCTGGCAGCAATCATCTGCGCGGCATGTTTGAGGCTGGCGTCAGTCACTTTGGCGCCCGAGAGCATGCGGGCAACCTCCTGTGTACGGGCGTGGTCGTCGAGGACATGGATTCCGGTTCTGGTCCGGCCGCGGCTTTCATGCTTCTCCACCACCAGGTGCTGCGAGGCAAAGGCCGCTATCTGGGGCAGGTGTGTGACGCACAGAACCTGCTGACCGCGCCCCAGGGCTTTCAGCTTTTGCCCCACCGCTTCGGCTGCCCGGCCACCGATGCCGATATCAATCTCGTCAAAGACCAGCGTGCGCGGCGTGGGCGTTGCGGCTCTGGGTTTGATCGCGGCTTCCTCTACCGTGACCTTGAGGGCCAGCAGGACACGGGACATCTCACCGCCTGAAGCAATCTCACTGAGCGGCTTGAGGGGCTCTCCGGGGTTGGTGGCAATGAGGTAATCGACCGTGTCCCAGCCATGTGCCGTCCAATGAGACTCGGCTTCAGATGCGGAGACCGAGACCTGAAATTGCACCTTCATGGCCAGCGAGTTGATCTGCGCCGTGGCCAGCTTTGCCAATCTGGAGGCGGCAGCGCTGCGCTCGGTGCTGAGTGCGGCAGCCGCATGGCGATAGGCGTTGGCGGCAGTATCGGCTTCAGCCTTGAGCTGCTTGAGAATCTCGTCGCGATCCTCAACTTCGGCAAGTCTGCGGGCAACGTCCCCGCCGAATGCGATGACCTCGTCTACTGACTGGCCGTACTTGCGCTTGAGCCGGTCAAGCAGGGCAAGGCGGTCCTCAATCTCCGCAAGCCGCTCGGGCGAGGCGTTAATGCCCTCGGCGTAGTCACGGAGCGATGCGCTCACATCGCCCACGGTGGCCCGCATGGCCTGGAGCTGCTGCGCGGCCTCCGCGAACCGGGTGTCGTAGCGGGCAAGTTCGTCTATGTTGCGCTCCGCGGCGCGCAATGCCGCCTCGGCTGACGCGCCGCCCTCGTAGAGCTGGTCGAATGCGCTGATGGCGGCGGCGTAGAGCTTTTCGGCGTTGGCGAGAACTCGTTTTTCGGTCACTAGCGCCTCATCTTCGCCGGGCGTCAGTTGAGCAGACGCAATCTCTTTGCTCTGATAAGTCCACAGATCGACCATGCGCAGCCGGTCCTGCTCACCCTCGAGCAGATCAGCAAGGCGTGTCCGTGCATCATGCCAGCGAGCCCATGCCTCGGAGACCTTGCCGGCCGAGATACCTCCGAAGCGGTCGAGCAGTGTCCGCTGCTGTGCCTGATCGAAGCTGGAGAGGGTCTCAGTCTGCGCGTGGACGAGCGCCAGCTCGGGAGCCAGCAGGCGAAGCACGGTGGCCGTGGCGGACTGATTATTGACAAAGACACGCCCCTTGCCGGAGGCGAGAATCTCGCGGCGGAGGATGATTTCGCTGCCTTCGGCGTCGATGCCGTTCTCCTGCAGAATGGCTTCAGCCCCGGGCGTGGACTCGAAGACGCAGGCAACGACAGCCTTGTCGGCGCCGTGGCGGATCACATCGGATGAAGCCTTGCCGCCCATGAGCAACGCGAGCGCGTCAACCAGGATGGACTTGCCCGCACCGGTTTCGCCGGTGAGCAGGTTGAGTCCCGGGCCAAAGGTGGCAATGGCGTGATCGATGACGGCGTAATTTTCTGCGCGAAGCTCGACGAGCATAGAAGACCCGGATGTTGCCCGGCGGCCGCCGCCTTGATAACGCGGTGACGGGGCAGGACTTGTTGCCTAACAACGTGAGCGCAGCATAGCACGGCCGGTGGCGACGATGCCTGAGCGCCCGTTCCAGGACCCGGGCCCGCACCAACTCGATAACTTGGAAGGCGATTAGACGTCTGATACCGTGATGATTGAGGTGTACGCCTATTTTCACCGCAGCTTTCGCCATTGCATTTCCGGCTGACCATGGCGCCGCATATCTCGGGGCGTATCTTGCCCAGAGCCCCAGCGCGCTCATGGACATGCTTGGCAACATCGGACCGGTTGCATTCTTTGTTCTCGCGCTTCTGCTTTTCGCCAGCCTCTACTCGTGGACCGTCATTCTGGGCAAGTCATCTACGTTTGGAAGGGCCACCCGGGAAAGCCGCGCATTCATCCGCGCTTTCCGCAAGGCGTCGCGCCTGCAGGAGATCGCTCTGCTGACCGACCAGTTCAAGCACAGCCCGCTGGCGCAGGTGTTTATGGAGGTTTACGAGACCTACAAGCGGCAGACGGGCGGGGCCGGTCCGCCCCGCAACCTCACGCCGCTGGAACGCTCGGCGCAGACGGCGGCGAGTGAGTCCATCACAGGCCTGGAGCGGCGCATGACGTGGCTGGCGACCATTGCGGCAACGAGTCCTTTTGTGGGACTGTTCGGCACCGTGATGGGCATTGTGGATGCATTTCACGGCCTGGGCACCTCGGGCGCGGCAACATTGCGGGCGGTGGCGCCCGGCATCTCAGAGGCGCTGATTACGACCGCGGCGGGCCTGTTTGTCGCCATCCCCGCGGTGGTGGCCTACAACCAGTTCACGGCGCGGATTCGCGTGTTCGCGGCGGCAACGGACGACTTTTGCCGCGAGTTGCTGAACGCGCTGGAGGAGATTCCGGCGCGCGCGCCCGTGCCGCGCAACCCGGCGGCCGAGGCGGGCGAAGAGGTTGAACGTGGCCTTTACAAGTAACAACGGCCAGACCCGCACTTCACTTGCAGACATCAACATCACACCGCTGGTGGATGTGGTGCTGGTTCTGCTGGTGATCTTTATGATCACCGCACCGGTGCTGCAGTCGGGCATTGAAGTGAACGTGCCCAGGACCAAGACCGTGAAGGAGATCACGGAGCAGCGGCAGGTGCTGACCATCGACCGCGATCAGCAGGTGTTCCTGGGAGACAAGCCGGTCAACCTCCACGACCTGCCGCGTCTGTTGCTGCACGCGGGCGCCGACCCGGCGAAGCAGGTGATTTACCTGCGCGCCGACCAGCGCGTCCCCTTTGGAGCCTTTGCCAGCGTGATGGATGCGGTAAAGCAGGCGGGCATCACGAAGATCTCCATCGTGACCCAGCCTCTGGATACGAAGGGCCGCCAATCCAGCGGCAACTAGAGACCCCGCACGGCGGGATGCGGAAAGAGCACTCCGGGCAAAGCCATGAGCAGTCTGCTGGAAGGGACCGAACAACTGGAACAGGAATTGACGCCGGAGCCCCTGAAGGGTCCCGCAGCGGGATCGATTGCCCTGCACATTGGACTGTGTGTTGCCATTGTTGCCTACGGAATTCTGGGCGGATTCTTCCAGCACAACTTGTGGGGCGTTCCGGGACAGGGCGGAGCCATCCAGGTGAACCTGGTCAGCAGCGCGGTGCCGCTGCCCTCGAATCAGCCGGTGAACCAGAATGTGCTGGCGACAGAGACGCCGAGCCAGGCGCCTGCTCCGCCCCAGCCCAAGGCCAAGCAGGCTGTCGAGCCGGACGCCATTCCCATCGCCGGCAGGCAAAAGAAGAAGCAGAAGGAGACAACGCGCCGAATTCCGCCGCAGAAGCAGGAGCCGACGCAGACGAACCGGGCGCAATATGGCGAGCAGACCGGGTCTTCGCTGCCCCGGTCGGCGGCGTCGCAGGGATTCACGAGCGGCCCGACCAGCGTGAGCAACGCGGATTTCGGCAGCCTTTTCGGCTGGTATGTGGACGGAATCAACCGCAAAATGAGCCAGAATGGCTTCCGCTCCATGGTGGACCCGCAAACAGCGCGCGGCTCGCGAGCCTACATCTTCTTCAAGATCTACCGTGACGGCTCGGTGGGCGACGCGCAACTGGAACGAAGCAGCGGCAGCCCCACGCTGGACCAGGCCTGCGTGCGCGCGGCGCAGCGCGTGGACACCTTCGGGCCCTTGCCCTCGGAGTATCGCGGGAGTTACCTGCAGGTTTCCTACTACTGCGAATACTAGAATGAAATTTCCTGCATCCAAGTAAGATGAATGGTTGAGAGGTTCGTCGGCTGGAACCGCGGACGATGCGAGGGATGTTGCGTCACGGACGCAATGGAACCAGAACCGTATTTCTCCACGCCGGAAAGGTTGTACATGAAGTTGCGTTTTCGTCGGCATTCCCCTGCTCTTCTCCTGCTGATGTGCCTGCTTGTCTTGCCTGCCGGGGCGCAGGACTGGGTACGGACCGGTTCCAACCTCGGCAACCAGAAGATTCGTCTGGCCGCGGCTGACTTCAAACCCGTGGGGAACGATCCGCAGACTCCGGTGCTGAAGGCGGTGTTTGACTCGACCCTGTACAACGACCTGGGCAACGCGGGCATCTTTGAATTGGTTTCAAAAAGCTTCTCCCCGCAGGCCACGCCGGGCTCGCCGCAGGAGATTAATCTGGCGCAGTGGTCGGCCGATCCGGCCAGCGCGGCGATGGTGGCCTTTGGCGCCCTGTCAGTGACCAACGGGCGGCTGGTGGTGTACGGGTGGCTCTTTGACACGCGCAGCGCCGCCAATCCGCAGGTGCTGGGCAAGCAGTACAACGAAGCCGCGACGCAGGAGATGGCGCGCACCGTGGCCCACCGCTTTGCCGACGAGATTATCTACAGGCTGGGCGGAGGCATCAACGGAATCGCCGAGACCAAGATTTACTTTGTCAGCTCGCGCAGCGGGTCAAAGGAGATCTGGGCGATGGACTACGACGGAGAAAACCAGCACCAGATTACCCACCTGGGCAGCATCTCCATGTCGCCGCACATCTCACCGGATAATTCGCGGCTTGCATTCGAATCACTTGGGCGCGAAGGCTGGTCCATCCGCATGTATTCGCTGGTGCTCAACCGGATGGTGAGCTTTCCGACCGGCACCGTGGGCGGCTCAAACCTTACGCCTGCCTGGACGGGCGACGGCAACCGGATTGCCTTTTCATCATCGCGCTCGGGCGACCCGGAGATCTGGGTGGTGGATGCAAGCGGAACCGGCGCGCATCGCATCACCACATTCCGAGGGCCGGATGTGTCGCCCACCTGGAATCCGCGCACCAACGCGCAGATTGCCTGGGTAAGCGGCCGCACGGGCCTTCCGCAGATCTACATCATGGACCAGGACGGCGCCAACATCCAGCGCATGACGGATGGCGGCTATGCCATATCGCCGTCGTGGTCTCCGAACGGCCAGTTTCTCACCTTCAGCTGGAACCGCAAGTACGGCCCCGGCGCACCCGGCGGGCAGGACATCTATGTGATGGACATCGCCACCAAGCGCTGGATGCAACTGACCCACGACGCGGGCAGCAACGACTTTCCCTCGTGGTCGCCGGATGGCCGGCACATCGTCTTCGAGCGCCAGATGGGATCACGCACGCAGATCTGGTCCATGCTGGCCGACGGCACAGATCAGCACCAGCTCACGAAGGCCGGAAACAACTACATGCCCAACTGGAGCTGGAAATGAGCCTCGCAGCAGGTGGAGTCTGTTCGACTCCGGTGACTTCGCGGACCGCATCTGCCAGCGACGGCTCAGGACGATTCAGCTTCGATATTCTTCCTTGTCCGGCGGCCGGACAAGGGCCGCAGCAAACATGCCTTCCGCTTTCTGCAGTTGAAGCCAACGCAGACCGTGGCAGGCCCCTACCACAGCGCACGTTTTTGACAGCCAGAACCATCAGATCAGCGGGCACACCGCCGCGCATGCGTACCGCGGCGCGGTGCACCGCCGAGGAATAGAATGGATGCGTTGGGAAGTAGCGCTGAAAATGCACAAGGAGTCAACCTTTGAGTCATCGCATTCGCTTTGTTCTACCCGTGTTCGCCCTCGCCGCCATGGTTGCGGTGGGTGGTTGTAAAAAGAAGGTGGTTGCTCCCGCACCGGTAGCCCCGCCTGTTACCGCGCCCGCGCCCACCGCGCAGATTACCGCCGACCCGACTTCAGTCACAGCGGGTGATCAGGTGGTTCTGACGTGGCATACGACCGACGCCAACACCGTCAACATCGACGGCCTCGGCGACGTGCCGAGCTCGGGTGTCAGGTCAGTGACGCCCGCCACGTCCACGACCTATCACCTGGTGGCCAAGGGGGATGGCGGAACGGCTGATGCCTCGGTCCGCGTGACCGTGAATTCGCCGCCGGCGGTGGCCGTGCCCACCAATACCATGTCCGCGGAGGAGGAGTTCAACGCGAACGTGCAGCCAATCTTCTTCGATTACGACTCCTATGACGTCCGGGCGGATGCGCAGACCATCCTGTCACACGATGCATCCTACCTGGTGAGCCATCCGAACATCAGCATCGTAATTGGCGGATACTGCGACGAGCGCGGGTCGAACGAGTATAACCTGGCGCTGGGCCAGAATCGCGCCGACTCCGCAAAGACTGCACTGATCAATGCCGGCGTTTCAGCCAGCCGCATTCGTGTGATCAGCTACGGCAAGGAGCGGCCATTCTGCACGGAATCAACCGAGGCGTGCTGGCAGCAGAATCGCCGCGCCGGATTCACACTCGACCGGTAAGGCTTCGCACGGCCGGGTGAACGCCGGTCTCTCCGGCGAAACGTCAACCGAGATCGCGGCAAGCTGCCCCGCAAGGGCGGTTTGCCGCGCATCCACATCAGATGGGTGGACGATGCAGACAGTTCGCGCGAAAATTCGAAACCGCTTTATCGCCGCGGCCATGCTTGCGGCTCTCGTAGGTCTGGCGCCGGTGCGCGCGCATGCGGTAGCCAAGGAGATCATTCAACTCCAGACCCAGGTGCAGCAACTGCTGGACATGGTGCAGCGGCTGCAAAGCACCATGGACACGCGCTTCGCCGTATTGCAGAACCTGGCCCAGCAGACGACGGATGAGGCCAACAAGATGACGGCGGCGGTGAGCAACCTGCAGCAGAAGATCAATGCGCAGGAGACTGCCCTGAACGGCAAGATGGATACGACCTCGGGCCAGATGCAATCGCTGAATGACTCGGTGGACGAGCTGAAAG
>DASSHM010000018.1:0-4653 GCA_035692885.1 Occallatibacter sp.
TGACCAATTCACGCCCCGCAAAAACATTGTCTGCGAGATCAAGATTGGGGAGAACTGACAGCTCCTGGTGAACGATGGAGATGCCATGACTCGCGGCATCGCGTGGCGACCTCAGCACAAGGGGTAAATCATCGAGCAGCAGTTTCCCCTGGTCTGGAACCTCAACGCCCGCAAGAATCCGCATCAACGTGGACTTGCCCGCGCCATTTTCGCCAATCAACACGTTCACCATGTTGCGATATGCGCGGAAAGTCACTCCATCGAGCGCAACCGTACCCGGATATGTTTTGGTGACTCCCCGTGCCTCGAGAATCACGCTGGCGTCGCCCGGATTCATGCTCCCACCTTCATCGCTTGTCTCGCTGAGGCAACCGCACTCTGCCACCCTGTGTACAACTTTTTGCGCGTGTCTTCAGTCATCCCCGGGTTGAACCTGTCACACTCCTCACGGAGTGCCTCGATTTCCGCGAGCGACTTCCACCACTTCAGCTCAAGCCCCGCAAGCCAGGCAGCACCAACCGCCGAAAGCTCCTCCGTACGCGAGCGCAAGACCGGGCGATTCACAATATGCGCCTGAAACTGCATCAGATTGGAGTTCCGCGTGGCGCCGCCATCTGCCAGAAGTTCCTTGCTCTTCAGGCCAGATACGGATTCAACTTCGAATAGCACGTCGGCAACCTGGTAGGCAATTGCATCAAGCGCAGCACGTGCCAGGTGAGCCCGAGTGTGTGAACGGTCCAGGCCGGTAATTGCCCCGCGTGCGTCCGCATCCCAGTATGGCGCTCCAAGGCCGGCCATCGCCGGTACGAAATACACTCCGGCTGCATCGGCGACTCTCGACGACAACTCAACAATGGACTTGGACGGCTCATCGAAACCCAGAAATTCGCCCAGCCACTGCACAGCAGAGCCTGTCATGGCGATGTTGCCCTCAAGGGCGTACTGAATTGTTCCCAGGGCGGACCATGCAATCGTCCGGGCGAGTGACGACGTCTCCCCAGCCAGAGTTGAGGTGATCGCCATCAGTGACGAGCCCGTTCCGTACGTTGCTTTAACCGTTCCCGGGGTAAACTGCCCGTGCCCAAACAGCGCCGCGTGTGAGTCACCAATTGCTGCGCAGATTGGCGCCTGCTCAAGCCCCGGAACCTTGGTGCATGCGCCGAAGTAGCCTGACGACGGCTTGAGCGATGGCAACGACTCCAACGGAATTCCGAACATTGCCAGCAACTCTGGATCCCAGCTGCAATCCGACAGGCCGAGCAGGCCAGTCCTTGACGCGTTGGTGATATCCGTTGCATGCGCCGCACCACCCGTAAGGCGATAGATGAGCCATGAATCCACAGTCCCAAGACGAAGACCGGTATCCCGCATTGCCCGCTGCACCGGAGGGACATTCTCGATGAGCCAGGCCCACTTACCGGCAGAGACAAGCGGCGCAAGCGGCAAACCAGTGTGCTGTCTAAAGAAGCCGGCCTTGCGCTCGTTGCGAGCGCAGATGGCCGCGGACCTTCCGCACTGCCAGCCTACGGCGGGGGCCAGCGGCATCCCAGTCTCTGCATCCCAGGCAACAGCGGTCTCGCGCTGATTCGAAATGGCGATTGCCTTGATGTCGGTACCCGTGGTTTGCGCAAAGCCCACCGCGCGCGCCATGACAGCCAGCACGGAATTGAACAGAACGTTTGCGTCCTGTTCCACCATCCCATTCGGCAACGCCACTAGGCTCACCGGCGTCGAGGCGCGGAATACGGCACGGCCGGACGCATCAACCAGCAGCGCCTTCGTATTCGTAGTGCCCTGATCGATGGCAAGAATAAGCCCCGATGGCATTTAGTTCTTCTCCGCAAGTAGTTCGTTGGCCGCGTCGCGCATACCCTCAGCCGTCAGGCCAAAGTGACTCAGCAGAAACTCTGCCGTGCCGGTGGGAGCAAACACATCTGGAACTCCAAGAATGCGCATGCGCGTCGGATGCTTCACTGCGAGATATTCTGCAACAGCACCCCCAAGGCCCCCCGCCGCCAATCCCTCCTCTGCCGTGATAATCCCGCGGGTTGTGCAGGCCGCGTCGAGAATTGCCTCATAATCGAGCGGCTTTACAGTGCTCATATTCAAAACTCGCGCAGAGACACCCTGCTGCTCAAGCATCCGTGCGGCATCAAGGGCCCGATGCACCAGTACGCCGTTCGTGATGATCGTGACGTCGGAACCCGGGCGAAGCGTCACTGCTTTTCCGAACTTGTAGACATAGTCTTCTGCATGAACCATCGGAACTGGAATCCTGCTGATGCGTAGAAACATTGGCCCTGCATACTCACGAGAAAAATGCATGACCGCCGCGGTCTCAACCGGGTCGGCGGGAACGATGACTGCAAGATTAGGTAGAACCCGCATCCACGCCACGTCCTCGATGGAGTGATGCGTTGGGCCCAACTGCCCGTACGCCATACCGGATGACATTCCGCAGATGCGCACGTTCGCTTTCGAATAAGCCATGTCGGCCTTCACCTGCTCCATCGCTCGCGCCGTCAAAAAGCAGGATGCACCGCACAGATACGGAATCATTCCCCCGTTCGCCAACCCGTTGCCCACGCCAACCATGCTCTGCTCGGCGATACCTACATTAACGAACCTGTCGGGGAATCTGGACTGAAAGCTCTTCATCTTTGCCGAGGAGAGTGAGTCGTTGATGACGACCGCAATGCGGGGATCCAACCCGGCCATCTCCTCCAACGCCCGCGCATATGCATCCCGGCAATCAAACATCGCTTGCCCGGCCGCTTCCATCTGATTCGCTGCCACGGGATTCACCACTCGACCTCCACGCCCAGTTCCTCGCCGGCCAATTCAAGCTGCTCGCGTGTTGGTACTCCGTGATGCCACGCTGGCTTATCTTCGGCGAAGGACACTCCCTTTCCTTTTACCGTATGGGCAATCAGACAGGACGGCTTGCCCTCTCGAACCGGCACGCTGCTGAAGGCGTTTAGCAGCGCCGCGTGATCGTGTCCGTCAACCTCGCTGACCTCAAACCCAAACGATCTCCAGCGGTCCGCCAGGGGCTCCATGCGGATTGTGCTTTCGGTAAAGTCCCCCTGCTGAATCCGGTTTCGATCCACAATCACAACAAGGTTGTCCAGGCCATACTGCTGCGCACACATCGCGGCTTCCCAGTTCGACCCCTCTTGAAGCTCCCCGTCTCCAACGAGTACAAAGACGCGCCAGGTCTCCTTTCTCATGCGAGCGGCCAGAGCCATTCCAACGGCAATGGGCAACCCGTGCCCCAGTGGGCCCGTATTAGCCTCCACACCCGGCACCTTGTTTCTGTCGGGATGCCCGTTCAGCTTTGACAGCGGGTCCATAAAGGTCCTCAACTGCCCCACCGGAAAGAAGCCCGCTTGTGCCAGCGTCGAGTAGTAAGCTCCCGAGCAGTGCCCCTTCGACATCACAAAGCGATCTCTCTGCGCCGACTGCGGATGATCAGGATCAACGTGGAGAACCTTGCCCAGAAACAGCGTTGCGAGGATATCAGCGGAAGACAGATCGCCGCCTGTGTGTCCCAGCCCCGCATGATTGGTCATGGTCATTGCGCTCAGCCGGATCCAGTTCGCCTTCCTGCGCAACTCTGCCGCTCCGGCATCAATTTGACTCATCCGGTCAATATCCTCTTGATCCTCGTGCTTAAATTGCTTTTTCACCGCTATTCTTTCTCATTGCGTCCACCGGTTCGCCGGCCAACCTGCGTAGATGGCTCTTGCAGTCCCCACAATTGATAACCCTGTGCGCGCACCGTTCATCTGAACTCTCCTCATGTCTCCTGACGCAGGCCTCAAAGCAATTTCGATTAGTCAAGACACTTGCTGCAGAATCTGCAGTTGCTCAAAATCCTCGCCGCCTCACCAGTTCCTTCCCAAATTCCCGCATGCCCATACTTGCCGCGAGGCAGGCGCACGCACGCCTGCTTACAAATTCGCGACAAACCAAACCTAGATGGGCGGCAAGATGATGTCAAGTTATTTTTGCTTATGTGCATAGATATGCTCATCCATGCATAAATATATCCAGGATTCCGGCATTCGCAAAGGGGGATGGCTCCAAATGACTCAAAAGCCCGGCAGTGACGCGCCGTAAATATCCTTATCAAGGGAACAACTTCCAGCTGTGCCGGAATCGAACTCAACACGCCGAAATATGCGTCCTGCCCGCTTGACCGCTCGCATCGGTTCATCACAACTGCATTGATGCATGCCCGCCGGCAGACCGCCAGCCTCTTACAGCAGTTACGAGAACCGCGAGACACATATCCAGCGCCGTTGTGGCGGCGGCCTGCGAGACGCCGCAGGCGGTCAGATACGCTGTGACGCCAAGGCCTTCTCGATCCGTGCGCCACGCGGCGCTGCGAACCACCAAATCCGCACGGCAGCAGCGCAGCAAAATCGGCCGCAATTTCGCGCAGATTTGTCTGCACCAGGCCTCGGCAAGCGCGGGGGCCTTCCACATCGCCGCCCTTTGCGGCAACATATCCACATAGCAGCCGATACCGTACGCGGATTCCTCGCGCGATGCATCCAGCTCGTCCGGATCAATGTCCATCACCTCCCAGATGTCGCACTTGGCCGTCCACACCGTTGATGCGCGATGATTCAACTGCAACAGCGCTCT
>DASSHM010000019.1:0-8017 GCA_035692885.1 Occallatibacter sp.
CCTGTCTGGTTGGAGAGGGTTCCCACGCCGCTCAGGGACCAGGTAACGCCCGCACTTTTAGTGTCATTGGCAACAGCCGCCGTCAGCGTTACGGAATTGGTTGCATCCACCGTGGTTGCGGATGCATTGACCGTCACGCTCACCGCCGTGGATGACCCGCCTGAGGACGACCCACCGCATCCGGATACAAGTAACGCGAGCGAAATTGTGATTGACGTGATGAAAATAAACGCACAACGACTGAATCCAGAGAGCGATACCCGCCTGCAAGACACGATTGCCTCCACGGTGACAGCCGGAAATCCGGCTACGTGTGAACTTAGGTTGCGCGAGAATTGACGGTCAATCACCAATTCGTACCACCAGTGGGCCACAAGTTAAAGTTGTAGATACAAAATAAATATCTAAACAATTTATATAAAGTGACTTATCAACTTCGTTACGACAGTGCAGATTGCAGCGTTCACGTGGAGATGAATTGATGCCCTGGTTCTTTTGTCTCACACAATCGGTCGTCGATTGCCACGCCTCAACTCACCACCTGCACGGATCCTTTGCCCACCAGCTCTTCCACCCGATCAATCCAGCCTCGATCGGCGGTCACGGCGGTCTCTCCTGGTTCAAGGATGACGGCATATTCGCCCTTCTTTTCGAGGTGAAGCATTAATTTACCCGGTCCCGGGGACGCCTCGACCGCGCCTTTCAGCTCTTCCAGCATCTCATCCGTCGCCCTGTCCAGGTTCACCCGGATGCGCACAGCCTCCGGCAGTTTAACCCGTACATCCTCCAGGGGCTGGATGGAGCTGACCGCAATTTTCGGCGCAGCGTCCTCTTCGCCCATCAGAATGCCCCGTACCAGCACCGGGACTTCAATCTTCAACTGGGCTGCCAGCCGCTCATAATCGCGTGAAAAGCAGATCAACTCAATCTTTCCGCTGGCGTCTTCCAGCGTCGCCTGCGCATAGAGTTTCTGGTCGCGGCGGCTCTTCTGCACCCGCAAACCATGCATGATGCCTGCCACCTGCATTTCATCCGCAGGATCCGCGGGCTGTCCTCGGCGCCGTTCAGGCGGCTTGCATTCGAATGCCTCGGCAACGGAAACCACAGCGGGCAGATTGCGCAGCTTGTCCGCATACTTGTCCATCGGATGCCCGGAGACGAAGAATCCGAGCACCTCCTTCTCATTGGCAAGCCGTTCGCTCTCTTCCCAGTCCGGCACGCTGGGCAGGTCTGCACCGTTCTTAGGATTGGCAGCGCCGTCATTGAACAGGCCGAACAGGCCCGACTGTCCGGCAGCCGCATCGCGCTGGGTCTTCTGCGCGCGTTCCATCGCTTTGTCAACAGAGTGCATCAACTGCCCTCGTGTCCCCATTGAGTCCAGCGCACCTGCCTTGATGAGCGATTCGGTCACCCGTTTGTTCATCACCCGCAGGTCAACCTTCTCACAGAACTCCCAAAGGCTGTGGAAGCGGCCGCCAATCTCCTGCCGTGCCTTGATGATTGACTCGATGGCATTGCCGCCCACGTTCTTTACCGCCGCCAGACCAAAGCGGATGGCGCTCCCGTGCGGCGTAAACTGAGCGCCGCTGAGCTGCACGTCGGGAGGCTCGACGGCAATCCCCATCTCCCTGCATTCACCGATGTACTTCACCACATTTTCGGGTTTCGAGGTCTCACTCGTGAGCAGCGCCGCCATAAACTCCACTGGATAGTGTGTCTTCAGGTATGCCGTCTGGTACGCCAGCAGAGCATACGCTGCCGAGTGCGACTTGTTAAAGCCATAGCCGGCGAACTTCTCCATCTGATCAAACAACTCGCCCGCAATGGCCTTCGCAATTCCCTGTCCAGCGGCCCCGGTCATAAAGCGCTCGCGCTGCTTGGCCATCTCCTCGGCATTCTTCTTGCCCATGGCGCGGCGCAGCAGATCGGCCTCGCCGAGCGAGTAGCTCGCGACCACGTTGGCAATCTGCATCACCTGCTCCTGATACACGATTACGCCCAGGGTTTCGTGCAAAATACCTTCCAGTTGGGGGAGCATGTACTCCACCTTGCGCCGCCCCAGCTTGCGCTCGATAAAATCGTCGATCATCCCTCCCTGGATGGGCCCCGGTCTGTAGATTGCATTCAGGGCGGTAAGGTCTTCGACCGTGTCCGGCTTGTAGCGCCGCAACACATCGCGCATGCCTCCAGACTCAAATTGGAAGATGCCCGAGGTGAGTGCGGTGTGAAAGACCTTCCGGTAGGTCTCTTCGTCGTTCAGCGGAATGGTTTCTATATCCAGTTTTTCGCCACGATACTCTTCAATGAGCTTGAGGCAGTCGTCGATGACCGTG
Organism: Occallatibacter sp.; assembly: GCA_035692885.1. Taxonomy (GTDB): domain Bacteria; phylum Acidobacteriota; class Terriglobia; order Terriglobales; family Acidobacteriaceae; genus Telmatobacter. The sequence continues at coordinate 2,334 of DASSHM010000019.1, forward strand.
AGAGTCGTCAGACCCAGAAAGTCCATCTTCAGCAGGCCCAGCTTCTCCACCGCCTTCATGTCATAAGCGGTTACGATCTCATCATTCTTCGTCCGAGCCACGGGCACCAGCTCGGTAAGCGCGCGCGGCGCAATCACTACTCCGGCGGCATGGACACCCTGCCCGCGCACCAGCCCCTCCAGCTTGCGGGCCGTATCGATCAGCTCCCGTACCTGCTTGTCGTTGTCATAGGACTTGCGCAGGTCAGGCGATTCCTCAAGAGCCTTCTCCAGAGTCATTCCAACGGTGGACGGCACCAGTTTGGCGATGCGGTCTACATCGCCGTAGGGCATGTCCATCGCCCGGCCGCAGTCCTTGATCGATGCCTTGGCTGCCATGGTATTAAAGGTAATAATCTGTGCCACCTGATCGCGGCCATACTTCCTCGTCACATAGTCGATTACCTCGCCGCGTCTGTTCATGCAGAAATCAACGTCAATATCCGGCATCGAGACCCGCTCCGGGTTCAGAAACCTCTCGAAGAGCAGTACATTCTGCAAGGGGTCGATGTTAGTAATCTCCATGACGTAGGCCACCAGCGAGCCCGCCGCCGAGCCACGGCCCGGCCCCACAGGAATCCCGTGGTCGCGGGCATATTTGATGAAATCCCACACGATCAGAAAATAACCCGCGTACTTCATCTGCTTGATGACGGCAATCTCGCGCTCCAGCCGTGCGTCATACTCGTGAATCGCGCTCCGCAAGAGACCTCGGGACTCAAGATGACGGATGGCCGTCTCCAGCCTCCTCTTGTAGCCCTCGCGGCATACCTGCTCGAAGTAGCTGTCAATCGTGTGCCCTTCCGGCACCGCAAAGGCTGGAAACGGATCATCAACCGGAAGCAGCTTGAAGTTGCAGCGCTCGGCAATCTCCATCGTCCGCCGCATCATGCCCGGAGCGTCCGGAAACAGGCGCGCCATCTCATCGGCGCTCTTTACAAAGAACTGGTCGCTGTCGAAGCGGAAGCGGTCGGCATCGTGAATCTTCGCGCCCGTCTGAACGCACAGCATCACATCGTGGGCATGATGATCCTCGCCACACAGGTAGTGGGAGTCGTTGGTGAGCACCATCGGAATGGCGAGGTCCTTCTCAAGCTGGAAGAGATTGGCGTGGATGTTCCTTTCCGCATTCAACCCCTGGTCCTGAATCTCGAGATAGAAGTTGCCGCGACCGAAGATGTCCTCATACTGCCGGGCCACGGACCTGGCCTGCTCATAGCGGCCGGCCATCAGTTCCTCGCACAGCTCGCCGCTCAGGCAGCCGCTGAAACCGATGAGCCCCTTGGCGTGTTCAGCCAGGTAACGCTTGCTCACGCGCGGCTTGCGATAGAAGCCGTACAGGCTTGCCTCGCTCGTGAGGCGAATCAGGTTCTGATAACCCTCCTCGTTCTCTGCCAGTACAAGCAGGTGATTGTACTGGTCGTTGGGTGCTTCAGCGCGGTGATCCTCCGCCTTGCACACATACAGTTCGCATCCAAGGATCGGCTTAATCCCCTTCGCCTTGGCCGCATTGAAAAAGTGCACGGCACCGTAGATGTTTCCGTGGTCGGTCATCGCCACCGAGGTTTGACCCAGCGCGGCCACGCGATCGACGAGCTTGTGCACGTCGCAGGCTCCGTCCAGCAGGGAGTACTCGGTATGCAGGTGCAGATGGGTAAATTCAGCCATGACCAACTACGATTCTAGCTGTCCCGCGGCCCGGGACGGGCGCTGCGACGCGGTGCAAAACAAGACACAAACCCTGTCGAAGCCATCCCTTTCGAGGTACTTGCCGCGGCCGCCATCCAGCGCCGGCGCTGCCCGAAATCCGCTACGAATTGTGACGGTCTGCGGATGGGCTGGGCTCATATATCGGTCGGCTCACCCGGCGATATACACTCTTCGCATGTCCATGCGGGTCAACCGTGTTTTTGTTTACCTCGCACTCACGATTTCTCCCTCATTGAGTTGCCAGCCGATGGTCACAACCTCCTCCAAGACGGCATCAAAGCTCACGCCCGAACAGGTTCAGCAATCAGCTCTGGTCATCGACAGTCACGCGGATACGCCCCAGCGATTTGCCGATGAGGGATACGACCTCGACGACCCGCTCAACGGCGGCAACTTCAACCTCGCCACGGCCCGCAAAGGCAACCTCGGCGCAGAATTCTTCTCCATCTGGGTGGTGCCATCGATTTACAAGGGACAGTACGCCCACCGCACCCTGGTGCTCATTGACGCCATCAAGCGGCAGGTCCATAAACATCGTGACCAGATGATGCTGGCAACGTCGCCAGCCGGCATACTGAAAGCCCGCCGCGAGCATAAGATTGCCGCTCTCATGGGCATTGAGGGCGGGCACTCCATCGAGGATTCGCTCGCCCTCCTGCGGCAGTATTACGCGTTGGGCGTACGCTATATGACGCTCACCTGGAACAATTCCAACGGCTGGGCAGACAGCGCCGCTGATGTCAACGACCCCAACGTTCCGCACACTCATGATGGCCTCAGCGAGTTTGGCAAGGATGTGGTTTACGAGATGAACCGCCTCGGAATGATGGTGGACGTGTCGCACGTTTCCGACAAGACCTTTTATCGCACGCTCATTATCAGCCGGGCCCCCGTAATCGCCTCCCACTCAGGCGCGCGCGCTCTTTGTGACGCGCCGCGCAACATGACGGACGATATGCTCCGCGCCATCGCCAACTCCGGCGGTCCTGATTCCCGAGGCGGCGTTGTGCAGGTTAACTTTTTTTCTGGTTTCATCTCTCAGAAATACCGCAATGCCGTGCTGGCGGTGCAGCCGCAGATTGACAAAGCTGTCCTGGACGCCGAGGACAAGTTCAAGGCTGAGGGTAAGCAGATTACCTACGCCGACATCAGCAAGGTGGAGCGCTCATATTATGACCGCATTCCCCGCCCCCCACTCTCCTCACTGATTGACCAGATTGATCACATTGCCAAAGTTGCCGGCATCGACCACGTCGGCCTCGGCTCGGACTTTGACGGCGTGGATGGGCAACTGCCACAGGGCATTGACTCGCCGGCCGACCTGCCCAAGATTACTGCGGCGCTCTTGGCGCGCGGGTATTCCGCGGCTGACTGCCGCAAGATACTTGGCGGCAACCTGCTGCGAGTCTTCCGTGAGGTTGAGCAGGTGAGTAAGAGCCTGCAGGATGAGAAACGCCCGCGCATTGCCGTACAGCAGCCTTTTTACAAATCAAGATAACGAAGCCGTCGCGGGCTTCAGGGGCTTTTCGTAGACCAGGGCCGCACGATTGCGTCCGTAGTAGTTTTTTGTCAGGCCAATACTCCTGAAGCCATGGGCCTCATACAGGCGCAGCGCACCGTCGTTCCTGGCCTCCACGTGCAGCCACAGCAGCGTTGCTCCAGCCTGCCGCGCCGAATTCTCTACGCGGCGCAACAGCTCGCCGCCCACGCCAAGGCCACGTGCTTCCGGTCGAACCTCGATGGTCTGGAGGTAGGCAATCAGGCCATCGTCCTGTCTCGTCCACTCCACAATGGCAAATCCGGCCATCCGGTCCTCATTCTCAGCGATCCACGTCGCCCCGTTGGGAGCTTGAACCAGCCGCCGCATATAGCCGCGCGTAAAGCGTACCGGCGGCTTGAAGCAGACCATCTCAATCGCGTAAAGGTTGTCAAAATCGATCGCGTTGTAAAGCCTGTATTGCATCGCATCCCTGGATCAGCTCACCATGTCGCATTCAGACCAGAAAAGTTCGCTTGGGCATATGATTTGCGCGTGGCTTGACCGTGCATTGAACCGCCGCAGGGTGTTTCAATGAGATATGCACGGAACGGGAGCAATCCTGCTGCTGGCGTTTGCCAGCCTGGTGGTCGTGGTGCTGCTTGTTCTACTGCAGCTCACGCGTCTGGGATACCTCATTCGCTCCAGCATCCCAGACCGTCCCCGCCGGCGCATGTTCATTGCCTCGGTCTCATTCTTTATCACATTCCTGGGCGTTCGGCTGCTGGTGCACCTGGTGATTGAAAATCGGGGGCCATTCCAGTGGGTCATCATCCGCGGGCTTCACATTCACCATCTGGTATGGGGAATCCTCATCCTGCTGCTTGTGGGCTATGGCTGGCTTCTTGATCTCGGCCGGTCGCACTCCCCGCTCTCCATCTTCTTCAGCCGCCTCATGTCGGTCAGCTACGGGGTTGGCGCGGCACTTACGCTGGACGAGTTTGCCCTTTGGCTCAATCTGCAGCCTGACGCTTACTGGTCGCGATCAGGCCGGCTCAGCATTGACGCGGTCATCCTGTTTGGCAGCATCCTGGCGGTGGGTGCGTGGGGCGCTCCATTTTTCGTTGCCCTGCAGCAAATGTGGGCACGCCATCAGGCTCCCGGCCGGGAACCGCGGCTCATCCGGCCGATTCGCCATGTGCGGTTGCTTCGTCCGCGTAGAGCGCGCCGACCTCGGAAGCATACTTTGCCGTAATGACGCGCCGCTTGAGCTTCATTGAAGGGGTCAACTCTCCCGATTCCTGCGTCCAGTCGTCCGGCACCAGACGGAAGCGCTTGATGGCCTCAAAGCTAGCCAGTCCCGCGTTGGTCTCGCGCACAATCCCGTCATAGAGAGCCACCACACGGCTATCGGCCACCAGGTCAGCACGATTCCCGGCCGTGATTCCCTGGTCCCTTGCCCACCCCTCCAGCGCCGAAAAGTTGGGCGAGATGAGCGCCGAAATAAACTTGTGCCGGTCGCCCACGAGCGCTGCCTGCGCAACCAGCAGATTCGCCTTCAGCTTGTTCTCAATCGGCTGCGGCGCCACCATTTTGCCGCCGGAGGTCTTCAGCAGCTCCTTTTTGCGGTCAGTGATGTAAAGGAATCCATCCGCATCGATGCGGGCAATGTCCCCGGTACGGAACCATCCATCCGGGTCAAAGCACTCCGCGGTGGCCGCGGGCTTTTGCCAATATCCCTGGAACACCGCCGGTCCCCGCACCAGCAGCTCACCGTCCCCGGCGAGCTTCAGCTCCACATTGGGCAACGGACGCCCCACTGATCCCATGCGCTGGCTCACCCTGGTATTTAACGCAATCACGGGCGATGTTTCAGTCAGCCCGTAACCCTCCCACACAGCCAATCCGACCGATGCGAACCATTGCGCGGTCTCAACTCCAAGTGGCGCGCCACCCGAGATGAAGACTCTCACCCTGCCGCCGAATGCCTCCTTCACCTTGCCATATACCAGCCGACTCGCCAGCTTCCAGCCCAGGCTCTCCGGAACGCCCCCGCCATAGACGGTTTCATGATGGCGTCCGCCCGTTTTCACCGCCCAGGCAAGCATCGTCTTCTTCACGGCAGACAGCCCTGAACGGCGCTCCACCTCCTGCCGGATCTTCTCATACACGCGGGGAACGCCCACGAACACGGTGGGACGAATCTGGTGTATGGCCTGCGGCAGCTTGTCAAACTGCGAGCAATAGCACACCTGCGCGCCGCTGCCGAACATGATGTAGTCCAGCGCGCGCGCGGTGATGTGGGACAACGGCAAAAACGAAATGCAGACATCCGTCGCGTTGAATGAGAAATCCACCGCCGTGTAGTTCTGGTTGGCGGCTATGTTGCCATGCGTCAACATCACGCCCTTCGGTTCGCCGGTTGTGCCCGAGGTGTAGATCAGCGTGGCCAGGTCTCC
>DASSHM010000020.1:0-3940 GCA_035692885.1 Occallatibacter sp.
GGCGACCACGGAGCCGGAAAACATTCCGCAGACCATCCGCTCGCGCTGTCAGCACTTCAGCTTTCACGCAGTTCGCTTCGATGACATTCTGGCGCAACTGAAACTGATTGCGGCGCAGGAGAATCTGACGGCAGACGATGCTGCGCTGGCGCTGCTGGCCGAGGCGGGCGACGGATCAATGCGCGACGCGCTCTCCATCATGGACCAGGCCATAGCCTCCGCGCCCGTGAATGACGGCTGGCCGGTACTGTCGGCAGAGCAGATTCGCGAACTGGTGGGAACGGTGCCCAACGCCGTCTTTGAGCGATGGCTTGAAGCGGTTGCCGCGGGAGCCTGTGCCGAACTGATGGAGCAACTGAATCAGATGTTGAACGCGGGCCACAGCCCGGTTTCACTGGCCCGGCAGATGTTGCGCTATCTGAGGAATGCGCTGATGGCCAAGCTGGGCGGCGAGCAGACTGAGCTGCTGCAGGTGTCGGCGGACGAGCGCGCCCGCGCAGCCCGCACGGCGCTGCTGTTCTCCGAGGAGGACTTGACGCGTAATCTGCAGATTGTGCTGCGCACCTTTGATGACCTGAATTACCGGCAGGAGCAGCGCTTTCATCTTGAACTCGGCCTGATGAAGCTGATTTATGCGCGGCGTCTGCTGCCGCTGGAGGAACTGCTGAGCGGCGTTATGGCCGGAGCCGGCGTTCGCACTTCGGGGCAGGCTTCCCGCACAGGTTCCACTGCACGCTCGCCGTCAGCGCCATCAGCCGCCGGTTCTGCTGCTCAGTCCGCGCCGGCTTCGCCGTTTGAGCACGCTTCCGGCGTCCATACCGCCTCTCCCCGCATGGAGGCGGGCGCTGGGATGCGCGCATCCGGCGCAGTGGTGAAAGAGATGCCTCGGCCTGCACCCGAGCCGCATGCGGCGCCCGTTGCTGCTCCGTTTCCTGCTTCACCGGTGCAGGGCGTCACGTTTGCCGAGCCTGCTACGGAAGGCGCGCTTGCCAAGCTGCCTGAGCCCGCGGCGGAGCAGACGGCCGTGAACGCGGATTCGATTCGCCAGGCCGTGGTGACCGCATTGGCGGCAGCGGGCCACGCCTCGGCCTCGCAGTTGTTGAGCGTCGCCGTCTGGATGCCGGAAGCAAGCACTGTGCGCATTGAAGTGGCGGGAATGAGCAAGAAGATGCTGGGCTTGACCGTGAACGCCGCGGCGGAGAAAATCATCCGTCAGGAGTTGCAGAGGCTGGGCGCGCCGCCGCGCTTCATGGTGGTCCCGGGCGAGGGAGCGGCTCAGGGAGCGTCAGTTCTGGCCGTGCCCCAGGCCGACAGTGTTGACGAAGCTGCGCTGGCCCACCCGCTGGTGCAGCGGGCCAGGGAAATATTCAAGGCTGAGGTGCGCAGCGTGGTTGATCTGCGCGTCAAATAAGGGCAGACCGGAAGGAACTGTGCCATGATTAACCCGCTCAAGCTTGGCGAAATGCTGTCGCAGGCCAGCCAGATGCAGGAAGAGGTGCAGCGCAAGCTGGCGCAGACGGTGGTGGAGGGCTCCAGCGGCGGCGGCGCAGTCACCGCCACGATGAACGGCAAAAAGCAACTGCTGAAGGTTCACATCGATCCCTCTGCGGTGGCAAACCTGAGCGCTGAGAAGGCCGACGTGGAGATGCTCGAGGATCTGGTGGTGGCTGCGGTGAATGAGGCCGGCCGCGCCGCGGATGAGGCGATTCAGTCCAGCGTGCAGGGAATGCTGGGCGGCCTCAACCTGCCCGGCCTGGGATGAATCGCGTCACGGCATGTTCCGGGAGGTGAAGTATGACGATCGCGGGCATGAGTCGCAGAACATTTCTTGAACTGGGCGCTACGGCGGCAGCTACAACGCTGGCTCCAGGATGGATGATGGCACAGGCCGCGCCCCCGGCCACGGACCGCCTTACCCAGATGCGCGCTGGAGCAGCCAATACGCCCGTCCAGGTGACGATGCTCTATGACAATGTGTATCTGCTGCAGGGCGCGGGCGGCAACATGGCGCTGCAGACCGGCTCCGAGGGCAAGCTGCTGATCGATTCGAGCTTCTCCACGGCGGTTCCGCAGGTTCGCGCGGTGATGGACGCGCTGAGCAAAGATCCGGACCGCCTTCTGATCAATACCCACTGGCACTTTGACCATACTGATGGCAATGAGGGCATGCATCAGGCGGGTTTTACCATCTATGCGCACGAAAAGACCCGGGAGCGTCTCTCCACTCCGCAGACGATGAAGTTTTTCGGATTCACAGTACCCGCAGCGCCCAGGGGTGCTCTGCCTGCGATTACATTTGAGCGCAGCATGCACGCGTGGCATAACAATGACTCGCTGGACATGGTGCACTTTGATCCCGCTCATACGGATAGTGACATTTACATCCACTTTCACCAGGCCGACGTGCTGCATGTGGGCGACGTCTGGTTCAATGGAATGTATCCGTTCATCGATGAAGGCACGGGCGGCACCATCGGCGGCATGATCCGGGCGGACGAGAAGGCGCTGGCCGTGGTGGGTGAGAAGACCAAAATCATTCCCGGACACGGGCCGCTGGGCACCAAGGCGCAACTGCAGCAGTTTCATGACATGCTCCGCGCGGTGCGCGACCGGGTGGCGGCACTCAAGCAGAGCGGGGCCAGCGAGCAGGAAGCGGTGGCAAAGAATCCGACCAAGGACTTTGACGCTGTGTGGGGCAAGGGGATGATGAACGGCGCTGCCTTTACAGGAATCGTATACAGGACGCTCTAGGGAGCAGGAGGCACGCGCGGTGTCACGCTATGCCGAGCCGATGGCGCGGCTCATCGATGAACTCAAGAAGCTGCCCGGTGTCGGCTCCAAGACCGCGCAGCGTTACGCATTCCACATTTTGCGTGCCAGCGACGAGGATGCAAGCGCCCTGGCCGACGCAGTGCGCGGGGTGAAGGCCGGCCTGCGGCTCTGCTCGACGTGCAACAACATCACGGATGTCGATCCCTGCACCTACTGCGCCAGTCCCACGCGCAACCAGCGCCTCGTCTGTGTGGTGGAAGAGCCAACGAGCATCACCTCCGTGGAGAGAACGCGCGGCTACAACGGCGTGTATCACGTGCTGCACGGAACCCTCTCTCCGCTTCATGGCGTGGGGCCGGACCAACTGCGCACGCGGTCACTGCTGGACCGGGTGGAACGGGGCGACGTGGACGAAGTCATCCTGGCCACCAGCCCTACACTGGAAGGCGAGGCGACAGCCAACTGGCTGGCGGGGGCACTGCGCCGTACCGGGGTACGGATTACGCGCATCGCCACGGGCGTGCCTGCAGGCAGCGATATTGAGTATGCGGACGAGGTGACCATGGCCCGCGCCCTGGAGGGCCGCCGTGAGGTGAAGCCCTAGCCAGTTGTGGTTAAGGTGCAATCTAGCTGCGAAGACGGCTTAACAGATCCTGCGGGTGCACCGGCTTGGCGAGAATCTCAAACTCGTGGCCCTGGGCGCGCGCCTTCTCAAGCAAATCGGCAGTGGCTGCCTGACCGGAGAAGAGCAGGATCTTGATCTGAGGCAACAGCGCGCGGATGCGAATGGCCGCGTCGATGCCGTTCAGGTCGTCCATAATCACATCCGTGATCAGCATATCCGGGCTGAAGACGGAGGCCATCTCCAGCGCCCGCTCTCCGGAGTAGACCGGACGGGCCTCAAATCCGCTCTGGTTCAGGATCATGGCAAGGGTGTCGGCGATAACCCTCTCATCATCGACTACGAGGACTTTTGGTTTGGCGTTCGTATCGGGCATACTCTCCTAAGCATGTATCGGACGGCTTAAAGATTTCCGTCTCGCGCAGTTGTACGTCGAATTGCCTGAATAGTTTGACTTTGCAGCCCGTTCCTCGTTAGATGCTCAACTAGATGATACGCCCGGTCAGGCAGCCTTGCCGTACCGCCTGTTGAACCGGATGTGACAAG
>DASSHM010000021.1:0-4234 GCA_035692885.1 Occallatibacter sp.
CAATCTCCTCGCGTCCGAGCTTGACATCCCAATGGGTGTCGAGAGTCGCAATCATCAGGATGCCGACTGAAACCGAGTCGGCGCCGGTCCACGGTTGGGGCCGGTAGTGGAGCAGGCGGAACTCCGGCGGCAGGTTATGCCTGTGCCCGGCGATGTACAGATTTACGCCGCGCGCATAGGCGTCGAGGCGCGCGCGGTCAGCGGTGGAAAGGTTGGCGTAGATGCGGCGCGCGGTTTTGCGATACTCGAGAACGCGCTGCGCAAGATCGTGCCGCACCAGCGACGGGCCAAGAATCTCAGCCAGTTCGCCATTGGCGTTGCGGCGCAGCATGTCCATCTGCCACAGGCGGTCCTGAGCAGTGACGTAACCCTGGGCAATAAAAAGATCCTGCTGTGAGGCGGCATCGATGTGCGGAACGCCGTGTGCGTCGCGGCGCACGGTCACGGGGGCCGAAAGCCCTGCAACGCGAAGGCTGCCGTCCATCCGCGGCAGGGCAGCGAGGGCGGCGGAATGCAGCCAGATCAACCCCACGCCCGCCGCCACCAGCAGAACAAGTACCACCACGCACACTGACCAGAGGACGATGCGAAGCCACCGTCCGCGGCGGCGGGGGGGAGAGGACGGGGCAGGCTTCGTTGCCAGACTTGGGGTATCTTGATCAGCCATCGTTCAAAACACAGGATACCGCCCGGACCACGGTGAGTTCACGGACACAGTATGACCGGGCAGGACAATGGAGCCGGGATACCGTCATCCGGCCGGCTGGCGGGGTTCAGTCACGGCATCTTTCGGCGGCCTTCCGCGGCCGTAGAGCAAGAGCAGCAGCACCAGCAACAGGAGGATGGCAGGGAGAACGAGCAGGCTGCCTTCAGGACCGCTCGTTCCGCCGCTCCACAGCGGGTTGCCCACCGGCGAAGACGCGAGGAAGTGGCCCTGGGCGGTGACGCCGCTGTTGGCAACGCCGTACAAGTAGGATTCAGACCAGTCCCAGGAGATGTGGCAGCCGATGGCCCACCACGCCGAACCGGTGAGCCGGATGCTGACGCAGAATACAAAGCCGATGCCGGCCGCGGCCAGGATGCCGATCCACGACTCACCGCTGTTGAAGATGTGAACGAAGGCAAAGAGCGTGGAGGTGACCCATGCCGCCTGCCAGAATGCCGATCCCGGAGCTTTGCGCAGATGCAGCAGGAGACAGGGAACCAGACCGAGTAGACCCGCGACATAGACGCCGGCGGCCCCGTTGCCGGAGGAGCCGGCCAGACAGATGACGATGAGGAAGAGTACCGTGGCCAGCGCCCACCAGAAGTTGAGTCCGCGGGTGAGCGTGAATTGCAGGTAGCCGCGGAAGCTTCCTTCCTCTGACAGCCCAAGCAGCAGAAATGCGAATGCCCACAACACCCCGTAGTGAAGGATTTGCGCTCCATTGAGCTCGCGAGGACCAAAGTGGAGCGATCCTCCCCAGGTCATGACGCCCACCAGCGCAGAGAGCACGGCAAAGCCCGCGGCAAGACCACTGGCGAAATGCGCCAGGCGACGCGGTCCGATGAGGTTGTAGTCGAGCAGACGGCGGCGCTCAACCCGGGTCATCACGAGTGCCGCGAGAACCAGCGCGAGAAGAAAGACGCCCTCCTGCAGGATCATCACGCCGGGGGAGAGCTGGCCGAGATCGAGATGAAGGGCACCGGCAAGCGGCGTGCTGAACGACCCCAGAATGAACAGGAAGACAAAAGCGAGCAGGACAAAGATCAGAGCGCACCATCCGGCGCGCAGTCCGCCTGGGCCGGCGAAGATCCACGGCAGTTCCGAGTACGGCGTCTCACCCGGTGCGGTCATCCCGGATTCGGGCCAGAGCTGCTCGTTGAGAGAGCGAAATAGCCCCGCATCCTCGGTGTGCCGGGGCCGGTTCTCTGGTTCCATGCTCTCGTTCCTCGCCGATGCACCGGATGCACCACACAGCAAATTTTACCCAAAGGTTCCCGCCCTTGACACAAATGGCGCCACACCTGATGCTTAACTTTCTGGCTTCATCACGCCTTGACACAGGGAGACGCAAGGTTGCGGGTGCGCGTGTTTTATCACGACAAGTGCTTTGACGGTGCCTGCTCGGCGTCGCTCTTCACCCGCTTCCATCGCGAGTGCGTGGCGAAAGATGCCGAGTACGAGTATCACGGGCTCGTGCATCGTGCCGGAGCGTTGTTTGACGAGAACGCGTTTTCCGGCGACGAAAACGCAATTGTCGACTTCAAGTATTCGGCCTCGCCGCGCATTACATGGTGGTTTGATCATCATCTCTCGGCCTTCTTGACGCCGCAGGATCAGGAACACTTTCTTGCCTGCCAGCGTGAGCCGGGGTGCGCTCAGCGCAAGTTCTTTGATCCCTCGTACACGTCGTGCGCCGGATTTCTGGCGCACATTGCGCAGACGAAGTTTGGATTCGACACTGAGCCGGTGAGTGACCTGATCCGCTGGGCGAATATTGTGGACGGCGCCCAGTATGAGAGCGCGGATGCGGCCGTGGAAATGGCGGCTCCGGCGATGAAGCTGACGCTGATTATCGAATCGACGCACGATCCGAAGTTCATCCCCCGCCTGATTCCCCTGCTTACCGCGATGCCGCTGGCCGAGGTGTTGACCCAGCCGTTTGTCGCCGGGTTGCTGCCGCCGCTGCTGGAGCGGCATCAGCAGGCAATCGAGCTGATTCGCGAGCGCAGCGAGGAACGCGACGGCACCATCTTCTTCGACATCACGGACCACCTGCTGGAGGGATTCAACAAGTTCATCCCCTACTATCTGCATCCGCGGGCGACCTACTCAATCGGTCTGTCGAAGTCCAGCTTCAGGACCAAGGTCGCTGTGGGCTCAAATCCGTGGACGAAGGTGGATCCTGCGAGGATGGTGAATCTGGCGCAGGTGTGCGAGCGCTATGGGGGCGGTGGTCACGCACGGGTGGGCGCCATCAGCTTTCCGCCGGAACGCGCTGACGAGGCGCGTAAGGCCGCGGCGGAGATCGTGGCTGAGCTCAGGGCGAAGAATCCACAGAGGGAAATATAGCTCGCCCGATGCTTCGGTGACCCGGTGGGAACTAGAGCCCCAGTTCGCCGGCGCGCCTCTGCATCGCTGCGAGGCAGAAGGCGATGTGAGCGTCGAGATCGACGCCCAGCTCGGCCGCGCCCTGCACCACATCCTCCCGGCTGACGCCACGGGCGAATGCCTTGTCCTTCAGCTTTTTGCGTACTCCGCGCACCTCCACATCCGCGATGGCTTTGGTGGGCTTGACCAGCGCGCACGCAGTGAGAAAGCCGGCCAGCTCATCGCAGGCAAAGAGCGCCCGGGCCAGATGAGTTTCGCGAGGAACGCCGGAGTACTGCGCGTGGCCGAGGATGGCGGTGCGAAGCGGCTCGGGCCAGCCGAGGCGCTCCAGCTCGCGGACGCCGACAAAGGGATGTTCGTCTTTGCCGGGGTGAAGCTCGTAGTCGAAATCGTGGAGCAGGGCGGTGGTGGTGTAAAGCTCGACGAATGCCGGCCGTTCATGGCTGGAGAGGCTCAGGCGGTCAGCTTCAGCTTCACCGCAGGCAGTAACGCAGGCTTCGACAGCCATCGCGTGCTTGCGCAGATTCTCACTCTGGGTCCACTCGGAGAGCAATTGCCATGCCTGCTCACGGCCAAAGCGCGGTCCTGTGCTTTCGGGGGTGCTCATGGCATTTAATTAAACGCCTAATTAAGCGCCCTGTTACTTCATTTGGTTCGTGATTTTTAGGGTTTTGCAGGGTATCATAGGTGAAATTTAGGGATGCCCCCAAGTTTTTACTTGACAATTATGGTTCACGCCCCAGAAAGTAGCGAATATCGCGGTGCGCAACAGCACCCCGGAGATGCAGCTCTGGCACTCCGCAGACAAACGATGGCCACCACCCTAGAGAGCGTGGAAGCGCGAGAGGTTGTGCGCTGCGACTTTTGCAGCCTGGTGCAGTACCGAACCAGCAACTCTCTTTGCAGAAAGTGCCACAGGCCCCTGGACACCGAGGAGCCCGCACCCTTGGCTCCGCAACTGGTCGCCGCTCAACCGGTCCCGAGCTCGGCGGAAGCGGGGCTCCAGGTTGCCGGTCAGGTGCGTGAGATCCGCCGGGCGCGCCACCTGAGCCAGCGGCAGCTAGCCAGCAGGATGCAGGTGCCCCGCACCTACATTTCGAAGATCGAGAACGGGAAGGCGATTCCGACGCTGGGATCGCT
>DASSHM010000022.1:0-23349 GCA_035692885.1 Occallatibacter sp.
ATGCCGTTCGGCGGGGTCAAGTCATCCGGCTACGGCCGCTTTGGGGGCAAAGCAGTAATTGATGAGTTCACCGTGCTCCGCTGGATCACCGTGCAGACCGGGCAACGCCACTATCCGTTCTAGGTGCGGTGTATCAACAGGTTGTTCCCATCTAAGCCGGGACGGCTGACGGGTGCCTAGAGCAACCTACTCTCAACGCTGCCGAGCGTTGCGTCTGCCGCGGCGCGGCTCCAGCCAATGCGGATGTCTTTCACATCGTGCAGCGAGAATGCGCCGTTGTCTCCGTGCGGGGCGGTGACGGCGAAGAAGTCGGCGCGTTCCACCTGGGTGAGATAGAACGCGGGCCGCGCATCGGCGGCAGCGTTGGCGATTTCGACGTGGCTCATCTCCAGGTTCCGGACGTGGCGCAAGAAAAACCCCGAGGCCGGCATGGGCCCAAACATGTTCGGCTCGGGATATTTATCTTCGTACTCGGGTGGCTGCAGGCGGGCATCCTGGGCCGTGCCGCCGCCAGCGGTTTCAATATAGATGCCGGAGAGTTTCACATCCTCAATGGAGTGGCCGGGAATGCCGCTGAAGATGGAGCTGAACCTGCCCGGTGCGTTGTAGCACTCAAGGTTGCTGATGAGGATACGCCGCATCTGCCCCACGCGCGTACTCTCTTTTGGCCCGCGCAACCGCGCACCCAGCCGCAGGAACAGCGGCGGAGACGCCAGATCGCGCATGGTGGTGTTGGTGATGGCGATGTCTTCAAACAGCGCGCCATCCACTGACTCCAGCGCGTAACCCTGACAGCCCTCGAAGACGCAGTTCGAGATGGCGATGTTGATGAATCCGCCGTTTGACTCCGTGCCGCACTTGATGCGGCCGGTTCTTGCGACGTGCGCGTCCGGCGCAAATTTCCTGAAGGTCCCATCCAGCACCGTCCCCAGCTCGTAGGCGCCCGTAACCCAGCAATTTGTGATGGTGACGTTGCGGGTGGGGCGTGCGTAGCCCAGCGCGAAGCTTGACTTTGGGCAGATGCCGTCATCCCACGGCGAGTTGACCGTGCAATTGGAGACACGGACATTCTGGCAGCAGTCGATGTCCATGCCGTCGCGGTCCGTATCAATCCTGAGGTTGTCGATGGTCAGGTTATCCACGCCGGTCAACAGCAGGCCGAAGTGACCGCCCTTGAGAATGGAGAAGTCACGCAACAGCACGTTGCGGCAGTTCTTGAGCGCGATGGACTTGTTGCCCACGCCAGCCTGCTCCGCTGTATAGCGCGGGTAGTTGCCGCGCTGCGGCCGGTCGGCGCCGAAGCTCAGGCCCTTGCCGTAGATCAGGCCCGGGCCAGTGATGCTGAAATCGTGGATGCCTTCGCCCCAGATCAGCGAATTATGCCAGTGATTGTGACCATAGTCCTGGTACGCATCCCAGGCGGTGACGGGCTCGGCCGTGTCATAGACGCCGCCGTTGTATCCGGACTGCTCGCCGGGCAGGGGAGATGCCGCTGCCACAATCACGCTGCCCTGCTGCAGATACAGGTGGACGTCGCTTTTAAGGTGTATCGAGAAACACAGGTAATTGCCGGCCGGAAAGACGACCACTCCGCCGCCGGCAGCGGACGCGGCTTCAATGGCCTGATTCACGGCCGTGGTGTCCAGCGTTTTTCCGTCTCCCGAGGCGCCATAGGAGCGCACATTGAACGTCCCGGGTTGCGAGTCGCCGCCCGTGGACGCCGCAGCGGAAGCAGCGAAGGAGACACCGGGCAGAGCGGCTGCCGCGACACCGATTCCCCCCGTACGCAGAAAACTACGACGCATTGAGCTGAATGTCTTCATTTGTACATTCTCCTTTAACAGGACACCAGTGCCATGTGCAATCGAGCCAGCCCCAGGGCGGCGGACCAGCGATGCGTCGATGGCCTGCTGGATCGCTGCCGTGTCCTTGGTTTTACCATTGCCCTGGCCCGTAGGCGCGAGGGCCGCAACGGTCCATGGCGGCGAGCGGCACAGCCGCCGGCACCGCGAAGGCAGCCACGACCAGCAGCACAGGAAAGCACCGCCTGAATGACCGCCACGGTTGCGCCACCGTCACTCCTCAAGGCCCAGGGATTGTCAGCCCACTCATCATACATTGCCATCTGAGTCGTGGTCATACCACTTGACCCGGTGTCAGAAATCCGCCGGATCGATTCCGAGCCCGCACGGACCGGGTCAAGCGCGATGCCCGGACTGTATATTGGTCTGTGCGCGAGAGTCGTCTGCCTATCGCGCCGCCAAATCAAGGGGTCCCCATGCAACGTCGTAATGTACTCAAGCTTGCAGCCTACGGCGCAGGCGCACTCGCCGTCAGCCGGTCAAGCTCCGCTCTGGCCGGCATCACTTCCAGCTCTCATCTGATTCTGGACGCACACATACATCTCTTTGATCCCACTCGTCCCGGCGGTGTTCCCTGGCCTGAGAAAACCGACACTGCCCTCTACAAGCCTGCGCTGCCGCCCAGGTATGAGGCTCTCTCGTCGCCGTTTGGAATCGTGGGAGCGATTGCGGTGGAGGCCAGCCCCCTGGCGAGCGACAACGAGTGGCTGCTCGGGGTGGTGGAGCGCAATCCTGTGATTGTGGGTTTCATCGGCGATCTGATTCCCGGCACCGCCGACTACCGTCCTCATCTGGAGAAACTTCACGCCAACCCATTGTTTCGCGGCTTCCGCTATGGCAACCTGTGGAATCGCGATCTTGCCGTGGACATCGACAAGGCGGGCTTTGTGGATGGATTGAAGGAACTTGCCCGGGCTGACCTGGTGCTGGAAACAGCCAATCCCGATCCCCGCCTGATTCGCGCGGCCCTCACCGTAAGCGAGCGCGTGCCCGGCCTGCGCATCATCGTTGATCATCTGCCTCATGCGCCTGTTCCGGTTGAGGCGAACGCCAGGAAGGAGTACTGGGCCAATCTGCGCCATCTGGCCCAAAACCCCGGAGTGTTCGTCAAGCTCTCAGAGATTCCCGTGGTCAGGCAGGGCCGGTTGATTACCAATCCTGCGTTGTATCGCGGGCCGCTGGATGCCATCTGGGAGGTCTTTGGCGAGGACCACGTCCTTTTTGGCAGTGACTGGCCGAACAGTGATCATGTGGCTCCTTTTGCCGATACCATGGCAATCGTCAACGCTTACATGGCGGGCAAGACTTCTGCCGCAGCGAAGAAGTTTTTCTGGGAGAACTCGAAGGCCGCATACAGATGGCGTCCCCGGAGGCCGAACCAGAGGGCGAGCTGAGAGGATGCCCCAGAGCGAAGTAACAGACCGGTGCGCCCTGCGCCGGAATGGATCGGGAGACGCAACAGCTTGAACGCCGGGGTGTGCGGGTGAGCATCAAGTCCTTCATGCAGTCCGAATCAGCCCCTGGCGGGCCAGCCGCAGACACGCAGCTTGTGGCAGATGGCTCGACGCACCTGCTGAACCGCGCCATCGCGCGCGCCCTGAGACGCCTCGTTCCCTATCTGATGCTCATCTACGTGGTCTCTTTTCTTGACCGCGCGAACATCAGCTTTGCAAAGCAGGCGCTGCATACCTCGGTAGGCATCTCAGAAAGCGCCTATGCCCTGGCCGCGGGGATCTTCTTCATCAGCTATTCCTTGTGCGGATTTCCCAGCAACCTGATCCTGCACAAGATTGGCGCAAAAATTTGGATTGCCGTGCTGATGGTGAGCTGGGGAGCGGTGTCAATGGCCACCATGCTGGTGAGCGGCCGCGCGTCGTTCTATTCGCTGCGGCTTCTGCTCGGCATCACGGAGGCGGGCTTCTTTCCGGGAACCATTCTCTATCTGACGTACTGGTTTCCCAATCGCGTACGCGGCCAGATTATGGGCCTCTTCTACCTGGGCGTTCCCATCGCGCTCATCCTGGGCGGGCCGCTTTCGGGCTGGCTCCTTGATGTGCATCGCGGGGCGCGCATGGAGGGATGGCAATGGATGTTTCTGGTGGAAGGCTTCATGGCGGTCGTGCTGGGATGCTCGGTCTTCTGGCTTCTTGACAGCAGACCGCATGACGCCAAGTGGCTGCCGGGCGAGGAAAAGAAGGCTCTGGAAGCAGACCTTAAGAGGGAGGAAACCGAACGACGCACAACGGGCCCGGCGGAGGTGCTGCCCATGTTGCGCGACCTCAGGGTAATGCTGTTCCTGCTCATCTACTTTCTCATTCAGATGAGCACCTACGGCGCCATCTTCTATCTGCCCACTGAGATTTCCGCGCTGATTCACAAGCCGGAGGGCTTCGAGGTAGGCCTGGTTTCGGCGATTCCGTGGCTCTGCGCACTGGTGGCGGTTTATCTGCTGCCCCGCGCTGCAGACGCCTGGAAGAAGCATCGCGGCATGGCGGCAATCATTCTGTTTGTTGCCGGCTGCGCCAGCTTTGTCTTTCCCACGGCCGGGCCGCTCACGGGAATGGTGGCGCTGTCGATTGCGGTCTCAGGATTTATTGCCGTGCAACCCATCTTCTGGACCTTCCCGACCGGATATCTGGCGGACCGCGCGGCGGCCGGCGGCATCGCGCTGATCGGCATGGGCAACCTGGGCGGATTCGTGGCGCCGAATGTGAAGGTATGGGCCGACGAGTACTTTCACTCCGGGCGTGCCGGACTGTATGTACTGGCTGGCCTGACCGTGGTGAACGCCATCCTCATCGCATGCATGAAAACGCGCACGCCTGCCAGCGAGGCATAGCCGGATGCCCGGCGAAGCCGCCAGACGCGGGCATGGATGCTCATCCGGACCGGCGAGAGCACAATGGATGCGGAGGGACGTGAGAAAGCGACACCTTGCATGAATTGAATCCCATCACGCGCAGAGAATTCCTTAGCGGGGCCTGTGCCGTCGCGCTCGGCACGCGGTTCTCCAGCGGCCGTGCTCGCGGGTCCTCCGGGTTTCTGACGGAGTTTGACTATGGCGAAGTGCGACTCACCGGCGGTCTGCTGAAGGAGCAGTATGATCGCATTCTTGCCAGTTACCTTGCGCTCGACAACGACCGGCTGCTGAAGGTGTATCGGCAGCAGGCTGGTCTGCCCGCGCCGGGAGCCGATATGGGCGGGTGGTATGACGCCGGCGGATTCGTTCCCGGCCACTCCCTGGGCCAATACATTTCCGGCCTGGCGCGCATGGGTCGCTCAACAGGCCACAGCGGATGCCGCGAGAAAGTGCGCGAGCTCGTGGAGGGCTTTGCCGCGACCATGGGCCGCGACGACCGCATCTTTGCCGGGCCGAATGCGGAGAAGGTGTGGCCCTGCTACGTGCTCGACAAGCACCTTGCGGGACTTATCGATGCCGCCACATTGAGCGGCGTGGAGCTGGCGCGCGAGCTGCTTCCCCGCGTCTATCGCGGAGCACTGCCCTACATTCCCGGGCAGGGACATGACCGCGCGGGCAAGAAAAATCCTCCCTACGACGAGACGTACGTGCTGCCTGAGAATCTGTTTACCAGCCATGAGCTGACCGCGGAGAAGGCGTTTCGCGAACGGGCAATCCGGTATCTGCTCGATCGCGAGTTCTTTGATCCGCTGGCACGCGGCGAGGACGTGTTGCCGGGGCGCCATGCCTACAGCCATGCAATCGCGCTGAGTTCGGCAGGCAAGGCGCATCTTGTGCTGGAGGACGATAAATACCTGCACGCAATGCAGCAGGCATCGAGGCTGCTGACCGGGACGCAACAGTACGCAACCGGAGGCTGGGGTCCGAACGAGACCTTTATTGAGCCGCACAAAGGACAGCTCTACGCGAGTCTGCACAATACCGAGGACCACTTTGAGACGCCATGCGGCAGCTACGCCGCCACCAAGCTCGCGCGGTATCTCCTTTGCGCCACGGGTGACGCGCGCTATGGCGACGGACTGGAACGGGTCATCTTCAATGCACTGCTGGCGGCAAAGGATCCGGACCGCGATGGCGACTACTTCTACTACTCCACCTACAGTCCGCGCGCGCGCAAAGTGTATTACCCGAAGAAATGGCCGTGCTGCTCCGGCACGCTGGTGCAGGGCGTGGCTGATTATGTGAAAGACATCTACTTTCGGTCGCCTGACGGCATCCGCGTGACGCTGTACGCTGCCAGCGAGGTGCGCTGGATGCAGGAACGGACGGCAGTCCAACTGACCCAGCATACCCGCTATCCGCTGGAAGACACGATCGCCATTTCCGTCAAGGTATCCGAGCCGGCTGCATTCACCATCGGCCTGAGAATGCCGGGATGGCTCAGCCAGCCGGCCTGCATGCAGGTGAACGGCAGGCAGGTTCATCCCCAAGACCGGCACGGCTTCGCGCTGATCGCCCGGACGTGGCAGGACGGCGATGTGATACGAGTGGACCTGCCGCAGAGCGTGATGGCGGAGCCAATCGATGATCTGCACCCCGGCGTCGTGGCGCTGCTGCGCGGGCCGCTGGTATATGTCGCATTGAACCCGCCTGATGGCCTTGCGCGCATGCCGGATATGGATACGTGGCGGCCCATCGCCAACCCGATGGGGGCTTTTCGCGCCGGCGGCAGAGGCGCCGAAAGCATTTTGTCTCCGTTGTACCGGGTGCACGAAGAGAGGTACTCAACCTATTTCCAGAAGAGCTGATAGGTGAACGAGATGGCCAATCGTGCGGTTGAAGGCGTGGTGACGCAGGTGGCGCAGCGACTGCGAACGTGGATCCGGGTTGCGATGGCGGCAGTCCTGCTCGCCGCCGTGGCGGGGCTCACCGCCGTGACGGGGCACGCCTCGCAGAGCGCCCAGCGCGCTGCCGATGCGCCGCCCGCGCTGCTTCTGGGAGCCGCGTGGTATCCGGAGCAGTGGCCTGAGTCGCGATGGGACAAGGATCTGGCGCTGATGGAGGAAGCTCATCTGCGCGTGGTGCGCATGGGAGAGTTTGCCTGGAGCCGGATGGAGCCTGCCGAAGGCCAATTTGACCTGGACTGGCTGGAACGAGCCGTGCGGCTGGCGGAGAAGCACCATATTGCAGTGGTGCTGGGCACTCCGGCTGACGCGCCGCCGGCCTGGCTGACCTCGAAATACCCGGATACTCTGCGCGTGGATGCGGACGGGAGGCGGGCGCAGCATGGCGGGCGCCGCCAGTTCAACTACGCCAGCCCGCGCTACCGCAGGTTCTGCGCCGAGATTGCCGGACGCCTCGCCCGGAGATTTGGGCACGATCCCGATGTGATCGGATGGCAGATTGGCAACGAGTACACGGATGAGTCCTTTGATGACGCAACGCGGGCGCAGTTTCAGCAATGGCTGCGGCGGCAATTTGGCACCCTGCAAGCGTTGAACGAGCACTGGGCAACGACCTACTGGAGCCAGACCTACGACCGCTGGGATGAAATCCCCATGACGGCCGCCGGTGGCAACCCAGGGCTGGAGCTGGCATACCGCCACTTCGTGAGCGACACATGGCGAAGCTTTCAGCGGGTGCAGATCGACGCCATCCGCAAGTGGTCGGACAAGCGGCAGTTCATCACCACGAACCTGGGCGGACTGGGGTGGAGCGACCACTTCGACCACTATGAGATGACACGCGACCTGGATCTTGCCTCGTGGGACGATTATGTGGGCGAGGGGCACCTGAAACCGGCACGCAATGGCGCGATGCACGACCTTGTGCGCGGATGGAAGCGAAAGTGCTTCTGGGTGATGGAGACGCAACCCGGCTACGTGAACTGGGCGCCGGTGAATACCACGCTGGACCGTGGCGAGACACGGGCCATGGCCTGGCAGGCCATTGGGCACGGAGCCGATGCCGTGCTCTATTGGCAGTGGCGGAGCGCGCTCAACGGGCAGGAGCAGTATCACGGAACCCTTGTAGGTCCAGACGGCGAGCCCATGCCGGTCTATACCGAGGTGAGCAGAATTGGCCGGGAGTTTGAGAAAGCGGCGCCGGCCATCAGAGACACGTCGCCGGTGGCACAGGTGGCGCTGCTGCACAGCTACGACAGCCGGTGGGCAATCGACTTTCAGCGGCACAACCGCAATTATCACCAGCTCGATGTGCTGCTGGACTGGTATCGTCCGCTGCGCGCGCAGGGTCTTACGGTGGACATTGTCACTCCGGATGCCCCTCTGGATGGCTACAAACTGGTGGTGGCGCCGGATCTGAACGTGATTTCATCGCGGCTTGGCGCGCGGCTGCTCGCCTACGTGGAGCAGGGAGGTCAACTTGTACTGGGCCCGCGCTCCGGCATGAAGGACGAGTACAACGCCTTGAATGTGCAAAGGCAGCCCGGCCCGCTGGTGACGCCGCTTGGCGGACGCGTGGAGGCGTACTACGCACTTGAAAATCCGGTTCCCGTGAGCGGAGAGCTGGGCGCGGGATCTGCCAGCCTGTGGGCCGAGCAATTATCCACCCGTGCGGCGAACGCATCGGTCCTGCTGCGTTACGGCAAGTCAAATGGATGGCTGGACGGCACACCGGCCATGATTACGCGGCCAGTGGGCAAAGGTCGCATCTCGTACCTCGGCGCGGTGCTGGACGCAGATCTGATGCGCTCCGCGGTTGCATGGATGACCCAGACCGCGCAGGTGCGTGCCGAGTTTGGTCAGGTTCCCGCAAAGGTGGAGGTGTGCCGCCGCATCGGCGCGGACCACACGGTCTTTATCCTCATCAATCACGGCTCAGAGAGCGCAACAGTACACCTGCCCACACCCATGATTGACGTGCTGCGCCGGCAACCGGCGCCAACTGAAGTTGAGCTGGCCGGTCAGGGAGTTACCGTGCTTGAAGCGCAGCACAGCGCGCCCGGCGCAGACGACAAGGAGCGATGAATTGATTACGCGAAGACGGTTTGCGGTTGGACTCGGCCTGGCTCTGGGTGGAACTCTTGGAGTAAAGCGTGAACTGCTCGGAGCCAGCCCGATGGCCGAGTCAAGCGTCGAACCCTTTCTGACTCCGTACCACTACGACAAGCTGATTTTGAAGGCCACCGGCATCGCCGGCACGTTTGACAGCAAGTCAGTCGATGATCCAATCGTGTTTCGCCACGACGGAGCGTTTTATATGCTCTACATCGGGTTTGACGGCGTGGGATATCAGACCGGCCTTGCGAAGTCGAACGATCTGGTGGACTGGAAGCGCGTGCAATGCGTGGCCCGGCGCGATCCGCATTCAAAGTACACTCAGTACAACGTTGCTCTGAGTTCGATTCTGCGCGAAAAGGGACTCAGGTCGCGTGGGCGGGCGCTGAAGGTGAATGGCCGGTACCTCGGCGCGTGGAATGCATATCCGAAGCCGGGATACGAGGAAGGCGCTGCGGTCATCGGGCTGGCGTGGAGCGATGACCTGTTGCGGTGGGAGCTCACCGAGCCAATTCTTTTTCCTGAACACGGCGCGCCGTGGGAGCATGGCGGGCTGTACCGGCCCGACCTGCTGCTGGACGACGGGGTCTACTACCTCTACTACAACGCCAAGACCGACCTGCGGCCCAAGGCGCAAGGCGGCGGCTGGCGTGAGCAGACCGGCGTAGCCACATCGCGTGACCTGAAGCAATGGACCAGGTACGAGGGGAACCCGATCCTGCGTAATGGAGGGCCGGGTGCGTGGGATGAGTTGTTCGCGAGCAATCCATACGTGGTGCGCTACCGGGACAAGTGGAGCATGTACTATTACGGGCTTGACAAGAAGGGCAAAGCCCGCGACCTGCTGGCCCTCGGCGACGATCCATATCACTTCACCAAGGTGAATCAGATCATCATCGATACCGGCGCTCCGGGCAGTGTAGACGAAACCTATGCGCACAAGCCCTCGGTCATCTGGCACGGCGGGCAGTTGTATCACTTCTATTGCGCGGTTTCAGGCAGGTGGCCGAACGAGGTGCGCGGAATTTCCGTGGCGCGCAGCAGGCCGTGGCCACACAGACCGGCGTGACATGAGGCCCCGACGGCCCGGGGCGGAGAGATTGCTGCAATGAAATTCTTCAGGACTTTGATGCGATACGTAGTGTCCGCCCTTTTGTTGATGGGGATGGCGTTGCCGTGCCCCGCGCAGCGGGTGCGGGCGAACGAGCGCAGTGAGCTGGCGCGAGTGGCGCGGGGCGTGCAGCAAGGCCCGTTCCATCCTGATTGGAATTCACTGGCCGCCTATCGCATTCCGGAGTGGTATCGCGACGCAAAGCTTGGCATCTTTATTCATTGGGGGGTGTACTCTGTTCCGGCCTTCGGCAACGAGTGGTACTCGCGCAACATGTACGTTCAGGGCAGCCCGGCATTCAAGCACCATGTGGAGACCTACGGACCTCAGTCGAAGTTTGGATACAAGGACTTTATCCCCATGTTCCGCGCCGGGCACTTTAATCCGGATGCGTGGGTGGACCTGTTTGTGCGGGCAGGCGCGCGCTACATTGTCCCGGTAGCCGAGCACTGTGACGGGTTTGCCATGTACGATTCGTCGCTGACAAAGTGGAATGCCGCGCAGATGGGGCCGCATCGCGACATTGTGGGCGCGCTGGCCGCTGCGACGCGCAGGCGCGGACTGCACTTTGGCGTGTCGTCGCATCGGGCTGAGCACTGGTGGTGGTACTCGGGCGGAATGAAGTTTGACTCGGACGTGCGCGACCCGGCATTTGCGGGACTTTACAGCCCGGCGCAACCCGCCACGCTGCCGGGAGACACGAGCGGGAAGGATCCTGATCCGAACCATCTGGAGCGCTGGCTGCCACCCGACAAGACCTTTCTTGACGACTGGCTGGCACGCAGCGGCGAGCTGGTGGATAAGTATCATCCCGACTTGATGTATTTCGACTGGTGGATTGGGCAGCCGGCGTTTCGGCCCTACCTGAAGCGCTTTGCCGCCTACTACTACAACCGCGCCTCGGCGCGAAGGCAGGGCGTGGTGCTCACATACAAGGATCAGGATTTCCCCGCAAACACGGCGGTTCTGGATATCGAACGGGGCAAGCTGGATGCGCAGCGGTTGCTGGCCTGGCAGACAGACACATCGGTGAGCATCCACTCCTGGGGCTATGTGAAGAACGACGAGTACCGCACTGCGAAGTCGCTGATAGACGAACTGGTGGATGTGGTGAGCAAGAATGGCAACCTGCTGTTGAATGTGGGGCCGAAGTCCGACGGGACCATCCCGGCTGAGGCACAAACCATTCTGCTGCAGATGGGCAGGTGGCTCGCCACCAACGGCGAGGCCATCTACGGGTCGCGCCCGTGGCTGATGTACGGTGAAGGCCCCACGACCGTGACCAGCAGCGCCCTGAACACAGACCGGCAGCAGTTCACGCCTGAAGACATCCGCTTTACCACGCATCATGGCGTGCTGTACGCCATCGCGCTGGGCTGGCCCTCGGGCGGCGAACTCGTTGTGCACACGCTCTACAAAGGCACGCCCTACCTGAGCGGGCCCGTCTGCCGGGTGGAGCTGCTGGGGCAGAAGGGCAGGCTTGGTGCGAGCCAGCGCGACGATGGCCTGCACATCAGGCTGCCGGCCACACAACCGGATGAGCCCGCCTTCACCTTTCGCATTCTTGCCGGTGAGTCCTGCGCCGCGAGGAACCCATCCACGGAAGACAGAACGGGCGGGCGCCGAGCTCACGCGAACTGATCAAGATTCATGCCCAGCTCGTAGGCTTCGCCGCGCGCGAGCAGATCCTCCCAGGTGACATCGCGCTGCTGAAGGCCGGCCATGCGGCCGAGCATGCAGCTCAGAGCGGATTGGACACCTTCCGCAATCTGGTTGTGCGAGCGGCCGGAGGTGATGCTCTCGATGAACGTGCGCTCCTTCTCGCGGTCGGCCAAGGCCAGATTGTCATTGAATGCGCCGTTGGCCGCAAATTTGCCCGAGCCCGCCGCCGTCTGCAGGGATTCCTGCCAGGACCATGCCCGGGCGCCGATGATCTGGATTGGACCGGAATAGGGCACCGTGGCCGCGCCCTCCGAGCCGAAGAATTTAAGCCCGGCGTCAAAGCCACCGTAATCGCCAAACTGCGTGGAGGAGAAGGACAGATGCACATTTCCCGGGTACGTGAAGTCCACCTGGTAGTTGTCCCAGCAGTCGCCGAGGTGGGTGAGCACGTCGCGGCCGCCGGTGGCAGTGGCCTTCAATGGGTGCGCGCCGAGTATCCAGTTTGAGAGGTCGATGATATGGATGTTCTGCTCGACGAGAATGTCGCCGGAGAGCGCGCGATCCCACAGCCAGTTCCGCAGGCGATACTCATCGGCGCCCTCGCCGTCGCGCTTCTTCTCAGTGGATGCGGGAGCGTTGTAGTTGCCGGCAACGGTGGCAACCCTACCCAGCGCGCCAGACTTGATACGCCCGGCAATGGCGGCGATGGGCGGGGCCTGACGGCACTGAAAGCCGACATCGACACTCTGCGCGGGCTTGACCCGCTTGGCAATCTCCAACGCCTGGTTTGCCTGGCGCACATCGATGCCCACCGGCTTTTCGCAATAGACGTGCTTGCCGGCTGCCACCGCGGCCTCAAGATGCTGGACGTGGAAGAAGGGCGGCGTGGATATCTGAACCAGATCAACATCGGGAGAAGCAGCGAGTTCCCGGTAGGCGTGCGAACCACGAAAGAGCAGCCTTTCAGCAACGGCCGGCTGGCCCAGGCTTGCGTTGAGCTGGTTGAAGCGGTCGCGGCCCGCGGCGAGGTTATCGGCAAATAGGTCGGCCAGCGCCACAATCTGCGCCGAGGTGTTCTTTGCAAACGACGTGGCCACCGCGGAACCGCGGTTGCCGCAGCCCAGCAGGCCGAGCCGGACAGCGGAGTTGGCCTGATAGCCAAAAGCCGTGAGTGGTTTGAGAAGGAGCAGGCTCGATGCTGCTCCCGCGCCGCCTTGAAGAAATTCCCTGCGCTTCATGGGTCCTCGATTCTGTGTAAAGCCAATCTGAGTGATGCGGGTTCAACGGAGTAGTTATTGGGACTAGGTGGCGAGCACTGCGCGCAGAATGCGCTCGAGATAGATTTTCTCCTTGCGCACGTCCTCAATCTGCTGCCGGCCCGAGGTTTCGCGCTCAATGGTGATGGCGCCGGTATAACCCAGGCGGTGGAGCCTGGTGAAAACGGCCTTGAAGTCAACCAGCCCGGTGCCGATGAGCACCTCCTCGCCGAGTTTGCTGGGGTTAGTGGGCCAGCGGCCATCCTTGGCATGCACACTGCGAATGTGGGGTCCGAGAATATCCACGGCATCCACCGGATTGGCCTTGCCGTAGAGGATGAGATTGGCGGTGTCGAGGCCCACGGCCAGATTGGGCATATTGACGTCGCGGATCATCCGCGACATGGTGGTGGGTGTCTCCTGTCCGGTCTCCATCAGGAAATACTGATCATTTCCCTGGCAGTGGCGGGCGACGGCGCGGATGGCCTCGACGGCTTGCGGATAGAGCGGGTCGGCGGGGTCTTCGGGGATAAAGCCACAGTGGGTCTGCACCTGGCCAACGCCGAGCAGCCGGGCGAAGTCCGAGACCTGGCGAAGAGCATCCATGCGGGCGGCGCGCGTCCGGGGCGGAACCAGGCCGATGGTTGATGGCCCCTGAAGGAAGTCCCAAACCAGAGGCGGCGGTCCCACCACCTCCACCGTGATGGCCACCACGTCATATTTCGCCAGCAGGCTGTTCAGTTGTCGAGCTGCTTCGGGCGTGAAGTGGTTGATGTAGCCATCCAGAGAGAGGAAGCAGTTGGAGAATCCAAGATCATGAACCCTGCGAATCACGGCCTCGGGCTGACCCCAGGGGCTGACAATCAGCCCGAGCGCCATGGGCTTGAGAGCAATGGCGGGATTGGCGGCAAGCGCCGGGTTGGGGTAGAGGCCCTCGGTGAGGACGACGGCTGAGGCAACTTGAAGAAATGTGCGGCGGTCCATGGATTGCCCTTTCATTGGCGGAACGGAATTTCGCGGGTGCGACTGGTTCTCTGACTGCCCAATCTAAGCCGATGGCTCACGGTTCGGCAAGACGCGACTTCACCGGCCGGACCGGCGCGGCGGCGAATCGGCGGCGGAAGTCATGAAATGGGACAAATCATTGAAGCAGCCATGCTGGCGTTTCACTGGCTGAAAAATGGGGCTTTCTGACGCCCGCGAACGAAATGCCGCGATGTATACTGAGGTCGCAATCTTCCCATTCCCGACTGTCGCTTGCGCAGCGGGTAAGCGGGCGGATTCATCATACGCATTTTTTCATCATTGCGGTACCGGGCGTGCAAGCGGCTTTCTCCATTGGCATAACGTATCCCCAGCTTTTCACACGAGCAGGTTCAGGGTGAAACGGATGCGCGCCACTTGCCGGCGGATGAGATCGATGAACACGGTCCTCAAGACCCTCGAATCTCGCTCTGCCGCGGAATTTACCCAAATCGTGACTCATATCACCGTGCCGCTCAACGCGAGCCGGCTCTTTGCACCTGTGTGTTCGCGGCCGTCAGTCTCCGCGCCGCCTCGTGCTGAAGCCCGCGGAGCGGCGGCGAAGTCGTGCGGCATGAGCGCTTGAATCAAAGTTCTGAGATCGCTTGCGACAACGGAGCCCCGTCGCACTCCGTTGACCCAGGCCATGCTCGGGAGGATGTATCCGATGCATCTACGTGGCAGGGCGTCTTTCATCTTCAGGATCGCAGTCTGGAGCATGCTGTTCCTGGCGATACCTGCGGTGCTCTGCTTTGCGGCGGAGCCGACGCAGCCCACCGGCCGCACCAATATATATGACACCTCCACCACGCCTGCCGCGGAGATTGCGCATCTCTCGGTTTTCGTCCTGCTGATTACCGGGGCAATCTTTGTCTCCGTCGCCGGAGTTCTTGCATACGTGGTGATTCGCTTTCGCGCGCACAAGAACGATGAGGCCAGCGAGCCGCCGCAGATCTACGGGAGCACGCAGATTGAGCTGGCATGGACGGTGATTCCGGTGATCATCGTCGTGGTGCTGTTCCTTACCACGGCGCGCATCATCTTCGCCGTCCAGGACGCGCCCAAGCCCAAGGACGCACTGGACGTGACGGTGGTGGGTCACCAGTTCTGGTGGGAGTACCGCTATCCCAAGCTGGGAATCGTAACCGCCAACGAGCTGCACGTTCCGGTAAGCACTGCCGCCGAGCCCCTGCCGACATATCTGAAACTGCTTTCAGCGGATGTGGACCACAGCTTCTGGGTGCCGCAACTGGGCGGCAAGACCGACCTGATTCCCAACCATGTGAACGAAATGTGGATTGACCCGTCGCACGCGGGACTCTACCTGGGCCAGTGCGCGCAGTTTTGCGGCATGGAACACGCCAAAATGCTGATCCGGGTGTATGTGGACTCGCCGGAGCAGTTTGCCGCCTGGGTGAAGGACCAGCAGCAGGCGGCGGTGGAGGACCCGGCGGTGGCGGCCGGGCGGCATGTATTTCAGAGCCAGTCGTGCTCGAGCTGCCACACCGTCCGGGGCACCACGGCAAAAGGCCGGTTTGGCCCCGACCTCACCCACCTGATGAGCCGCGCAACCCTGGCCTCGGGCGCAGCGGCCAACACGCCGGCGGATCTGCGCGAGTGGATCAAGGATCCGGATGCTTTCAAGCCGGGATGCCTGATGCCGGCCATGCAACTGAACGACCAGCAACTGAACGAACTGGTGGCGTACCTTACGACGCTTCACTAGCAGGCGGGAAACATAGATGGCAGATCAGACCCTACCGGTACCGGGCACATTGGACGTGACGCCGCCGCATCACGCGGAAGGCACCTTTCTGGAGTGGCTGCACGACTGGGTGGTCACGGTGGACCACAAGAAGCTGGGCATCCTCTATATCGTGTACGCCATCTGCTTTCTGGCGGTGGCCGGCACGGAGGCGCTCTATATCCGCATCCAGCTCGCGGTTCCCGACAACAAGTTTCTGTCGCCGGAGGTGTACAACCGGCTGTTTACGATGCACGGCACCACCATGGTGTTTCTGGTGGGCATGCCGATTCTGTTCGGGTTTGCCAACTACCTGGTTCCGCTGATGGTCGGCGCGCGCGACATGGCGTTTCCGCGGCTGAATGCGTTCAGCTTCTGGCTCACGGCGTTCGGCGGCCTGATGCTCTACTTCAGTTTCATCGGGGGCTTTGGCCTCTATGGCGCGGGCAACGCGCCCGACGTGGGCTGGTTCGCCTACGCGCCGCTGACAGCCAAGGCCTTTTCGCCCGGCAACGGCGTGGACTACTGGGCTCTGGCGCTGATTGCGATGGGCTTTGGCACGCTGGGAACGGCAATCAACATCATCGCCACCACGCTGTGCATGCGCTGCAAGGGCATGACGCTGATGCGCATGCCGCTGCTGGTCTGGCTGATGTTTGTCACCAGCGGGCTCACGCTGGTGACCATTACACCGCTGACCGCCGCGCAGGTGATGCTCATGATTGATCGCTACCTGGGCGGGCACTTCTTCGATACCCAGGCCGGCGGCTCGGCGGTGGTGTGGATCCACTTCTTCTGGATCTTCGGCCATCCGGAGGTGTACGTGCTGGTGCTGCCGGCGTTCGCCATCGCCAACGAGATTATTCCGGTGTTCTCGCGCAAAGCGATCTTCGGCTATCCGGCCATGGTGGCGGCGTCAGTGGGCATCGGCTTTGTGAGCCTGGGCGTGTGGGCGCATCACATGTTTACCGTGGGCATGACCTCGGTGGAAAATGCCTTCTTTGTGCTCTCCACCATGCTGGTGGGCATTCCCACGGGCATCAAAATTTTCAACTGGCTGGCGACCATGTGGGGCGGCAAGATCCGTTTTGCCACGCCGATGCTTTTCTGCACGGGATTCCTGCTCCAGTTTCTGGTGGCGGGCCTGACAGGCATCATGCTGTCGGTGGCGCCGTGGAACTGGCAACTGCATAACTCCTACTTCGTGATTGCACACTTCCACTACGTGCTGGTGGGCGCCATCGTCTTTTGCATCTTTGCGGCCATTTACTACTGGTACCCGAAGGCGACCGGGCACATGCTGAGCGAGCGGCTGGGCAAGTGGCACTTCTGGCTATTTGCCCTGGGCTTTCACATCACCTTTGACACCATGCACTTTGTGGGGATTATGGGCATGCCGCGCTCCATCTATACCTACGGTGCCGATCGCGGATGGGGCACGCTGAACATGGTGATCACGACCGGAGCGTTTGTGCAGGGGATTGCGGTATTGATCTTCGTCTACAACCTGATCGTTTCCTACTTCAAGGGGCAGGAGGCGGGCAACGACCCCTGGGATGCGTGGACGCTTGAGTGGGCCACGCATTCGCCGCCGCCGGAGTACAACTTTGCAACCGATCCTGTGGTGAAGAGCCGCAGGCCCCTGTGGGATCTGAAGCATCCTGAAGATCCAGACTGGAAGTACGAGTAATGAGCACGATTCCGGCATTCGAGGCCAGCTACAACGAGCCCTGGCACCTGCCCTCGCGCGGCAAGGTGGGCATGTTCTCGCTGATTATAGGCGAGTCCGCGCTCTTCACCATCTTTGTGGTGGCCTACATCTTTTATATCGGCAAGAGCCTCAGCGGACCCACGCCGGAGATTCTTTCCGTCCCGGTCTTCAGCACCATCTGCCTGCTGTCGAGCAGCTTCTTCATCTGGCTGGCGGAGCGCGCCATCGAAAAGAACGATATGAAGAAGTTCATGCTGTGGTGGTCAACCACGATTGCGCTGGGCCTGATTTTCATTGTGGATACGGGGATCGAGTGGCACAAGCTCATCTACGGCGAGGGGCTCACCATCAGCACAAACCTGTTCGGCACCACATTTTATTCGCTGGTGGGGCTGCACGCGACCCACGTGGTGCTGGGCCTAATCATGCTGAGCCTGGTGCTGGTGTTCACGCTGACCGGGCACGTCAGCGAACATCACGCTGAGCGCATCCAGGTGCTTTCGCTCTACTGGCACTTTGTGGATGCGGTGTGGGTTGTGGTTTTCACAGTGGTCTACATTCTGGGGCGGTGACGGCATGACGGAACTGAAACAGCACGAGACGGGCCCGGCGCACGACGAATTCGTGCATCTGCCTGCCGGGACGCCGTGGCCGTTGATTCTGGCATTTGGCGCCACTCTGGGGTTTGCCGGCCTGGTGACGAACATCGCCGTCACGGCGTTCGGCGTGGTGCTGGTGCTGGCGGCCTGCATCGGCTGGTTCAAGCAGGTGCTGCCACACGAAAAACATGTGCACGTGCCGGTGACGGTGCAGCCGGTGATGATCAGCTCAACGAGGACTGAAGTGGCGCGCATCCATGTGACCAAGGAACATCGCGCGCATCTGCCGGTGGAGGTCTATCCGATTACGGCGGGCATCAAGGGAGGAATCGCCGGCGGCTTTGCGATGATTCTGCCCGCGATTATCTATGGCCTCATTACGCACGACAGCATCTGGTACCCCATCAATCTGCTGGGAGGCGCGGGCGTGGCCTACTGGCGCAATCCCACCACGGCGCAGATTGCCGCGTTCCACTGGCAGGCGCTGCTGGTGGCAACGGTGATTCACGGCGTGGCCTGCCTGCTGGTGGGGTTACTGTATGGCGCCATGCTGCCCATGCTGCCTCGTCATCCCGTCCTGCTCGGCGGCGTGCTGGCTCCGGTGTTGTGGACGGGCATTCTGCACTCGTTCATGGGCGTCATCAACCCGGCGATGGACGCGCGCATCGAGTGGGGCTGGTTTGTGGTGTCGCAGGTGGCCTTTGGCCTGGTGGCCGGCATGGTGGTGGCGCGCGACAGCCGCATCCGCACCGGGCAGTCGCTGCCTTTTGTGATGCGCATGGGAATTGAAACACCGGGGCTGATGCATACCGACGCGGACGACAAGGAGAGGCACTGATGCGGCTCCGAGCGGTGTTGCCCGCAATCTGCTCCTTCGCATTTCTTCTGGCCGCCGGGTGTGACCGGATGCCCGGCTATCCGAAGGCTCGGGAGCTGGCGCGTCCCGAGGACCAGATGGATTTCGCCACCCTCTACAAGACCAACTGCCAGGGATGCCACGGCGCAGATGGGCAGAACGGTGTGGCGATGGATCTGGCCAATCCCGAGTATCAGGCCCTGGTGGATGACGCCACGCTGAAGCGGACCATCACCGGCGGGCAGGCCGGCAGCAGAATGCCGGGATTTGCCCGGTCAGCCGGAGCGGCGCTGACAGATGAGCAGATTGACGCGATTGTGAAGGGCATGCGCGCCGCGTGGCGCAAGCCCGGCGCCTTTGGCGCGGATACGCCGCCGGCATACGCCGCGGCTGAAGGTGAGCGGGGTGATGCCGCGAGAGGCCGGCAGTTGTACGGCACGTTCTGCTCGTCGTGCCACACGCGCTCGCCGGACCAGCAGGTGACCAGCCCGACGTATCTGGCGCTGGTGAGCGACCAGGCTCTGCGCACCATCATTATTGCCGGGCGGCCCGACCTGGGGCATCCCGACTGGAGAAACGACCAGCCGGGCCATCCGCTGAGCGAACAGGACGTGATCGACATTGTGACGTATCTGGGATCGCTGCGGAGCGGGGCCACTACGACGCCCCCGACGCAGCATGAACGAGGTGAGGAGTGATTGACGAGAGTGCAAACCAGAGTACGCCGCAGGACGAGGCCGGGAAGCTGCCGGTTTCGCGCCGATGGCTGCTGCTGAAGATTGGCATGGCGTTTAACGGGCTGGTAGGCCTTGCGGTGGCCACGCCCGTAATCGGCTACCTGCTGTCGCCGGTGAAAAAAGACAAGGACTACCTGGCGTGGGTTTCGCTGGGGCCGGTCACAGACTTTCCGGTGGGCCAAACGCGGCTGACCACATTCACCAATCCGTTCCGCCAACCATGGGATGGCGTGACAGACGGCGTGGCCTGCTACGTGCGGCGTACGGCGGAGCAATCCTTCAAGGTGTTTGCGGTGAACTGCGCGCACCTTGGCTGCCCGGTGCGGTGGTTTCCGCAGTCGGAACTGTTTATGTGCCCGTGCCATGGCGGCGTGTACTATGCCGACGGCGAACGCGCGTCAGGCCCGCCGGAGCGGGGACTCTTCGAGTATCCCTGCAAAGTGGTGAACGGCAGGCTGGAGATTGACGCAGGACAGATGCCGACGCTTGCCAACACAGCCAGGCTGGTGGACATCAACAACGCTAAGGGGAGCGGCGCATGCGCTGGGTAAAGGCAGCCTACAACTGGCTTGAGCACCGCCTTCAACTTGAAGCGCCCATCAAGGAGGCCGCGCTGCATCCGGTGCCGCGACGGACGGCAAGCTGGTGGTACGTGTTTGGCAGCGCCGCTCTTACCCTGCTGATGCTGCAGATTGTCACGGGCATTCTGCTCGCCATTGTGTATGCGCCCACGGCCGGGCAGGCATGGAACAGCCTCAACATGCTGAACCACCATCTGGAGCTGGGATGGTTTCTGCGCGCCATGCACGGCTGGGGCTCCAGCTTCATGGTGGCGGTGGTGATTGTGCACATGATGCAGGTGTTCATGTTCGGCGCCTACAAATATCCGCGCGAGCTTACCTGGATTCTGGGTGTGTTTCTGCTGCTGATGACGCTGGCCATGGCCTTTACCGGTCAGGTGCTGCGCTTTGACCAGGACGCGTATTGGGGACTGGGCATAGGCGCATCCATTCTCAGCCGGGTTCCGTGGGTGGGCGGCAGCCTGGTTCACCTGCTGCTGGGGGGGCCGATTATTGCCGGAGCCACGCTCTCGCGCTTCTTCGCCCTGCACGTATTCATCATTCCCGGCATGATGCTGCTGTTTGCGGCGCTGCATGTGTGGATGGTGCTGAAGCTGGGCGTGAACGAGTGGCCGATGCCGGGCCGCCTGGTGCGCCGCTCCACCTATCTGGCTGAATACAGCAAGATGACCCACGATGACGGCGTGCCGTTTGTGCCGGTGGCCTTCTGGAAGGATGTTTTCTTCTCGGGCGCGATTGTTGCGGCGGTGGCGGTGTGCGCGGTGGTGCTGGGGCCATTCGGCCCGGGTGGCCAGCCCGACCCCACCATCATCCAGGCTGTTCCCAAGCCGGATTTCTTCTTCCTGTGGATCTATGCGGCGCTGGCCTATCTGCCGCCGTCGCTTGAGACGCCCTTCATCCTGATAGTGCCCATCGTGTGCATCGCGATCCTGCTGGCGCTGCCCTTTTATGCCGCGGAGGGCGAGAAGAGCTGGCACCGCAGGCCGGTGGCGGTTCTGATGCTGACGACGATTGCCGTGAGCTGGGCCGTGCTGACGCATCTGGCCACGTATACGCCGTGGAGCCCGCACATGGATGCGTGGAGCGGCGACCCGGTGCCGGTGAAGTACGTGCGCAACGCAACGCCCGTCGTCCGCCAGGGCGCGGTGGTCTTTCAGGAAAAGCAGTGCCGCAACTGTCACGCGCTGGAGGGCCAGGGCGGAGAGCGTGGTCCGGCGCTGGATTCAGTGGCCACGCGCATGACGCCGGATCAACTGGTGCGCCAGGTGCTCCAGGGCGGAGGCAACATGCCAGCCTACGGCAAAAACCTGTCTCCGGCGGAAGTCACGGCGCTGGTGAGCTTTCTTGAGACGTTGCATCCCGCCAACCAGATTCCGGCGGCGGAGGCCGCACAGCGCGAGATGGGGGTTCGGCAGTCTTCATCCGGGGCCGCAACCACAAAGTAAGCGAAGTGATGCCATGCAGGCTGAAACCTTTGCCACGCTGATCACGGACTGGGAGATTCCTCCCATTGTCACCGCTGAAATTGTATTGGCGGCGTTGATCTATACCCGCGGCTGGTTCGCAATCCGCCGGACAAGACCGTACCAGTTCCCGGCGTGGCGCCTCTATTGCTTTCTGGGCGGAATGCTTGCGCTGTTTGTGGCGGTGGCCTCGCCACTGGACACGTGGAGCGAGTCGCTGCTGTTTATGCACATGGCGCAGCACTATGTGTTCATGTCTCTGGCGCCACCGCTCATCGCGCTGGGCATGCCCGTGGTGCCCATGCTGCGCGGGCTGCCACGCTGGTTCGTCCGCAAATGGCTGGGCCCGCTTTTCCGCACCCACGCAATCCACCGCATGGGGAAATTCCTTACCCGGCCGCGCGTGGCATGGCTGGCATTCGACCTGATGTATGTGGGCTGGCACGTGCCCGCGGCATACGAGCTGGCGCTGAGCTCGGAGAACTGGCACAACTTTGAGCACGCGTGCTTCTTCTTTACCAGCCTGCTGTTCTGGTGGCCCATTATGGAGCCGTGGCCGTTCCGGCTGCGAGCCTCGCGCTGGGTGCTGGTGCCTTACCTGCTGCTTGCGGATTTTGTGAACACAGGTGTCTCGGCGTTCCTGTGCTTCGCCGGCCGGGTGGTGTATCCCAGTTACGCCGCGATCTCGCCGCGGCCCTTTGGCATCAGCGCGCTGAGCGACCAGATTGCCGCTGGCGCTGAGATGTGGGTGCTGGGCTCCATCGTGTTTCTGATTCCGGCGATGGCGGTAATCATCCGCGAGCTCTCGCCGCGGCGCAAGTGGAGCGCGAGCCGGCCGCAGCGCGGAGCCGAGAGCCTCTGCGACAATGAACCTGGATGATCTCACTGCAGAATGCCGGCAAACAGTTTGGCCCGCGGGTGCTTTTTCTTGAGGCGAACTGGCTGATCCGCGCCCGGGAAAAGACGGCGCTTGTGGGCGCGAACGGCACCGGAAAATCAACCCTGATGAAGGTGCTGGCCGGGATGGATCATCTGGATTATGGCGCCCTGCAGCAGACGCGCGGCCTGAGCATCGGCTATCTGCCGCAGGAGGGGCTGCGGCTGACCGGACGAACCGTGTTTGAAGAGTGCCTGACGGTGTTTGACGAGCTGCGGGGCATGCAGGACGAGGCCGAGCAACTGGCCGCGCAGATGGCCGAGCTGGACCACGGCGGAGCGGAATACGATGCGGCCGCCGCGCGCTACGCGCTGCTGCAGGACCGCTTTCACGCGCTGGATGGCTATGCGCTGGACGCGCAGGTGGGCAGCGTGTTGACCGGCCTGGGCCTCAGCAAAGAGGACTGGGCGCGGCGGACCGACGAGTTCAGCGGCGGGTGGCAGATGCGCATCGCGCTGGCGAAGCTGCTGCTGGCGCGGCCCAACCTGCTGCTGCTGGACGAGCCGACCAACCACCTTGACCTGGAGACGCGCAACTGGCTTGAGAGCTATCTGAAGGCTTATCCCTTCGGTTACATCCTCACCTCGCATGACCGCTACTTTCTTGATGTAACCATCGACCGCACGGTGGAGATCTGGAACAAGCGGTTGACCATCTACCAGGGAAACTACACTAAATATCTCTCCCAGAAGGACGAGCGGCGCGCCCAGCTGCTGGCGGCGTATCGCAACCAGCGCGACCAGATTGAGCACCTTGAAGCATTCATCAACCGCTTTCGCTACCAGGCCACCAAGGCAAAGCAGGTGCAGAGCCGCGTAAAGGAATTGGAGAAGATTGAGCGCATCGAGATTCCTGAAGAGGAACCGGC
>DASSHM010000023.1:0-5441 GCA_035692885.1 Occallatibacter sp.
TAGAGATTGTGCGGGAGGGCGTCCGGCTGAATGGCGTCTGGGTTTTCGTCGCGTTCCATTTGCTCGGATGCGACACGAGCAACATTCTGCTGGATATATGGATCTTTCTGCGCCAGGAGGGTCCGTGATCCAAAATAAAGCATCTTGAAATCGACCATGGCCGCGTGCGTGGCCGCTCCAATCGCAGCGCTCCCGGCAAGAAAGATCGCGATGCCCAGAAGGAGCATCCACCTTCCATCCCGCTGGGCTCGAAGCTCGCTCATGGCCATGCCGCTGTGCACAATCCCCATCCTCGCGATCAAACTGAACTTTCCACAGACGAAGCAATTCCGCTCAAGAAAAGTGACGAACTCTGCCTTGGGCGAAGCCACATCAATCAAAGCATGAAGACAAACTGCCAGCTACCGGACCGCAGGATACGGAGTGACCGATACCGGCGCTGTATCGGGCTGTACCAGCCAGACACTTCGAGCGCTGTAGTGCCTGACGAGATCGCGATCCAGAGCAACACCCATGTCCCGAGCCCAGATGACTTTTGAAGTGTCAATATTCGGCTCGTTGTACACCCATTCGTTCAGCGGATCATGGCCCGGAGCGTAGCGCACTATCGCCAGTTGGTTCCCCGGCAAGCGTGAGAGTTCAGCTGCCACTGCCGCCCGCTCAGTACCATGCCAATCAGGACCGTACCACCAACATGCCCACTTCTCTGTTGGATACGCGGGTACCGGCATACCAAGGAGCCTATTCAACAGCCTTGGAACCACCATGAGCAGGCAAACGCAGACAAGTAAGCGCACCATTGCCCTGCCAACATCCTGCCCTCCTGCCTTCCATATCCAGAGATGCCGAGTTGCCTGCAGGCCAAGTGCGTAATAGACGGCGGTAAACGGTGCAACATAGTGCTGCACGAAGAAGGTTTGAATCACGATCCCCGTGAATGAAATGAGAAGAAGAAGTAAGAGAAATCGTACGCGCCGATCAAGAATCACCCGGCGCATCATACATAATGGCGGAATAAGTGCAAAACCTGCGAAGAACTCAATCAGGATCAGGATTTTGTCGGGTGTTCCAATAAGGAATCCAGGCAGTGAATGCAGCTTTCGGTAGATATCCTGTTCGTCTGACACATAAAACTTGCGGATCATTTCGTGGCGGTATACCGGCTCGGCGCGCGGAGTCTGCCAGACAAAGTAGGGATCAACAGCATAAGCCGCGCGATTGACGGAGTAAGGAAGCGTGAATGGGCTTCCATACGCACGGTAGTCGTAATAACCGAGCCATATGGCTCCAATCAGAAGAACCATGAGTCCAGGCAGCGCATTTTGGGCTAATCGCGCGAGATTAGGGCTATCTCTGTCCGTCTTGTAGCGCCATATCATTGCGATTAAGACAGGGACACAGAGGAGCACCCCTTCAAAGGGGCGCGTGTAGGCGAGAAGGACCATACCTATGGCCATCAACAGGCCCTGTTTCCATAGCCAGCTCTTCTCAAGTCTTGGCAGGGCGCCAAGCACGAGCGCTCCGCCAAGCGCAGCAATGGCGCCGCCGCCTGTGTAGGAATTTATCCAATAGCTAAAGAGTGATATGCGCAGCACCGCGATCAGGCCGCCAAATAATGCCCAGCAAGGTGGCAGCCAGGCCTGAAGCATCCAGCACAGAGCCGCGCACATGAGTCCATTAACGAGGAGCAGTCCAAACCAGGGATGTCCAAACAGGACTTTACCCGCAGCAAGAACAAGGCCCTCTCCTGGAAAATACATCGACATGTAAGTTGGTTTAATGTCGATAAAGATTGACTCGAAGTGAATCCACATTTCAGGCGTGGGATTTGTCAGCCGGCCTGAGGCAAATGTATTCCCGGCAAGAAGA
Source organism: Occallatibacter sp. (assembly GCA_035692885.1). Lineage (GTDB taxonomy): Bacteria > Acidobacteriota > Terriglobia > Terriglobales > Acidobacteriaceae > Telmatobacter. The sequence goes on from DASSHM010000023.1 coordinate 1,870, forward strand.
AAGCTGAAGTCATCCGGTATGACGGGCAATGGAATGGGATTCCATGGGAGAAGCGCGAGCCTCAAACCGATGGCAGACGCACCTACAATGATGATTGCAAGTGCCTTCCTCCCCGCCAATGCCCGGATCGTGCGTTCCACTGCCAGAAACTGCCTCTGGCCCAATCCAGGCCAGGCAAAGGCAATTGCGATGGAACATAAGGTGAGGCTGGCCTCTACCGCGATCAGCGATAAATGATCTCCCGATCCGCCTGTGATCAAGATTTACATTCACCTTTCAACAAAATTCCATTGTCTGCTCACGGCCGATGCGCAAGCTCGGAATAATACTGCTCAGTGACCTTGCGTCCACTGGGGGCAAAGCGCGGCTGGCGGCGAATGCCCCATTTGTGGGCAACAAAGCTGAGCGTTGTGCTGAGGACGCCGAATCCGTACTTCACGCTGCGGCGAAAGTTGATGGACGATGCCTCCTCAAAATATTTTGTCGGGCAGGATATCTCTCCGATGGTGAAACCGAACATCACAGCCTGGGCAATCATCTGGTTGTCGAAGACAAAGTCGTCCGAGTTCTCAAGGATGGGAAGCGTCTCAAGCAGCCTGCGGGAGAAGGCGCGAAATCCGGTGTGATACTCAGACAGCTTTACACCCAGGAACAGATTCTGAAAGCCGGTAAGCAGCCGGTTGGCAACATATTTATAGATGGGCATGCCGCCCTTTAGTGCGCCGCCGCCCAGAATGCGCGATGCGAGGACCATGTCATAGACCCCGCTCGCCACCATGCCGGCCATGGCGGGCACCAGCAGCGGCGTGTACTGGTAGTCTGGGTGGACCATGACGACGATATCCGCGCCCGCCGCCAGCGCTTCGCGGTAGCAGGTCTGCTGGTTGCGCCCGTAGCCGTAGTTGGAGTCGTGTACATAGGTCTGAACGCCGAGCTGCCTTGCGAGATGAGGGGTCTGGTCCCTGCTGGAGTCATCAACCAGGATTTTGATATCGACGATATCGGAGAGCTCGCGCACCGTCATCTCAAGTGTTCTTTCGGCGTTGTAGGCCGGCATGACCACGGCAATGCGCTTTCCATTAATCATCGGCCAACTCTCCGCATGGCACCATTTTCGTTCATCGCCCGCCAAACTGCCCTAGGGGTTCTTGGTGGTTACCTGTTCAGTCACCGGGTAGGGCAGGAGTGCGGCGGGATGCGCATCGGGCTCCACCAGCCAGGCATTGCGGCCTTTGTAGTATTGCAGCAGTTCCTGATTGCCGGCAGGGTCCATGTCACGCGCCCAGATTACTTTGGAGGCGTCGATGTCGGCACGATTGTAGACCCATTCATCCACCTCATGATGGCGCGGGGAATAGCGCACCAGAGCCAACTGGCGGCCGGGCATCCGCTCCAGCTCCCGCTGAACCCCTGCGCGTTCAGTGCCAAAATGATCGGGTCCAAACCACATCCCGTACCACGCCGAAGGCGGGTAGCTCGCCACCGGAAAGTGGAGCATGCGGTCAAATGGCCGCAACCCCGCCATGAGCACGCAGACCACGATTGTAAATCGCACCATCGCAACACCAACCGGCTGCCTGCCCGGCCGCCAGACCCGGAGATGCCGCATGGCCTGAAGACCGATGGCATAGATCAGGGCTGTATATGGGGCCAGATAGTAAGGAAGCAGGAACACCTCAACCATAACGCCTGCAAGCAACAGTGGTGCGCACAGAACAAGAAAGCGCAGACGCCGGTCGCGCAACGCACGCGGGACCATCATGAGCACTGGAAACAGAGCAACCCCGGCAAAAAAGACCAGGCCGTTCACCAGCTTGATGAGCGTTTGTGGCAGATAGCCCTTGAGCGAGTGAATCGCTTTGTACTGCTCAAGTTCGTTGTGATGGTAGAACCTGCGCATCTCTTCGTGGTGGTAGGCTGGTTCTGGCCGGGCAGACTGCCACACGAAGTAGGGCGCCATGGCATATGTGGCCCGATTCACGGTATACGGAAGCGTCAGCGGGCTGCCGAAGACCCGCTTGTTGTAGTAGCCCATCCATGCGGCTACTCCGATGAGGAGCACAATCGCCGGGGTCAGACTGCGGAGTATCTTCGCAGCGGAAAACGGCGTTGGGCCCTTCCACATCCAAATTGCAAGTGCAATCGTGACCGGCAGGCAGAGCAGCAGGCCTTCATAGGGGCGCGAGATCGCCAGGAGCCCGGCGCCAACGGCCATTAGAAGCCCCTGTCCTGCTCGCCCGGTCTTTCTGAAACGTGGATACGCGCCCAGTACCAGCGCGCCGGCAAATGCCGTAATCGCCCCCGCGGAGTGATAGGTGTTGGTCCAGTAGCCATAGAGGGCAAGGCGCAACACCGCCAGAAAGCCGCCCAATAACGCCCATGGAGGCGGAAGCCAGGCCTGCAGCATCCAGCAAAGCGCTGCGCACATCAGGGCGCCGGTGATCAGCACTCCCACCCACGGAATGCCGGCAAGGACCTTGCCAGCGGCAAGCACAAGTCCCTCGGCCGGGAAGTACATCGACATATAGGTCGGCTTCATGTCGATGTGGATGGACTCAAAGTGAACCCACATATCGGGCGTCGGGTTGGTGAGCCGGCCGTGTGCGAAGGTATCAGCAGCGAGCAGGAAGCTGAAATCATCCGGCACGAAGGGCAGTGGAACGGGCAGCAAAGGCAGCACCGCCAGCCTGAGCAGCAACGCTGAAAAGCCCACCGTGACCACGGCAAGCGCGCGCCTGTGCGCCAGATGGCCGAAGCCGCGCTGAAGCCGGCGGAACCACGGGGACCCCAGTCGCGGCGCGGCAAACGCCAGCGCCACTGCAATCGCAGTCATTCCCCCCTCGATCAGAGGAATGGACCATTCGTTCTCAGGAGACGCCGTAGGAATCATGCCCTGGAATCATGCTTTCAATACAGGTGGTGGAAGAGGTGCTGACGCGCATTCAGCATACTGCAATTCAGCAGTGTTGCCTCTGCTCATCAGACTCTGGGATAAGAGCGGATATACTCCCGTCTGAAGGGCTCAGTTCAAAGGTTGCGACTCACCTGCCAGCAGCCCTGCCGTCGCCCATCCGATTAACGAATCCTGCGTATCCGAGAGGAGCGCATCCTGCAACCACGGCGAGATGGAGATCCTGGGTGACCGGCAGAGTTTCGCAGGCCAGGGAAATATGGCGCCAATGCAACTGACCTGCTGCCGGCCGTTTGGGCAGCCGACAGCAGGTCAGTCTGAGTACCGTCAACCCTATGGGTGGAAGCGAGATCAACTTGATTCTGCGGAGTTCTATGAAGGGTATTGCTACCCAAACTCGAAACAGACGCCGACATCGATTCTCACAGCTGGAGCAACCGTGGTTCGCCATTGCCTCATGGCCTGGTTGCTCCTCCAACCCTTCGAGACAGAACTACGAGGTGTAAGAGGCAAGCATTTGCGAGATGTTCGTGAACGCCAGGTTGATGCCACCGGCCAGTGCCGACATGCCGGCAGTGGCGCCAAAGGCGATCAGGGCCACCACGAGGGCATACTCGACCAGGTCCTGGCCTTCCTCGCGGTTCATCACGTCCTTCAGATT
>DASSHM010000024.1:0-7935 GCA_035692885.1 Occallatibacter sp.
CCGGCAGGCAAACAGAAACTGCTCCTCCGACGCGTCCGGCCGGGAAAACATCACATTCTCCCGGATTGTTCCATCAAAGAGAAATGAGTCCTGCAGCACCACGCCCAGTTGCGAGCGGAACGTGTTCAAATCCACGGTCGCAAGATCCACGCCGTCCACCATCACCCTTCCCTTGTCCGGCGTGTGGAATCCGCATAGCAGGCTGATGATGGTTGATTTGCCCGACCCGGACGAGCCCACCAGCGCTGTCACCGAGCCCGAGCCGGCCACAAAGCTCACCCCATGCAGAACCGGCTTGTCCTTCTCGTAGGCAAATTCCACGTCCTCGAACGCCACGTCGCCATCAATCTGCGCTATCTTTCTTGTCCGGCTGGGCTCCTGGTTCTCTTCGAGTTCCTCCAGAATCTCCGCTGTCCGGTCAAGGCCTGCAAACGCCTCGGTCAACTGCGTTCCCACGTTCACCATCTGGAAGACCGGAGCCACCATGATGGCAAGAAACATGTTGTATTGGAAGTAGGAACCCACCGTCCACGAGCTGTGCAGCACCAGATGGCCGCCCATCCACATCACCAGCGCCGACACAATGCCCAGCACCGTCGTTGACACCGACCCCAGCGCGCTGGTCATGGTCAGCGACTTCATCACATTGTCCAGCAGCCGGTCCACTCCCATTGAGAACACCCTGTGCTCGCGCTCTTCTGCGTGATATCCCTTTACAACGCGCACCCCGCCCAGCGACTCGGTCAACCGTCCCGTCACCTCGGCATTGATCTTGCCCCGGTCGCGAAAGATGGGCCGAATCACCTTGAAGCCCCACTGCAGAACAAATACGAATGCCCCCACCACCGCAAACACCGCCAGAGTCACGCTCACGCTGCGGTAGAGCAGGAAGAAGAACACCAGCACCGCGGTCAGCATGCCTCCCAGAAACTGAACCAGCCCGGTTCCCACCAGGTTGCGCACCCCTTCCACGTCGGTCATAATGCGGGCCACCAGCGTTCCCGCGCGGTTCGCATCGTAGTAGGCCACGGGCAGCAGGCCCACGTGCCGCTGCACGTCGCGGCGCATCTCGGCAATCAGTCGCTGCCCGGCTTTCGACAGCAGTTGTGTCAGTGAAAACGAGCTGATCGCCTGCACCAGCGTGGCCACCAGCACAAGGGCAATGATCTTTTCAAGCAGATCGGGTCGCGGATGCGTTGGCGACAGAACCGTATCCAGCAATGGCTTTGATACCAGCGGCAGCACCAGCCCTGACAGGCGGTTGATGGCCATCAGCGCCAGCCCGCCGATCAGCAGCCCCTTGCGCGGAGCGACCAGCGCCCACACCTGCGGGCCCAGTTTCTTCAGGTCCGGCTTGCGCCGGGGCGCATCGGAGTTCCTGCCCGCGCCCCGGCCATGAGGCATGTGCTCGGCGCGCATCCCCATGCCCGCACCGCCTCCGCGAAATCCGCCCATCCGATTACACCGTCCGCTTGCGGCGAGCGCTGATGAACGACCGTACGCAAAGCAGCACGTACACGAGCATCAGCACTGCCATCACCAGTTTCGACTCCAGAGCAGGCATGTCCACCGCCGCCCCCACCGCCCCCGCATGCACATATCCGCGAATCGCCTCGATGCCCGCACCCAGAAAGCCAAGCAGGCCGATCACCACGTTGACGTGCATGAACAGCTTGCGCTTCCTCTCATTCCGGCTGTTCGCCAGCAGGCCGAAAACGCCCAGAGCGAGTCCGAACCATGCTGGAATCAAAGCCGTTGGATGCTGACTGCCTGTGCCCAGATATCCGGCCAGGCCGAGCGCGATCATCAGAACCGCGAAGACCAGTGTCACCTTTGCCATGAATGCCCCTCTCTCGCGATACACGACGGGCGTGCCTATTGCTTTGATGAAATCCGTCGTGTCTCGATGCACAAATTCCAGGCGCGCCCGTCTCTACCGCTGGATGCGCGCCGATCCGCCTCGCGCAAAGGCGCGTACCTGCTCCACCGTGGCCATCGTCGTGTCGCCCGGGTAGGTCGTCAGCAGAGCGCCGTGTGCCCATCCAAGCCTTAATGACTCCTCGGGGCCCTCTCCGGACAGCAGCCCATAAAACAACCCGGCGGCAAATCCGTCCCCGCCTCCCACGCGGTCCAGCACTTCCAGTTCTGCCGCCGGTGCGGTGTACGTCTTGCCGTTGATCCATGCCACTGCACTCCAGCTGTGCCGGTTGGTGGTGTGAACCTCGCGCAGCGTCGTGGCCACAACCTTTACCCTGGGCAATCTTTTCACCACGGCTTCCATCATGCCGAAAAACACGCTCGGGTCCAGCTTCGACTTCGCCGCAACCTCCGGCCCGGCGATGCCTAGCCCCTTCTGCAGGTCCTCCTCGTTGCCCACCAGCACGTCCACGTGCTCCACAATCCTGCCCAGCGTCTCCACCGCCACTTCGTTGCCGCCGTGGATCTTCCACAGCTTCTCGCGAAAGTTCAGGTCAAATGATGTTACCGCCCCGGCCGCCTTCGCCGCCTTCATCATCTCGGCGGCCAGCGCCGCCGAGGTTGGCGAGAGCGACGCAAAAATCCCCCCACTGTGAACCCACCGCACGCCGCGCGAGAAGATTGCCTTCCAGTCAAAGTCGCCTGGCTTCAGCAGCGCGGCCGACTCGTTGGCCCGGTTATAAAACACCACTGGAGCCCGCAGCCCCAGTCCGCGATCGCTGTAAACCGTGGCCATGTTCGGTCCCGTGGCGCCGTCGTGTTTAAAGTGCTTGTAAAACGGCCTCACGCCCATCGACCGCACCTGTTCGGCGATGAGCTCGCCAATCGGGTAGTCTGACATCGCGGTTGCGATCCCGGTCCTCAGTTCAAAACAGTCCGAGAGATTCGCGGCCACGTTGAACTCCCCGCCGCTCACATAAATCCTGCACTCTGTCGCCTTGCGGAACGGCACCACGCCGGGATCAAGACGATGCACCAGCGCGCCCAAAGAGAGTAAGTCCAGCTCCGCATCCTTGCGTATTTCCAAACTGCCGCTCATGGCCTGTATCCCTTTCAGCTCACCGCAACTTCTCGGGGGGGTGGCTCAAGCATCACCGATTCTAAACGCGTGGTTCAGCCTCCCCGGCATCCGCTCAGCCCCGGTCGCCCGCGGCCTTCTTCACATCCGCAATCACCTGCTGCGGAGTCCATTCATTGCCCGGGTAATACTGAACCACCCTGCCGTCGCGTCCGATCAATGTGGTTGACAGCGTGTGCGTAATGGCATCGTCGGCCCCGTAACGAATCCCCACGTCAAAGTACTGCGCCATCTTCATCAACACGGTCTTGTCCGGAACCGCGAAGTCCCAGTGGGCAAATGCTGCCTTGGCGTCGCCGCCAATATATTCAGCGCCATACGCGCGCAGGCGCTCCGGCGTGTCGTGCTCCGGGTCAAAGCTCACGCTCAGCAGATGCGTCTTCTTATAGAGCGCGGGATCCTTCTCAAGCTCCTTGTTGATGACCACAAAATTATGCGTCACGAGCGGGCAGTAGTTGGGCATCGGGCACCGCGTGTAAATAAACGTGATGAGCAGCTCCTTGCCGCGAAACTGCCGCAAATCAATCTTCCGCCCATCCTGGTTGCGCAGCGCGTAATTAGGCACTTCATCGCCCGCCTCGGGTACGTGATAGATGACCGTGGGCTTATAGTCCGGCTTGGCCTGCGCCACCACCACAATGTGATCCAGCACCACGGTCTGCTCCGAGGTCTTTGAAACCATCACGTCGGCGGTGATGACATCGCCCGGATGCAATTCACTGATGATGCTGGGATCCTTTAATTGGTAAGGCATGGTCATGGCGTCCATAAAGCCGGGGATGGCTTCATGGTCCACCACCACAATGCCGCTCGCGGCATCCGTGGTCACAATCTTGCCCCGCAGATGGTAAACCGTATAGTCCGAATCTGAAGAAGAAGTGGCCTTGGACTGCTGACTCGAATGGCAGCCGGTCAGCGCGACAACAAGGAGCAGCGAGGAGGCTAGAAATCGGTAAATCACACCTCAGTGTACAACCCTGCGCTTCGCCGGTGCGTTCGATGGCGTTCCACCGGCCCCGCGGCGTATAACCCAGAAATGGACGCTCGCTCCCGAGCCTCAGCCGAACAACCGGTGAATGAGGTGGATGGCTGGCTTCGCGATGGTGGTTTTGTCATCGCCGCCAGTGATCGTGCCGCGCGGGATCTTGGCGCCGGGTTCCATCTTCGCCGGCGCGCGGAGGGCATGGCTGCATGGCCCGCGCCTCAAATTCACAGTTGGGACAGCTTCGTGCGCACCCAATGGGAACAGCTCAGCCTGGATCGGCGCTTCCTGCTGAATACACAACAGGAGCGCGTGCTCTGGGCTGAGATGGTTGGCGCCGAGCAGCAGCTCACCACGCTGCTGGAAGAGCCCCTTCACCGTCTGGCTGAGATGGCCATGGAGGCCCACCGCCTTCTCTGCTCCTACGCCCCGCGTTTTTTGCAGCAGGCTGAACGCACATCCTGGGTCAATGACGCCGCTGCATTCAGCCGCTGGCTTGCGCGGTTCGACGCAGCCTGCTCCGCCGGCGACCTGCTCAGTGCCGCGCGCGCGCCGCTCGAGTTCATCCGAACTCTCGGTGCGGATGAAAAGCACCGGCCGCCGCTCCTCCTGGTCGGGTTTGACAGGCTTCTTCCGGTGCAGTTGGAACTCCTCAACGCATGGGGCGTCTGGCGCAACGCGGCACTCAACGAATCATCAGCCGAAGTCCGCTATTACGCCGCTGCTGACACCCAGTCGGAGCTATCGGCATGTGCCCAGTGGTGCGCATCCCGCCTTGCTCAGTGGCCCGGCGATCGCATCCTGATCATTACGCAGCAGGTCCATAACCGCCGCGGCGAAATCGAGCGCGCATTTCTCCGGCTCTCCGCGCCCGGCGCTCAGCCGCTCTTCGAGTTCACCCTCGGCATTCCTCTGGGCGCGGTCCCGCTCGCCCGCGCGGCACAGCTCATCCTCGCCTGGCTCAACAGCGCCATCGCTGAAAACGCCCTCGACTGGCTCCTATCCACCGGTTTCATCACGACAACCTCGCAGGAATCCGTGGCGCTCCAGGCTCGCATGCGGATGTTGCGCCGCAAAGGACTGGAGCGCACTCACTGGACCCTCGCTGAGTTTCTCAACCAGTCTCATCATCTCAATCCGCTGCCTGAAGCGTGGGCGCGGCGCATGAGCGATGCGCGCAATCTCCTCGCGAGTCACCGCTCCGCTCCGCAGAGCCCGCTCGATTGGGCCGCGCTCGTGCCCCGGTTGCTCCAGACCATTGGCTTTCCCGGCGCTTCGAGCCTCTCCAGCGTCCAGTTCCAGGCCGCCCGGCGCTGGCAGCAGGTCATCGACACCTGCGGATCCCTCGGCTTCGATGGCCGGCTTGTGGCGTGGGATGACTTCCTCTCCGCGCTCGCCCGCGCCAGCGGCGACACCCTCTTTGCTCCCGAGTCATCCGGCGCTTCCATTCTCATTGCAGGCCCCGCGGAGTCTGCCGGGCTCGCCGCGGGCGCTGTCTGGTTTCTTGGTGCCGACGAGGACTTGTGGCCGCCTTCCGGTTCCACACATCCCTTTTTGCCCGTGGCCCTGCAGCGCCGGTTTGCCATGCCTCACGCCACGCCCGCCGGCGACTGGGAACTCGCAGATACCATCGCACGGCGCTTGATCGCCGTCGCGCCTGCCGTGTGCTTCAGCTTCCCCATGCAAAGGGCCGGCATTGATGCGCGCCCTTCACGCCTTGTCGTCCAGCTCGCCGGCTCCCCAACTCCCATCCCGGCCGATCTCGCTCTGCCGCCTGCGATCACACCGCTCGCCAGTGCATTCTCCGATTCACCGCAAATCCCGTTCCATCCAGATAACTCCCCCGGGGGTTCCGACGTACTCACCCGGCAGTCAAAATGCGCCTTCCAGGCCTTCGCGCGCTTCCGTCTAGGCGCACAGGGTTGGGAACCCGCCCAGGCCGGTCTCTCTGCCGCCCAGCGCGGCGTGCTCCTTCACAACGTTCTTCATGCCGTCTGGAACAGTCCTCCGCTTCGTGATGCACGCAACCTTGAAGCCTTGCGATCCCTCATTGGCCAGGGTATGGAATCCTTTGTCGCGGACCTCGCCCGCCAGACGATGCGGTCCAGTCTCTCTGCTTCTGTTCACAACCGCATGCCGCCGCGCTACCTTGAGCTTGAGCAGCAGCGCCTCGCCGGTGTTGTCACTCAGTGGCTTCACTTTGAAGCGGCTCGCCGCGAATTCGCTGTCGCCGAGACAGAAGTCAAAAAGTCCATCACCATCGCGGGACTTAACCTCACCCTGCGCCTCGACCGCACTGACCGCCTCAACAATGGTTCCCTCCTCGTTATCGACTACAAGTCCGGTAATCCCAAACCAAGCTCGTGGAATCTGCCTCGTCCCGACGACGTGCAGCTCCCGCTCTATGCGGCATTCGCTCTTGGCGATCAGCAGCCCGGCGGCCTCGTCTTTGCAAAGCTCCACCCGGTCAAACCTCAATTTGCTGGCTGCATCCGCGATGCCAAAGCCACACTCTTGCCTGACCTCGGCCATCAAAGCTCGCTGGTAAAACACCCCCTTACCCCGGAGAAGTTGCAGGCCTGGCACGACTGCATCGAGCAGCTTGCACGCGATTTTCTTGCCGGCCGCGCCGATGTCAATCCACGGGACTACCCCGCCACCTGCAAGAACTGTGGTCTGCAATCCCTCTGCCGTGTACAGGAAGATGCAGATCGCATCTTTGCCGAGTCGGGCGTCGAACTCGACGAACAGGATGACGATGACTGATTCCGCCCCGCGGCCCCAGCAATCTGATCCGCCCCCGGATCAGGACCAGCGTTCGCTTGCACTCGACCCGGCGCGCTCGGTCCTCGTCCAGGCTCCCGCCGGCTCCGGCAAAACCGACCTGCTCACGCGCCGGTTTCTCCGCCTGCTCGCGGAAGTTGATGACCCCGGCCACATTGTCGCCATCACCTTCACCCGTGCCGCCGCGGCTGAGATGCGGCACCGCATTCTGTCCGAGCTGGAAAAGGCATCGGCCGCTGCCCCGCCATCCCCGTCCGACGACGCACTGTCCATGCCCGTGCTCGCATACCGCGCTTATCAGCGCTCCATTGTGCTCAAGTGGCAGCTTATTGACATACCGGCCCAGTTGCGCATCTCCACCATCGACTCATTCAGCCGCGAAATTGCGCTTCAGCAGCCGCTGCTCACTGAACTCGGCAGCGAGATTGGCATCCACGAAATGCCCGCCGAGCTCTACCGCCGCGCCGCTCGCCGCACGCTCGAAACCATCGGCAGCGGCCCCACCGGGCTGTCCCAATCCATCGAGACCCTCCTGCGGTTGAGAGACAACAACTGGCAGGAGATGGAAGAGCAGCTCGTCAGCATGCTCGATAAGCGTCACCAGTGGATGCACGACTTTGTGCTCGACCGAGAGCCCGACTGGCCGGCACTGCGCGCGCGGCTTGAGCGGCCGTTTGCGCGGGCCCTCCACGCCGGGCTTTCCGGGCTCAGCTTTCTGCTCAATCAGGTTCCGGAAGCGCGCGACGAAATCCTCGACCTCGCCCGCTTTGCCTTTCAACAGAACGGCGCCTTCCCGCGGCTGGCCAGTTTGCGCGAGTTCCCGTCATTGTCCTCCCCGGCGGGTGCTTCTACAAGCGAGACAATCAGCGCATTTCAGGAGATCGCCCATCTCCTGTTGATCAAAGACGGCGTCTTCCGCAAAAGGGTTGACAAGACAATTGGCTTCCCGCCTGAATCCAAGTCTGAGAAGAACCGCCTGCTTGCGCTCATCGGCAAGTTCAGTCAAATTTCCGGCTTCGGGGCTCGTCTCGCCGGCATGCGTTCTCCCCCGCCCGCAGGCTATACCGATGATGAATGGGAGATCGTGCGGGCAGCTTTTAGAGTTCTGCGGCAG
>DASSHM010000025.1:0-13287 GCA_035692885.1 Occallatibacter sp.
CGGCGAGGACTAATCGCTCGCCGCAACCTCGGCAAGCCTGCGCCGCGCCAGCGGCAGGGCCGTGAGCCAGTAAAGCACCGGGCCAATCAGGGCCACGGCAATCGCAAAGAGCAACGCAGACGTGGAGCCCAGGATTTTTTCATCGCGCGCGGCATAGATTGCGTAGCCGATGAGAATCAGAGGTCCCGCGGCAAGCGAACAGACAAAGGCCAGATTGCCCGCCTTGAAAGGCCTCTCCAGCCGGGGTTCACGAATCCTCAGCACAATCAACGCCGCGAACTCCAGCAGCAGACTTGATCCGTAAAGAATGAGGTCGATGGAGATGAGGCGCTCGAACGGCAGCTTGAGGGCCAGCGCCCACGCCAGCCCACACAACAAAATGCTGACCCACGGCACACCGCGCTTGTTCACCCGGCCCACAAGCAGCGGCAACATGCCGTCCTGAGCCATGGCCATGGGCAATCGCGTGTAACTGAGTACCAGGGCGTTGAACATGCCAATTCCCGTGATGGTGCCACCCGCGATTACCGCCAGGCCCAGCAGCGGTCCGCCCACCGCGGAGGCAGCCGTGGCCCAATCGCCCGTGGCAAAACTGTCGCTGGAGAGCCCCGCCAGCGCCATGGCCGCCAGCGGCAAGATATAGCTGACGGCTACCAGAACGGCGGAGATGACCATGACGCGCGGATAGCTCCGCTGCGGGTTCTCCACCTCCTGCGCCACCGTGGATGCATTGTCCCATCCCATGTAATTCCACATGGCCACCAGGACTGCTGTGGCAAGGGTTGTGGAGGAGCCTGGACCGCTCCACTGAACCGCCGGATGGAGCGTGAGACCGCGCCAGACCGCAAGAATCACGAAGATGATAAACGGCGTAAGCAGTAGAGCAAACATCAACAGGGAGCCGGCGCCCACTGAGGGGGCGCCGCGAAGATTCCAGATGCAGCAGATGAGCACCACGGCCAGTGACCAGGCATAGCCGTGCCAGCCATCGGTAAGGCTCGAGTTAAACTGGCCCAGATAGAGCACGAATATGGCGGGATAGATGGCCATGTCAAAGATGCTGGCCGAAAGTGAGAGCCAGCCCTCCTGATAGCCCCAGAACGGCCCCAGGGCGCGGCGCACCCAGACGTAGAATCCGCCTTCTGCCGGGATGGCGCTGGCAAGCTCGCCAATCATCAGCGCGCTGGGCAGGCTCCAGAGGATGGGCAATACCATCAGGATGACGACCGCCCGGGCAAATCCCGCCCCGCCGAGAATGTCTTCTACGCCGTAAGGCCCACCCGACACCATGAAATAGGTGACGGCAAGCAAAGGCAGAAACCGCATCTTGCGGCTTGTCTGCTTCAGCGCAAAGGGCATAGCGTGAATCTAACAACTTTTTGTTCCGTCAGAAAGCAGAAAGTGGGCCCCAATCGCGACCCGATGCAGGCGGCAGAGGACCTCACATGCCCCGCGCAACTTTCATTCATCTGCCTTCAATACATCACCGCCCTGCGACATACACCCGGCTCCGGAACTGGTCGACGAGAAGGCAATGCTGGAATCCGAAATTGCTCGTGGGTATCGAGCTGTCGTCCATCCACCTCGCGGAGCAGTAAATGGGCGCGATGTGGCTGCCGGAGACTTGCCTCAGGCCGGCGCGCGTCGGCCTGGTCGGATTCCGGTATAATCCGTCTGAGACCCGGAGAGATGGCCGAGAGGCTGAAGGCGGCGGTTTGCTAAACCGTTATAGGGGCTAAAACCTCTATCGGGGGTTCGAATCCCCCTCTCTCCGCCATTCACCCTTCCTAAGACATCCGAAGAAATCCAGGATTGATAGATGAACCCCAGCAACTACTGGGGTTTCGTGTTTTTCTGCGTCCAACGACGTACTATGGAAGCCAACCACTGATGCGGGTATCAACGGCACCGCGTTCAGCGTGAGTTCTTCGGCAATGGGAATCGCGAGCCACGACCATCGGCTGCCGCAGGTGCGCTGCGCATCAAATTCCAACCTGAGACGGCAAGATTCCGTCCCGTGGAATCTTCGCCGGATCGCGCTGGCCTGCTCTCAGATATTCACACGCTTTTGACTGCGAAGTCGTATGTTTGAAGAGGAGCAGGTACGCGGACGCATAGAAGATTGCGGCGGTCAAGCAGGAGCAGTCCGGTCGCGCAGGCAGATTGCCAATCCGAGGCTGGGCAGGGAAGTGCAGCAGTCGGTCGCACAACAGTAGAGGATCTGGCGGAGATGCAGACTGTGCAGGACACAATCACACGTCGGCAGATGTTGACCTCGATGGGCGGAGCAGTGCTGGGTTCAGCGCTGGCCCCGCAACTTATGGCCGAGCGGGCGCAGCAGCAGGCAGAGCAGCCGCGCGCGCGCGGCGGCAAGCCCGCCTCGCGGCCTAATATTCTCTGGATTACGACGGAGGGGGTTCCGCTGAGCGTGCTGAGCTGCTACGGCAGCCAGTTGATGCAGACGCCCAACATCGACCGCATCGCGCGCGAGGGGATGCGCTTTGACAACAGCTTCACCACCAACGCGCTGTGTGCGCCCAGCCGGGCCACGCTGCTCACCGGCAAATACAGCCACCTGAACGGCATGCGCTCCAATCCGCCGGATACCACGGCGGGCGTAACAACCTCAACCTTCGATCCGGCGCAGGAGACCCTGCCCAAGATCCTGCGCCGCGCCGGCTATCAGACCGGCCTGGTGGGCAAATGGCACCTGATGGCCAACCCGGGCGAGGCCGGATTTGATTATCTCGTCTTCAAGCGCAACGCCGGTGGACCCTATTACGAGCCCACCGGCTACCTGCGCAACACCAAACTGGGCGACAACACCATCGTGGAGAAGAGTTATCCCGGCTACATCACCGATAACATCACGGACTTCGCCATGGAAGGCATCAGGCAGTTCACGCAGCCCTTCTTCATGATGTTGCAGTTCTTCAGCGCCCACCGGCCCTTTGACCCACCGCATAAGTACGAGCATATTTATGACGACGTTCGCTTTCCCGAGCCCGGCACCTTCTATGACGACTACTCGCATCGCGCCGCCGCGGCCCGCGAGGCCCGGATGCGCATCGCCGAGATGCCGGACTTCCATCCGCCCGCGGACCTGACCACGCGGCAGCGCAAGCAGTGGAACTACCAGCAGTTCATGCGCCACTTTCTTGGAACGCTGCGCGCGCAGGACGACAATATCGGCCGCCTGCTCAAATTTCTGGATGACAACAATCTTACGAACAACACCATTGTCGTCTTCACCGGCGACCACGGCTTCTTCATGGGCGATCACGGCTGGTTTGACAAGCGGTTCATGTATGAGCAGGCGCTGCGCGTGCCCTGGATGATCCGTTATCCCGGCGTAGTCAAGCCCGGCGCAACAAGCAAGGACTGGGTGGTGAACATCGACAACGCGCCCACGGTGCTGGAGCTGGCTGGGTTGCCGGTTCCGGACGACATGCAGGGCTACAGCCTGACGCCGCTGTTCCGCGGCAACACGCCCGCCGGCTGGCAACGCTCCATGTACTACCACTACTACGAGTTCGCGCCGCCGCACTGGGTTTTCCCGCATTATGGCATCCGTACGGACCGCTACAAGCTCATCTACTACTACACGGTGAACGAGTGGGAGCTGTTTGACCTGGAAAAGGATCCGGACGAGATGGAGAATCTCTTCGCGTGGTCGGGCTTTAAAATCCATCCCGGCTATGCGGCGGTTCTGCCTGGGCTGGTCGACCAGTTGAAGGCCCTGCGCGACAAGTACAAGGACACCACCGGCAAGCCGCCCGTGCTGTGGCCAACCAGCAGCTACGACTAGCCGGGGTCTTGCCCATCCGCCCATCGAATGCGGGGAGCCAGGCCATGCTCCGGAAGGCACGAAATGAAGTCTCGATGAAATCAGCGTCCTTGCAGATCGCAAGGATGCAGGAGTCAGGTTGCGCCAAATGATGGATGTGCTCCATGATGCGGCATGGGGGATCTTCCCAGCCAGCCGGGCTCATGCTCGCCGCTACAAAATCCCGGGCTGGCCAGGTGTGTGAGAGGCTCTGCTCAACCATTGATATGCGAGAGTAAAATGATGCAGATGTTACCGGGAGACTGATCAACCAATGAAGAGCACGATGAACAAAGTGTCAGGGACAGTTCTGTTATTGATAGCATTGTGCTGCTGGTCAACCGGAGCCATCGCGCAATCTTCCTCGAACCTGAAGGATGCGCAGATATCTCCCTCTCCCGTTGCGCTACACTAACAATCTAACTGGCACAACCTATCGGGCATGCCACGTGGCATGGCAAGCACTCAGCCAGTTTCTGCGTAGACGTGGCGACACCCGACATCTGGTGGGCTTGGATTTGGCTGGTTAATTCGCCCGTTGCTGGGTGGGCAAGAAGGCCGCACTGAGGCTACGCACTCAACACTTCCCAGCTCTCCACACCACCGCCGGCGGATATCTGAACTCAGGGAAGATTGCGCAACGCTGACACTTGCGCTGTACAAGAAAGCGGGCCGATCAGGACGAGAGAGGCGCGTGCAGATCTTCCCAGGAGGGGTAGCACTCCGACCCGTTGCTCGGAAACAGAGTCCGGGAAGTACGCCGAAGTGGGTGGAGGGAGAGTGCAAGTCCATGTTCGTGTTTTCGGGCCCAATCGACACGAACAAGGGAGACAATCTAGAAATAGCCGAAAGATCTGGAATGCTTGTAATCAATTCAATATAGACGACTTAATTGCGTATCGAGCTTGAAATTAACGATCTCTCAGAAGTCCTGGCGGAGAGAGGGGGATTCGAACCCCCGATAGAGGTTTTAGCCCCTATAACGGTTTAGCAAACCGCCGCCTTCAGCCTCTCGGCCATCTCTCCGGGTCTCAGACGGATTATACCGGAATCCGACCCGGCCGACGCGCGCCGGCCTGAGGCAAGTCTCCGGCAGGCCCATTACGCCTATTGACTAGCCCGCATGCTGGATGGAGGACAGCTTTGCTTCCGCAGATCATTTTGGGTCGAGAATTTTGGCGGCCTCATCGTCCATGGCCGGAGCCGGATGCCGCTGCAGGGCGGTGATGTGGTGGAGGTAGATGAATGAAAGTTGCGCGGGGCGTGTGAGGACCTCTGCCGCCTGCATGGGGCCGCGAGTTGGGAGCCACTTTCTGCTTTCTGACGGAACAAAAAGTTGTTAGATTCACGCTATGCCCTTTGCGCTGAAGCAGACGAGCCGCAAAATGCGGTTTCTGCCCTTGCTTGCCGTGACTTATTTCATGGTGTCGGGTGGGCCCTATGGCGTTGAAGACATTCTCGGCGGGGCGGGTTTTGCCCGGGCAGTCGTCATCCTGATGGTATTGCCAATCCTGTGGAGCCTGCCCAGCGCGCTGATGATTGGCGAGCTTGCCAGCGCCATTCCGGCAGAAGGCGGATTCTACGTCTGGGTGCGCCGCGCCCTGGGGCCATTCTGGGGCTATCAGGAAGGCTGGCTCTCACTTTCGGCCAGCATCTTTGACATGGCCATCTATCCCGCCATCTTCGTTCTCTATCTGGGCCAGTTTCACTCGAGCCTTACCGATGGCTGGCACGGCTATGCCTGGTCACTGGCCGTGGTGCTCATCTGCTGCATCTGGAATCTTCGCGGCGCCCCCTCAGTGGGCGCAGGCTCCCTGTTGATGTTTGCGCTTCTGCTAACGCCGTTTGGCATCTTCGTGATTCTCGCGGTCTGGCGCGGTCTCACGCTCCATCCCGCGGTTCAGTGGAGCGGTCCAGGCTCCTCCACGACTCTTGCCACAGCAGTACTGGTGGCCATGTGGAATTACATGGGATGGGACAATGCATCCACGGTGGCGCAGGAGGTGGAGAACCCGCAGCGGAGCTATCCGCGCGTCATGGTCGTCTCTGCCGTTCTGGTAGCCGTCAGCTATATTTTGCCGCTGGTGGCCATGGCGCTGGCGGGGCTCTCCAGTGATAGTTTTGCCACCGGCGATTGGGCCACCGCTGCATCGGCGATGGGCGGACCGCTGCTGGGGCTGGCGGTAATCGCGGGTGGCAGCATCACGGGAATCGGCATGTTCAACGCGCTGGTGCTCAGCTACACACGCGTGCCCATGGCCATGGCGCAGGACGGCATGTTGCCGCGGTTTGTAGGCCGGGTGAACAAGCGCGGCGTGCCGTGGGTAAGTATCTTGTTGTGCGGGATGGCGTGGGCGCTGGCGCTCAAGCTGCCATTTGAGCGCCTCATCTCCATCGACCTCATCCTCTACGGATCAAGTCTGCTGCTGGAGTTCGCGGCGTTGATTGTGCTGCGGATTCGCGAGCCCCGGCTTGAGAGGCCTTTCAAGGCGGGCAATCTGGCCTTTGCCTGTTCACTTGGCGTGGGACCTCTCATTCTCATCATCTACGCAATTTATGCCGCTCGCGATGAAAAAGTCCTGGGCTCCACGTCTGCGTTGCTCTTTGCGATTGCCGTGGCGCTGATAGGGCCGGTGCTTTACTGGCTCACGGCCCTGCCACTGGCGCGGCGCAGGCTTGCCGAGGTTGCGGCGAGCGATTAGTCCTCGCCGCCAGTTACTTTGCCGGGAGCGCGCTGTTCTTTCCTTCCGCAAACAGTTCCATCGCGCGGTGCACATGGTCACGGGCATAAGCGGCGTCATGCCAGCTCTTCACCTCGACCCGCTTGCCCTCAAGATCCTTGTAGATTGCGAAGAAGTGAGTGATTTCCTTCAGCAGGTGCGGGTAGATATCGGTGTAGTTCCAGATGTTTGCATAGCGCGGGTTGTTCTTGCCCACTGCCAGCACCTTTTCGTCCAAAATACCCTGGTCAAGCATCTCCAGCAGGCCAATCGGGCGCACTTCCTGCACGCATCCGGGAAAGCTCGGGCTGGGCACCAGCACCAGCACGTCCAGCGGATCTCCGTCGTCGCTGAGCGTGGAAGGAATAAAGCCGTAGTCACCCGGGTAGTGCACCGGTGAGTGAAGGTTGCGATCCAGCTTGAAGACATGAAGGGTCTTGTCATATTCAAACTTGTTGGTCGCGTCCTTGGGAATTTCGATGACTGCCCGGAAGACCTCCGGGGCCCGCTCGCCCGCCGGCAACTCCAGATAATTAACCATGAAGAACCATTTCTCCCTGCATCAGGGGAGGGAAGACCGGTGATGGGCGCCCCCTGGAAACCTCGATCCGCCGGGGCCTCCACCAGAACTATAATCAGGGATGATGAAGGCACATGTCTATGTCACGCTCAAGACATCGGTCCTGGATCCGCAGGGCCAGACCATCCAGAATGCCCTGCGCAAGATCGGGTTCGCGGACGTTTCCGCAGTGCGCCAGGGCAAGTATTTTGTGCTTTCCCTTGCGGACGGGCTCTCCCCGGATGCCGCGCGCGCCCAGGTAGAGCGCATCTCAAGGGAGGTTCTCACCAACCCGGTCATTGAAGAGTTTACATACCGCATAGAGGAATAGCCCGAAAAACCACAGGTTACCTTCTGTGCTCAGACTCCGGGCTCCCGGTCGCTTAGAATCCTTGCATGTGCGGAATTGTTGGCTACGTCGGTCCCAAGAAGGTTCTCCCGGTCATTATCGAGGGGCTCAGGCGGCTTGAGTATCGCGGGTACGACTCGGCTGGAATCGCCGTCGGCAGTCCCGGACGGTCTGTACTTGAGGTCTGTCGCGCTCCCGGCAAACTGGGCAACCTGGAGGAGGCGCTGCGCGACCACCCGCTCAGCGGCACCTTTGGCATTGGCCACACCCGCTGGGCCACTCATGGGCGCCCCACCGAGGAGAATGCCCATCCGCATCGCGACTGCTCCGGACGCATCGTGGTCGTGCACAACGGGATTGTTGAGAATTATCTTGAGCTGAAGCGCGAGCTCGCCGCCCAGGGGCACAAGTTCGTCACTGAAACCGACACTGAAATCATCGCTCATCTTATCGAGCAGGTGCAGAAGGATGCCGCGGACGCCGGCAAGCCAATTCCGCTCGAAGCCGCGGTCCGCGGCGCGGTCAAGCGGCTCACCGGGGCCTTCGCGCTGGGTATTCTCTCGGCTGTGGAGCCCGACAAGATCGTTGCTGCGCGCTCAGGACCGCCCGTGATTATCGGCGTCGGTGACGGCGAGTCCTTTATCGCCTCTGACGTGCCGGGCATCCTCCACCACACACGCAATATTTACTTTCTTGCCGACGGCGACATGGCCATCCTCACTCCAGCCGGAGTGCAGTTGACTGACTTCGATGGCAACCCGATTCAGCGCCAGATTACTCACATCCAGTGGGATCCCATCCAGGCTGAAAAAGGCGGCTTCAAGCACTTCATGCTCAAGGAGATCTGGGAGCAGCCCAGAGCGATCCGCGATACCGCTCTGGGCCGCGTCTCGCTGGACTCCGGCAAGGTCTTCCTCGGCGAGTTGGATATACCGGACGAGGAACTCGCCGCCGCCTCCGGCATCAGCATCGCCGCCTGCGGCACAAGCTGGCACGCCGCCCTCACCGGCAAGTACATGATCGAACGTCTGGCGCGACTGCCCGTCGATGTGGATTACGCCAGCGAGTACCGCTATCGCGATCCCATCGGAGGCCCCGGAGCGCTTGGCCTGCTCATCACGCAGTCCGGAGAAACCGCCGACACGCTGGCGGCGCAGCGTGAGATGAAGAGTCTGGGGTCAAAGACCGTCGCCATCTGCAATGTAGTGGGCGCCATGGTGGCGCGCGAGGCGCATGGAGCCATCTATACTCACGCCGGCCCCGAGATCGGCGTTGCCTCCACCAAGGCCTTCACCGCGCAGTTGACCGCCCTTTTCCTGCTCGCGGTCAAGCTTGGCCAGTTGCGCGGCAGGCTGGATGACATCCGTTCACGGGAGCTGATGGAGGAGCTGAGCCGGGTTCCCGCCAGAATTGAAGAGGCGCTGCGGACGTGCACTGAGAAGTGTGAGCACCTTGCGCGCGAGTTCGCCAACGTGCGTGATTTTCTCTATCTGGGCCGCGGCATCCACTTTCCCATCGCTCTCGAGGGCGCGCTCAAGCTGAAGGAGATCTCCTACATCCATGCCGAGGGTTACCCGGCCGGAGAAATGAAACACGGCCCCAATGCCCTCATCGATGAGAATCTTCCGGTCGTCGTTCTGGCCACGCGCGACCCATCCGACCCGGCATCAAAGCTGCGCTACGAAAAGACACTCTCGAATATCCAGGAGGTCACCGCACGCTCCGGCCGGGTGATCGCCGTGGCCACCGAGGGAGATGCAACCATCAGTGAGCTGGTGGAGCACGTCATCCACATTCCGCCCGCCATTGAGTTGCTCTCGCCGCTTATTGAGGTTGTCCCCCTGCAGCTTCTTGCCTACTACATTGCGGTGCGCAGGGGATGTGATGTTGATCAGCCAAGAAATCTGGCAAAATCGGTAACCGTGGAGTAGAGGCGCGGCGCTACCACGCGATGTCCAAAAAAGACGGGGCCGAAAAGATCAGACCGAAAACAGCGGGCCAAAAAAGACCGGGCCGGAGAGATCAGGATGAAGTCGCTGCTGATGAGGGAGTACAGGAAGCTTGAAATCACTGAGACTCCTGTGCCTGAGCCGGGCGCGCACGAGGTGCTGATTCGAGTGGCCGCCTGCGGCATCTGCGGAAGCGACGTGCATGGGTATGACGGCTCAACAGGCAGGCGCATCCCCCCGCTGGTGATGGGACATGAGGCCGCGGGGGTTGTTGCGGCAGCGGGGGCTGGAGTGGCCAGGTTTCGTGCCGGAGACCGGGTCACCTTCGACTCAACCGTGTATTGCGGAGAATGCTCGTTTTGCAGCCGCGGCGACGTGAATCTGTGCGACCGCCGCCAGGTCATCGGCGTCTCCTGCGGAGAGTACCGGCGTCATGGCGCCTTTGCCGAGTTCATCTCTGTTCCCGAGCGGATTCTCTGCGCCCTGCCCGATGAAATGTCGTTTCCCGAGGCGGCGATGCTTGAGGCTGTCTCTGTCGCCCTGCATGCCGTGCGCGTGACCACGCTGCAGGGCGGAGAGACCGCGCTGGTTGTTGGCGCGGGAATGATCGGTCTGCTCACCATGCAGGCGGCGCGTGCCGCGTGCTGCTCCCGCGTGCTGATTGCCGATATCGACGAGACACGGCTGAGTCTGGCTCGCTCTCTGGGAGCCGACGAGACGATTTGCCTGTCTGGGGCGCAGCTCACGCAGGAGGTTTTGCGCTGCACTCAGAGGCGTGGCGTCGACGTGGTGCTAGAGGCTGTGGGCCGCAATGAAACCATTTCCACCTCCATCGACTGTGTGCGCAAAGGCGGAACCGTCACTCTCATCGGCAACATCACGCCCGAGGTCACATTGCCGCTCCAAAAGGTGGTCTCGCGCCAGATTCGCCTGCAGGGCAGTGCGGCTTCTTCTGGAGAGTACCCCGAGGCCATCCGGCTGGTCGCCGACGGCCAGATCAAGGTGCGGCCGCTCATCACCGCGGTGGCTCCGCTCGAGGATGGCCCAGAGTGGTTTGACCGTCTCTACGCGCACGAACCCAACTTGATGAAGATCGTGCTCACGCCGTCCGGTGCAGTCTCGGGCGCCGGTGAGTCGGGGGCGCAATGAGCGGGTCCCTCTTTGATCTCAGCGGCCAGGTGGCCATCGTCACCGGGACCAGCCGTGGTCTGGGCCAGTATCTTGCGCGTGCGCTTGCCGGGGCCGGTGCGGACCTTGTAATCACGAGCCGCCGGCGCGACTCTCTTGCCGGGTTCGCGGAGGAAATCCGTGGTCTGGGCCGCCGCGTGGTTGGGTTGGAATTGGATGTGCGCGATCAGGCCAGCATCCGGCGCATGGCGGAGCAGGCGCAGGAGGCCTTTGGGCAAATCCATATTCTGGTGAACAACGCAGGCTGCAACGTGCGCAAGCCGGCTCTTGATATTACCTGGGACGACTGGAATCTTGTGCTCGAAACCAATCTGCGGGGCAGTTTCTTTGTGGCCCAGTCCATTGCCGGCGGCATGATCGCACACGGTTACGGAAGAGTGATCAACATTGGCTCGGTATCCAGTGTCTTTGGCTATGCCGGGCTTGGTCCCTACTCCGCCAGCCGGGGCGGCATTCGCCAGCTCACCATGAGTCTTGCCGATGACTGGGGCCCGCACGGCGTTACCGTCAACTGCCTTGCTCCGGGCTGGTTCCGCACCGAACAGAACAAGGTTCTCTACGAGGACCCAGAGTGGGTTGCCTACCTGACTGATCGCATTCCGCTCAAGCGCCCCGGGCTGCCGCATGATCTGGATGGCGCGGTCGTTTTTCTTGCCTCGGAGGCCAGCCGCTATATTACCGGGCAGACGCTGCTCGTGGATGGCGGCATCAGCACGGGCGCCACGCGGGCAACCGTGAGCGGCAAACCGTAGCCGTCGGCGCGGTCTTTCATGAGGAGCTTATTCCGCATGGGCCGGATGCGGAACTTCCTTGATCTCGCCCAGCAGAAAGATGTATGCGAGGATACCAATCACCAGGTACGCGATGGCCACGGAGAAGGCCGCTGCGAATGACTGGCGTCCGTTCACCAGAAAGCCCGTAATGATGGGCGCGGCGATGCCGGAAATCTGATTTGAGAAGTTCAGGATTCCGCCCACCGAGCCCACGCTGTCTCCCGGCGCAATCAGCGAAGGGACTGACCATCCCACGGGCGCAGCGATCGATAGTCCGCCGATGGAGACGCTCAGCCAGAATAGAGCCACCGCCGCCGTATGCGCGTGAATGGCGCCCAGCAGGCCAAGGCCCATGGCCGTGCCGCCAATCAGCACCACCCGGCGCACGCGGTCAGCGTGCCATTTCTTGCGGATGAGTTTATCCACCAGCCAGCCGCCCACAATCAGTTCACCCACCGTGGCCACCAGCCAGGGCACGCCCGTGTATAAAAACGAGTGCTCCAGGTCGATGTGGAGTGAGCGTGACAGGTAGACAGGCAGCCAGGTGAGAAACATGTAAAAGATGTAGTTATAGGAGCCGAACCCGATTGCAAGGCCAAGTACCTTGCGCTGGCGGATCAGATATCCCAATCCCACGCGCTCTGAGCGGCGCTTCTCGCGCAGTTGCTGTTCCCCGGCAAGCTGTGCTGAGTCCTCTTCCTTTTCGGTGCGGAACGAATCCCCGGCAGGCGGATCGTGATAGATCTTCCAGAACGCGAAGAAGAAGATGAAGCTGAGAACGCCGGTGACCGCAAAGCTGAGCCGCCAGCCGATATGCAGCAGCATCAGACCGATGAGCGGCACGCCGATGGCCGAAGAAAACTTTGCCGCGCCGTCAAACAGGCTGGTGGCCAGGCTTCGCTCGCGCGGCGGAAACCAGTAGCCGATGGCTTTGGCGTTGGCGGGGAAGGTCGGGGCCTCGCCGATGCCCAGCAGAAAACGGGCTCCAAAGAACATGGCGATGTTCTGGGCCGCCGCGGCAGCCATTGAGGCCACGCCCCACAGAAATGAGCCGATGCAGCCGATCAGGCGCACGCCAAAACGGTCGAGCAGCCATCCAGAGGGCAGTTGCAGCGACGCATACGTCCAGTTATAGGCGCTCAGCAGAAAGCCGAAGGTAATGTCCGAGATGGCGAACTGTCTGGTGAGCGCATCATGCGACACCGTAAGGTTCACGCGATCGAAATAATTGACCAGGACGCCCGCTCCAAGCAGGAGTGCAATCTTCCAGCGCTGTCGCGATGCGGCCTCGATCACTGCCTGAGCCTTTCATTCTGGAACTGTGTGGGTCGAACCGAATTCTACAGTGTGAACGCCGGACCCTGCATCCGCTCATGCTCACCTCCCACAAAACCGGCCAAGCAAAACCGGCAGACGTGGCGAGTCCATATCGGGATAGATGGATTGCATTGCCCTGCTCGACCGGCGGAGAATGACCCCAGGAGGAAATGTCATGTCCCCGCTCAGTGAATCGGAAATCTCCCTACGCCTCGCTTCCGTTCCCTCCTGGAGGGTCGAAGACGGCATTCTGGTGCGTACCTTTGCGTTCAGCGACTTTCGTGCCGCGCTCGCATTTGTGAACAAAGTGGGCGAAGCGGCCGAGCAGGCTGGCCACCATCCCGACATTGATATTCGCTACAACCGGGTTCGCCTATCGCTGGTAACCCACGACGCCAACGGACTGACAGGTAAGGACTTCGACCTCGCCGCGCAGGCCGACGCCATCGCCTGAGCTGCCTCGGGCCAGCATTTTCAGTTTGACCCAGCACCCGGGTGCCGATATACTCGCCTCTATGAGCTTGTGCCTCATTCCGGCCATGTGTTGTGCGTGTTGTTGCACGCCGCGCCGGACTGTGGGGTAAGCCAGCCTTAAGCTAAATACGC
>DASSHM010000026.1:0-17652 GCA_035692885.1 Occallatibacter sp.
CCCGCCCCACCTTCTCCGGCAGCGCCGGACTCCGCGCAGGAAATTGCAACTCTCTGTCTGCACTGAGGCCAGGTAGCTCAGTGGTAGAGCGCGGCCCTGAAAAGGCCGGCGTCGGCGGTTCAATCCCGTCCCTGGCCACCACTCTTTCCCCGCCACAAGCATCTGCCGTGCGATTGGCTCCGGCGCGTAGCGCAACGGAATAGCCCGCGGCCCTGAAAAGGCCGGCGTCGGCGGTTCAATCCCGTCCCTGGCCACCACTCTTTCTCTGTCCACACCATCCGGAAACCGCCGCCGCCTACTTCTCGAGCTTCACGTAGATTTGCCGCGCCTTGTCCAGCGTCTGCTGCACGGCCGCCTTCTCCGCCGGCGTGTTCCAGCCAGCGCTTGCGTTGGCAATGTCTACAAGGCGGTCAATCCAAGTGACGAAGAATGCTGCGTCTTCCTTCGGCTGTGGCACCGACCCTGCAACGCTCACATAGACCGGGCTGGTCGTTCCGTACACATAGTCCTCCAGCACCGGGTGCTCCGGCTTGTCGCTTGACGCCCGCACCAGGCACCAGCCGGTCTGCGAAATCGGGATGCTGCCCTGCACGTCCGCCGATTGCCGGTCGCCGCTCAGTTTCAGTTCGCGCACCATCTTTCCGCGGCAGACCAGCTCAAAGTGATCGACCGGCACGTAGGAACGCAGCCATGCTTTGAACGGAACCTTGTTTTCGCCGGCAGGCAGCTTGAGTTCGTCTCCAGCCGACTTGCCGCCCAGCGCGAGGCCAAGCAGCGGGCCGTTGGTCACGAATGTGTGCCCATGCCGGAGCGCGTCGAGCAGCGGCGCCGGGCTGCTGGCTGCTTTGGGAACGCTGGCGAATACGCGCACCAGCCCGACCGGCCCGTGCAACGAAGCGTAGTTGGCCATGGTGTCAGAGCCCGCGCCCGCAGGCAGCTTGAAGCCGCAGTTCAGCAGGCGATACCACACCGACGCGGTCATGCGGTGATCGCTGAATCCCATTGCTTCGATGTAATCCACCTTGCCCAGGGCCACGTCCACGGGCAGTTCCAGGCCCTCGTCCAGCGGCTGCCCGCTGGTGAGCGTAGGGTCGCTGGCCGGGTCAACCAGAATGTCAAACGGATGCGCATAGCCCACCAGCCCGTGCTGCTGGTGCGCGAGGTCCTCCACCACCGCATTGGGCGGAAAGAGGCTGGCCGCCGCTGTATTCGCATAGTGGGCATTGCCTGGCAGCAGAAAATTGCGTTTGAGCTGCAGCAGAGCCAGGTGTCCCCAGAAACTGGTGTGAAACTCCTGCCCCACCAGCAGCCAGTGTCCCGGGGTTGAGGCCGGGTCGGGCGTGGTCCTGAAGTAGGCAATGTCAGGAACCCGCTGCTCCTTGTTCACCACCAGGTTCTCCACCAGAAAGAGCCCCTCCGCCGCCGCCTGCGCCACTAGATTGGCCGGCGTGTTGCGGTACATGCCTCCATAATTCATGTGGACGTGAAGATCGGCGCTTACCCAGCGGGTCTGCGGAGCCGCAGGAATTCGCAGCGGCTTGAGATGGATGACCAGACGCGCAGTTGGACTGCAGACGACCGTCTCCCGCGCCACGCCGTACGCGGGGCCTTTCGTTGCCTCCACCTCGACTTTTCCCGCCGGAACGGTCATCTCCACTGTGCCGGAACTATGGAAGTAGTGACTCTCAAACATGCCGTGCGCGGGGATGAATCCGTCCTCGGCGTGCATCCATGCGTCGTCCGGCGCATAAGCCCTGCCATCCGCGCCGGTCACCGAGACCCGGGCAGGCGTCGGCTTTCCCGCGTCATCAAGAATCGTGATGCTCAGATGTCCCATCGCCCGCAGATAGCGCTTCCCGCTGGCGGCCACCTGGTGTTGCGCTCCGCCCGTGACATCCTGCACCCACAGCGAAGTGTTGCCGCCCCGGTTGGAAATAAACGCAATGCGCCTGCCGTCGGGCGACCAGCGCGGGCTGGTATTGTCATAGTCGCCATACGAGATTGGAAATGGATCCCCGCCCTGCGACGGCATCAGCCACAGCTGATGCCACTGGCCGCCCAGGTAAGACGCGTACACGATGCGTTTGCCGTCCGGCGAGAAATCCGGCCGCGCCTTCCACGACGTCTCTTCATAGTGAATTTCGCGCTCTTCGGCGCCGGGCTCGGCCCTCATCCTCCAGAAGCCTCCGGTGCCATAAATGTGACCCCGGTTGGATACAAAAATCAGCTCCTTCCCGTCCGGTGACCACGCCGGGTTGATCTCGTGATCAAACTCGCTGTAGTAGAACCGCGGCAGCGTACTGTGCGTTTCGCCCGTCAACCGTTCCACCCGGGCAAGCTCCCCGGCGTTGAAGTCAGCGGCAAAGATGTGAAAGTGCCCGTGATACGAGGTGGAAACGAAAATGAGCCGGCGGCCGTCAGGCGAGAAGCGCGGCTCAACGTTTACCGCGCCGCCGTGCGTAAGCTGATGAGACACTTTCGTCTCCATGTCAAGTGCCCAGAGCTCAAGCGCGGCGTTCTGATACTTCACATACACCACCCAGCGTCCGCCGGGTGAGTAGTCCGGCTGATAGTCGTAGCCCGGACCTGCCGTCAGTTGCTCCGCTTCGCCTGAGTCCACGGGCTGCAGCCACAAACTGCCCGCCATCGAGTACACCAGCGCGTGTGAATCCGGCGTCCAGGCCTCGGAGCTGGGGCCGGTGGTTAGTTGCGGCAGATACATCTCGCGGTAGTAGTAGGGATGCGGCAGCTTAATCTGCCTGAACAACGGCTCCCGTTGGGCGGCGAGAGGAAGGGCAGCGAGAAGCATGATCGACAGAAGGATGGCACGGTCAACGCTCAGCATTCGTCGTTGCGGCAGAGGAGCAGAACAAGGGGCTTTCATTGTTGTGGGTGCAGTCTACTCCACGCCGTTGCACCGCCCAACCGCGGCGGTGCCGTCAAGCGAGTCTTCGCGCGCCATGCCTCGCGGCTCAGGCCCCGCTTTTCAGTTCCGGGTATCGGGAGTAGATGCGCCGTTGATCCTCCATGGGCAATCCTCCCAGCCGAACCGGCTTGTCCCGCGGCCGCGTGCCTTTCTGGTTGAGGACATTCATCAGGCTCCACTCCCGCTGCAGGCCGGTGGGCTCCTCGGCCTTCAGGTCATAGCGCGTGAAATCAATCGCCATCCAGGGCGTGCGCTTCGTCCAGTCGCGCAGCAGCGCAAGGCGGAACTCCCGGTTCATGAACCACTCGATCTCCAGATTTTTCTCTGAACCCGGCGCGCCTGTGCCTTTGGCATCGAAGCGGTAGTTCAATGCTGTGTTGTCTGGCGTGTGTCTGCGCCACTCCAGGCCAAATGCGCCTTCGGTCATCACCTGCGTATCCGGCCACCTGTCCCTGACCGCCTGCAGCCACCATGCCAGGTCCTCGTCGTGGCCAATTGAAGCCTCCCAGATGGACGTGACCCAGCCAAAACCATTGAGAGCGTGGCCGCGATCAAAGTGCATGGCCGTCGTGTCCATCATCTCGTTGCGGCCCGCGGACTTTCCCAGGCGGCCCACGGTTTCAATGGGTCCCACGCCCAGCCGGCTGTTGAAGCCTCCTTCAAAGCCGTTGCGCCGCGCGGCAAGAAAGTCACATGTCCAGCCGTCGAGGCATACGCAGTCGATCAAATCCGACGGGCCCTGCGCGGGCTTAAGATAGTGCTCGCGGCTTGGGTAGTAGGGATAGCAGATGCCGCCATCGCCATCGCCATAGTCGATTCCGTGCTGGCTCCACACCTGCCCCTGGCACACGTGGATGCCTTCGTCCCGGGCCAGCAGGCGCTGATTCTCCGCATCCATGAATCCCGCCACCAGGCACTGCGGACGATAGCCGCCGCCCGCCATGCTGCCCACCTCTTTCAGGGCATCGTTGATGGTCCTGCGAATGTGCTCGCGCGTGTCATACATGGGCGCGAAGTAGCCGCCGGGGATGAATGTAATCTCGTCATCGTATTTGTTGTGGAAGGACGCCAGCAGCCTGCGCGCCTGCTGGAACTCCTTGCGGCTGTCGTGCAGCGCCAGCCAGCTGATCGCCCAGGTCATCCTGCCGCCGGGGCAGCCGCGGGCAAATGCCTCGCGGCGCGCGCGGATGCGGGCCGGACTATTTTCAGCGGCCTCATCCTGGCCAATCGAGCGCTGCGGAGTGACCTCAATCTGGTTCACGCGCACCACCGAAACATGGGTAAGGTAGCGGCCCGGAAATGGGCCAGGGCTCTGCGCCAATGCCCTTTGCGCCAGCCCCGGCCCCGCGACAGCCATCGAAGCTGCCGATCCTGCTGCGGCGGTCAGAAACTCCCTCCTCGTCCATCTGCCGGTCATCTTCACTCTCCCTGGCGGAATCGCCTGCGCCGGATTCGCGGCACCCAGGCACAGAATTGCTTCGAAGAAATCATACAGACCAGATACGTGGTCAAGATTGCGGGGGACGAGGACCCACCCCGGATGATCACACCAGCTTGGCCGAAGGCGCGGTTCAAGGTATACTGGAGGTTCGGCAGGCCGATGGGAAAGTGCGCTTTTCCGCACGCCCCCCGTCCGCTGGGGCGAGCCACCATCGCAGGCGCCATTTTTTCCGCTGACCATATGGATGGCAGCACCAGAAAAGGGCTTAAAGATGGTTGCCTCGGGCGGCTGCGGCAGTGCGAAACACCGATGAGTCTGGAGTCGAGCAATGGCACAGGTATGCGACATTTGCGGCAAGGGTCCGCAGTTTGGCAATAACGTCTCGCACGCGCACAACGTGACGCGCCGCCGCTGGAACGTGAATCTGCAGCCGGTACGGGCGCTGGTCAACGGGTCTGCAAAGCGGATTCGTGTGTGCACGAGCTGCATCAAGTCCGGCAAGGTCAGCAAGGCCTAGGTCACCAAGGCCCTCGGCTTCGCGGAGCCATCCCCCTTCCCGGCGGCATTCAATACCAATCCGGCTCTGGTTGACGCAAAACCCCGTCCATGCGCGGACGGGGTTTTGTTGTGTCCGGGAGAAAGCCGCGTGGCCGGGGCCGTCGCGTGCAGCTAGGAGTTCGGCCGCTCAAAGGTGAGCGATGCGGAGTTGATGCAATAGCGCATTCCGGTGGGACGCGGCCCATCAGGAAAGACGTGGCCCAGGTGGCCGCCGCAGCGGGCGCACGTGACCTCGACGCGCCGCATGCCGTAGCTCAAGTCCTCGTGCTCCTCCACCACCGTGGAACTGGCCGGCAGCATAAAGCTGGGCCAGCCGCAGTGCGAGTCGAACTTGGCGCCGGAGAGAAACAGCAGCGCTCCGCAGCCCGCGCAGTGGTAGTTGCCGGTTTCATGATTCTCGGTAAGCAGGCCGGTGAACGGTCGCTCTGTCCCCTTCTCGCGCAGCACATGGTACTGCTCCTGGGTCAGCATGGCGCGCCACTGGGCATCGCTGCGGACGATCTTCTGTGGTGCGGGTGAGCCATCGAGTACGTCGGCCATGGAGAATCTCCTCAATCCGGTTTGGTTTGGCGCCAGAGGATTACATGCCTGCCGGGCAGGCCCGCTCAAAGCAGCGCCCTAGACTTCCGCCACCAGCTCGATTTCAATCAGCACGTCCTTGGGCAGTCGTGCCACCTCTACGGTGGTCCGGGCCGGCGGAGTAACACCCTCGGGGGCGAGATATGCGTCATACACTGCGTTCATCGCGGCGAAATCACCCATGTCCTTGAGATAGACCGTCGCTTTCACCGCTTTCGCAAGGCTGCTTCCGGCGGCTTCGAGAATGGCCTTCAGGTTTTCGAGTACCCGGGTGGTCTGCCGGGTGATGTCGCCTGCGACCACCTGGCCGGAGACAGGATCAAGAGGAATCTGCCCGGCGGTAAAGACGAGGTTGCCAACGCGGATGGCCTGCGAATAAGGCCCGATGGCCGCCGGAGCGCCACTGCTTGCAATGACGGTTTTGCTCATGCCCTGATTGTAGAGCGCCCGGGGGGCTCCAGCGCCACACTGCCGGCACCGCGCCCGCAACAAACAGGCCCGTCAGCCAGCAGCATGCAGTCGGTTAGCGAAGCGAACCGGGCAGAGCCAGGGCCCCCGCGCCGTGCCGAAGAGTGTCAAGTAATTTTCAGAGATGAAGCGGATACGCATCCCATCCTGCCGCTTCCGGTGCCCGGCGCCGGCAGGATGAGATGAACAGGCTGAAAGAAATTTGAAGTCCGCTGGATGGCCGGGCTCAGACAAGTCGGGCGTCGAGCGAGATCTCGGTATTGTTGGCGAAGAGCTTGGAGATGGGGCAGCCCACCTTGGCGTTTCCCGCGGCCTTGTCGAACGCCTCCTTGCTGGCGCCGGGCACCTTGGCCGTGGTGGCGAGGGTGATCCGGGTCACGGCGAAACCGCTGTCGGTTTTGGCCAGGGTAACGGCTGCATGCGTTTCGATGCTCTCAGCGGTCAGGCCCGCCTCACCCAACTGCGCGCCCAGGGCCATGGAGTAGCAACTGGCATGAGCCGCCGCGATAAGCTCCTCGGGGGTGGTGCCGGAGGTGGCGCCCTCAAAACGGGTGGCGAAGGAGTAGTTCGCGTTCTTCAACACGCCCGTCGCCGTGGAGATAGTGCCCTTGCCTTCCTTCAATGAACCTGTCCAAACCGCACTTGCCTTGCTTGCCATACTCCCTCCTTGGGATAAATGTCCTGTTCAATGTGTCTGCCGCCGCCCCGGGAAAAATCTTTGCGGCGCTCAAGAGTTGATGCCTGAGGCACCTGCCGGGATGCCAGGGCGCAGACCGCTCTCTACCATGCTAATCTCTCCTGCATGCTGCCGCAGAGGCCCACCGTCTCAGATCCCGATTTTGCACCGGATTTCCCACAAAGTGGTGCGGGATGCCCTGTGGACGCGGACCCCACCGTGGAGCACCACTGCCAGATATGCCCCACCTGCAGCAACCGGCTGACAGGCCACCGCTGCAAGCTGGTGTGCACCCGCTGCGGCTACTACCTGAGCTGCGCGGACTACTACTGAGTCCGCACGCCATCGCCCGCTTTTTCACGATCACTTCTTTTCGCTGGCCTTGCGTGCGGCCTCGAACTCGTCGCCTGGCAGCCATTCGATGGGTTCGTGCTGCTCGCTGGCGAGCCAGCCGAGCGCCAGGCCGAAGCGGGCCAGCTTGGCGTTGCCCCTAAAGTCCATGTCAGCGTGATATTCGTCAGACGGCTGGTGGTAGTGACGCGCAATAAAGTCGTCGGCCTTCGCCTTGCCCCAGGCGAGGTCATGGCCCGCGAACAGATCTCCCTGATCAACCGAGAATGCGGGAATGCCGACGCGGGCAAGGGAAAAATGGTCGGAGCGATAGTAATATCCCGCGGAGGGATTGGAATCGGGCATCAGTTTCAGATTGAAATCCTTGGCCACGCGCTGCACGGTTGGCCAGAAGGTGAGGCGCTGGGCTCCGTTGAGACTGACGGCGAGCGGAATGCCCACGGGCAGCAGCATGTCGTAGTTGAGGTCGAGCGTGAACTGGCTGGCGGGGACCGGCGGATGCATGCCGAAGTATTGCGAGCCGAGCAGCCCCTGTTCCTCGGCGGTGACCGCGGCAAAGTAGACGTCATGAGGCGGGCGCAGGGAGGACTGCGCGAAGACCCGGGCCAGCTCCAGCAGGATGCCGCAGCCGGTGCCGTTGTCGGCGGCGCCGTTGTAGATTTTGTCGCCCTTCGCGGCGGGGTCGATGCCCAGATGATCATAGTGAGCGGTGTAAAGCACGGCATTGCTGCCGTGGCTCACGCCCGGGACGCGGCCAATGACATTGGCGCTGGTGTAATGGCGAACACGGCTGACGATGTGAGCCTTGAGCCGGATATCGAGCTGCTGGGCATGGAAGCCGCGCCTGCCTGCGCGGTCAATGGCCTTATCGAGATTGCCCAGGCCCGCCATGGTGAAGAGGCGCTGGGCCACATCGTGCTGAATCCACGCGGCGGCGCGCAGCGTGGCTGAAGGGTCGTCGGCCAGAAAGCTCTTCTCCACCGCCTGCGAATTGCGTACCACGTCCCACGGGTAGCTGGCAAGATCGGTGCGGTGAATGATCAGCACTCCCACGGCGCCGCGGCGCGCGGCCTCCTCGTACTTGTAGGTCCAGCGGCCGTAGTAGGTGAGAGCCTTGCCGTTGAAGAAGCTCACATCGTCAGATGGCGGCTCATTGACGATGACCAGCGCGATTTTGCCCTTGAGGTCGACGCCCGCATAGTCGTTCCAGCGGTACTGCGGGGCATCGATGCCGTAGCCGATGTAGACAATTGGCGCGTCAATCTCCGCCTCGGGCTGACCGGTCTGGTCGATGGAGACGATCTGCGATCCGTAGGAGAGATTATCCGGCTGCCCAGTGGCGGGAACAAACGCAAAGCGGGTCTTGTCCGCATCCGTGTGCACGGCGTAGAGCGGAACGCTCTGGAAGTAGGTGCCGTGGTCACCGGCGGGTTGCAGTCCGTAGAGCGCAAACTGCGTGGCGATGTACTGTGCGGCCAGCTCGCCGCCGCGCGTGCCCGGTCCGCGGCCCTCCAGCAGGTCAAGCGACAGAAAGCGCACGTGGGCGCGGATCTTTTCAGGATTGATGGATGCGGCGGCAGCCCGCGCCGCGGGCGGCAACCCGGCGACCCGCGGAACCGCCTCAGCAGCGGGCGCCTGTGCGAGGGCGCGGATGGGAAGGCACAGGCCGGTGGCGAGGATGGCAACGATGACGGAAGGACGCATGATTTCTCCCCATACGGCACGACCGGCGCGGTGATGCCGGAACGGTCGCGGCCGTCGAGTCTCAGGGTACGTCCGCGCGCCGCCCCGAGGCAACGATGCGGTGCGCGATGGCCGGCAACAGATGAGTTCGCGTGAGCACCTTGCGTGCGAGTCCGGTGAGCGCCACACTGCCCGCCCGGGAGAGCGGCACCCACTGGCGCTCGCCTCCCGCCACGGTAAGCTGGGGCACATCATCCTCAAAGACCGTGCGGATGCGCACAAAGTAATTGATGTGCATGATGGCGTGGCGCAGGGTCATGCGCAGCGACGGCGCGGGCACGTCGGCATCGCGGAGCAGGGGCAGCTCCCACAGGCCGGGCATGATGGTGTGCTCCTCGGGGCGCTGCTCGAGCAGAACTTCACGGTGCGTGGGACCGGGACGTCGGCCGGAGCGCACCGCGAGGGCATAGGCAACCTGCCTGCTCTGCATGCGGGGCTTCGGCGCGGTCTTGTGCTCGCCGCGCGTGGCGCATGCCGCGTGCAGCGGGCAATCCGGGCACCGCGGGTTGCGCGGCAGGCAGACGGTCGCGCCCAACTCCATGATGGCCTGGTTGAAGTCGCCGGGAGCCGCGGGATCGAGAAGCTGCGACGCCAGCGTCTCAACGTTGCGGCGCAGCGCCACGCCGGAGTGCGGCCCCGCCGCATCCCAGCCTTTCAGGCGGCAAAGCACGCGCTCCACGTTGCCGTCGACGACCGCCGCCGGCTCGCCGTGCCCGATGCTGGCTATGGCGGCGGCGGTGTAGGGTCCAATGCCGGGCAGCCTGCGCAGCTCCTCCGCCGTAACGGGCAGGTTGCCGTGGTGGTGCGCGGCAACAAACTGCGCGGTCTTGTGCAGCATGCGGGCGCGGCGATAGTAGCCAAGGCCGCTCCACAGCGCCAGCACCTCCTGCTCCGGCGCAAGCGCCAGCGAAACCAGCGAGGGAAAGCACTTGAGGAATGCCTGATAGCGGTCAACAACGACGGCGACGCGAGTCTGCTGGAGCATGACTTCAGAGACCCAGATGGCGTAGGGATCGCTGACGCCGCGCCAGGGCAGGTCGCGGCGATTGCGCCTGTACCAGGCCAGCAGTCCGCGCCGCAGGGCAGCGGTATCGTCGGGATCGTGGCGAGCTCGGCTCACATGGCAAGAGTACGTCAAGAGGGCGTGGATGGTTTCAATCCGCCGCCAATCTAACCCAGCAGGCCGCCGAGGATGCCGGGCGCGGCCGCGAGCGCGGCGTCAATCTGCGCCTGGTCCCGGCCGCCGGCCTCGGCAATCTCCGGCTTGCCGCCGCCCGAGCCGCCCACCAGCTTTGCAACCGCGCCGACCAGCGTGCCGGCCTGGGCGCGCTTGACGAGGCCGGGTGTGACGCCAGCGATGAGGGCGACCCGGCCCTCGGGCTGCGCCGAGGCGAGCACGACCACGCCTTCGCCGAGCTTCTGCTTGAGATTGTCGACGAGGGTGCGGAGCTGGCCGCGTTCCAGCGCGTCAGCCCGGTGGGTGACGATGCGGATACCCTTCACCTCAACGGCGCGGGCGATGGCTTCGTCGAGCCCGCCGGCGGCGGACTTCATGCGCATCTCATCCAGCTCGCGGCGCAGGCCGCGGAGCTCGTCCTCCTGCGCGTCGAGGCGGGCGCGCAGCGAGCCGGCGAGATCGCCCTCGGCGCTGGGCGCAACCTGGGCGGCGAACTGGGCCACGGAAAAGTCGCGGCGAAAGTGGGAGAGAGAGCCAAGGCCGCTGATGGCCTCAATGCGGCGCACGCCGGAGGAGACGGCTGCCTCGCCGGTGAGCTTGAGCAGTCCGATTTCGCCGGTGGCGGCGGTGTGGGTGCCTCCGCACAGCTCGGTGGAGAATCCGTCTGTCAGGCGCACGACGCGCACCTTGTCACCGTATTTTTCGCCGAACAGAGCCATGGCGTGCAGCTCGTTCACGGCCACGTCAATGGGCACGTCCTCAAGCGTTTCGACGCCGGAGTTGACCAGCACCTCGCGGTTGACGATATCCTCAATCTCCTGCAGCTCCTCGTCGGCCACCTGGGCAAAGTGAGAGAAGTCAAAGCGCAGCCGGTCCGGGGCGACAAGCGAGCCGGCCTGCTTGACGTGGGTGCCGAGCACCTGGCGCAGCGCGGCATGCAGCAGATGGGTGCCGGTGTGGTTGCGGCGGATGGCATCGCGGCGCAGGCCATCGACGACCGTGTTCACGGAATCGCCCACCGCAAGATTCTGCTTGAGCAGAGCCTTGTGCGCGCGGACGCCCTGCACGGGAAGTACGCAGCCGAAAATCTCCGCCACGGTGGAGTTCCTATCCGGAGACAGGAAAAAACCGGTGTCGCCCACCTGTCCGCCGGAGTCGCCGTAGAAGCTCGTGTGGTCGAGGACGACCTCGACCTCGTCGCCCGCGGCGGCGGCGGGAACGCCGGTGCCGTTCCTGACGATGGCGAGCACCTCGCAGCCGGTGGAGTGGAGCTGTTTGTAGCCTTCAAAGACGGTCCGGGGCAGCTCGCGGAAGGCCGGGCTGGCAGTCTTCTGCGAGCCACCCTTCCATGAGGCGCGGGCGCGGGCCTGCTCCTCGGCGCGGGCAGCCTCGAAGCCGGCGTGATCGAAGGCGACCCCGGCGTCGCGAGCGGCATCGACCATGAAGTCGAGCGGCAGGCCGAAGGTTTCGTAGAGGTGGAAGGCCTTGGTGCCGGTCAATCCGCCCTGCAGATCTTCATTGAGGCGAGTAAGCCCAATCTTCAACACACGGTCGAACTGTCTCTCCTCTGCCTCGACGACTCTGGAGACGCGGTCTGCGGAGTCGATGAGTTCAGGGTATGCGCCCTGCATCAGGTCGCGAACCGCGTAGACCATCTGGCACATGAAGGGCTTTTCCTGCCCCAGCAGGCGGCCGTGGCGGATGCCGCGGCGCAGAATCTTGCGCAGCACGTAGCCGCGGCCTTCATTGGAGGGCATCACCCCGTCGGAGATGAGGAACGTGGCGGCACGGGCGTGGTCGGCGATGATGCGGAGCGAGGCCGCGCCGTCATCGGCGGTGCGGGTCTGCTGCTCAAGGGTGGCTGCGTTGACGCGTCCGGTGAGCTGCGCGGCGCGCTCAATGAGCGGCGTGAAGAGGTCGGTCTCAAAGTTGCTCAGCTTGCGCTGGAGCACGGCGGCGACGCGCTCCAGCCCCATGCCGGTGTCGATGGAGGGGCGGGGCAGCGGCGTGAGCTTGTACGTGGCGTTGCCGCTCTCGGTGATGGCGGAGCGGTCAAACTGCATGAAGACGAGATTCCATATCTCGACGTAGCGGGCATCGTCCTTGCCGAAGGGAAAATCCACGCCGGGCGTCTGCGCGGCTTCAATGCCCATGTCATAGAAGATCTCCGAGCACGGGCCGCAGGGGCCGGTTTCGCCCATCTGCCAGAAGTTGTCTTTCAGGCCGTACTCGAAGATACGGTCCCTGGGCACGCCGGCTTCAATCCAGAATTTCTCGGCCTCGCCGTCGCGCGGGACTCCGTCGGCGCCCTCAAAAATGGTGACGTAGAGGCGGTCCTTGGGGATGCCGAACCACTCGGGGCTGGCGACCAGCTCCCACGCGAACTGGATGGCCTCGCGCTTGAAGTAGTCACCGAACGAGAAGTTGCCCAGCATCTCAAAGAAGGTGTGGTGGCGGCGGGTAAAGCCGACGTTCTCAAGGTCGTTGTGCTTGCCGCCGGCGCGGACGCACTTCTGCGAGGTGGTGGCGCGAAGATAGGCGCGCTTTTCAGCGCCGAGGAAGAGATCCTTGAACTGGTTCATGCCGGCGTTGGCGAACAGCAGCGTGGGATCGTTGGCGGGAACCAGCGAGGAAGAGTGCACCCGGCGGTGGCCCTTCGACTCAAAAAAGCGCAGAAAGGTCTCGCGTATCTCGTTTCCAGAGCGGACTTGCATACGCAAACAGTGTAATTGCAGCGCGGCCCGGCCATGAAGCGGCGCGCGGATGCCCGTGGACGGCGCCGCCGCTAGCCAACGGCGCCGAATCGCGAGTTTTTCTGCTCGCGAAAGGAGGCGATGGTCCACCAGGCGCCGAGGACGAAGACAATGAATGCGAACACGAAGGCGCCGAGGACGATGTAAGCGAGCACGCCCATGGCGAGGTTGCCGCCCTCGGAGTAGTTCTTGATCCAGCCCGGCATCACCCAGAGGTCACAATAAAGACCGCCGGCGACGGCGCCGAGGCAGAACGCTACGGCGGTGGCGAAGAGGGTTGTTGCGACCCGGCGAACCACCCTGGCAACGCTCTCATTGGCATTCCCCATCGTCGGCATCTCCTGTGTGGATTGAATCCAAGGCAGACAGGGTTTCATCGGGAACATCCCACTGACGCAGAATCCGGTAAATGACGCCGGTGGAGAATCCAGCGGCCACGAGGCGTCGAACGACCCGTGCGGTCTCCTTTTCGTTTTCCGGCTTGCGGATGTGCTTGCGCTCAAGGTGCTGCCGGGCGAGCGCTTCCTCGCTGGCGTCGGCGTAGCGGACCTCAAGCGTCTGCTCAATCAGGCCGGCGTTGACGCCCTTCTGGAGCAGGTTCTGGCGCACGCGGCGACGCCCGAGCTTCTCATTCTCCTGGCGCAGACGGGCGTAGGTCTCAGCAAAGGATTTGTCATCCAGATAGCCATGCTCCTTGAGGCGGCAGATGACGGCGTTGATGGCGGCCTGGCCCACAGCCCCGGGTTCAACGCGGCTGGACATGAGACGGCGGAGTTCCGCCTCAGTGCGCATGCTGCGGCCGAGCGCCCGGACCGCATACGCGTAGAGGCCCTCCTCATCAAGGAAGGAGCGGCGGCTGGCTGGGCCACGGGCGGATTGGGCGCTGAAGGCCATGGATGAGCGTGGGCTACGCAGTATACTCCAATGTGCGAAATAAACTGCAAAGTTCGTGTGGAAAACTGCAAATTTTACAGGGGGTGGGGGTACCCCCGCCCCGCCGGGCATCCTGAACCAACAGTTCCATTGTGCGCCGGTTGGGTCAAAATCCACGCAAAGCCGGGTCAGGATTTCACTCCGCGGTACCGTGGCCGACCCATTGGTCCACCCAGTCGTTGACGGTCTTCCACCAGAGGCGGGAGTTCTGCGGCTTGAGGACCCAGTGGCCTTCGTCAGGGAAATAAAGCATTTTGCTGGGCACGCCGAGGCGCTGGAGGGTGGTGAAAAGCTGGAATCCCTCGCTGACGTCGAGGCGGTAGTCGAGCTGCCCATGTACGACGAGGGTGGGGGTCTTGAAGTTGCGAGCATAGAGCGATGGCGCCCACCTCCGGTATGGATTCTGTGCATCGGGCTTGCCGTAGTAGTCCCACGGCTTGCCGCGGAACTCCCACTCGTTGAACCACAGCTCATCGGTGGAGCCGTAGGCGGACTCGGGATTGAACATTCCGTCGTGGGTGACGATGCAGCGGAAGCGGTGAGTGTGGCCAAGTATCCAGTTGGCCATGTAGCCACCATAACTTGCACCGAGGGCACACTCGCGGGTCTTGTCGATGTAGGGGAAGTGCTGCTCGGCGTAGTTGAGGCCGGTCATGAGATCGGTATAGGGCTTGCCGCCCCAGTCGCCATTGACGCCGTCGATGATGGCCTGGCCGTAGCCGGTGGAACCTCGGGGGTTGACCATGACGACGACATAGCCCGAGGCGGCGAAAAGCTCGGGATTCCAGCGATAGGACCAGGACTGGTCCCATGCGCCCTGCGGACCGCCGTGGATGAGGAACTTGACCGGGTATCTTCGGGCGGGGTCGAAGTGGGGCGGCTTGAGGATGAAGCCTTCGAGCCTGACGCCGTCTCTGGCGGTGAACCAGAAGGGCTCCATGGGGGCGAGGTCGAGCTGGGCAAGCAGGGCGGTGTTGAGGTGGGTGATGGGGATTGGCGTGTACGGCCTTGTGGTGTCCGCAGCTTGACCAAGATCTGCGAGGACGGCCTCCGGCGGGCTCTGAACCGTCATGAGGCTGCCGATGATCCGCTCATTTCCATGGGCGAGCAGCGGGCCGGGATGGATGCCGCTCCAGTCGCCCTGAATGTTGTTGAATCTGCGGAGGTCTCCGCCGTCGATGCCGATGGAGTAAAGCGACTCATTGCCTTGGTTGCCGGCGACGAATGCCAGGTGCTTCGAGTCCGGCTCCCAGGCGAACTCGTCCACCCAGCGGTCAAAGCGGGGCAGCAGGTCGCGGATGGCCTTGGTCTTGCGGTCCATCAGGACGAGGCGGAACCTGTCGCTTTCATATCCGGCGCGGGCCTGGGAGCGCCACGCGAGGTATTTCCCGTCGGGCGAGTAGGCGGGCGAGAAGTCGCCGCCGGGCGCGGTGGAGACCTTGACGGCTTTGGCTTCAGAGTTTGTCAGGTCGAGGGTGAAGATATCGGAGTTGGTGGAGATGGCGGGGACGGGAACGTCCTTGACGGTGTAGGCAATCTGCTTCGCATCCGGTGAAAACGCGCAACCGCACCCGCTGCCCTCCAGCGAGAAGGGCGGCACGTCATTGGCCTGATGGGGAGTGAGATCGCGAAGAGCGCCGTCGGGAATCGAGGCTAGAAACAAGTGGGAGCGCTTTTGTCCGGTGAAGTGATCCCAGTGGCGAAAGAGCAGATGGGTGAAGATGCGTGCCTTGACCGGGCTGTCGGCCAGGGCCGCGTCTTTGCGGGCGTTGCAGTTGTCTCCCGCACCCCACCCCACGGACGAAGACCCGTCCGCGGGGACCCCGGAGCCGCCGTCGGTAGGCGTGATGGCCGGGCAGTCGGGATACACGAAGGAGGTAAAGAGCACGGAGTGACCGTCCGGTGACCAGATGGCGTTGCCTGCTCCGGTGGAGATGCTGGTGAGCTTGTGGGGATCGCTGGTGGCCCCGGTGGCGGGGTCAAAGGCGGCAATCCAGACCTGCGGGGAGCCGGAGCGGTCGCTGAGGAAGAGGATGCGTCGGTTATCGGGCGAGAACTCGAGGCCGGAGTCGCCGGGCTGGGTGACGGCAGCGTCGATTGCCTGGCCACCGGCGATGAGCCGGAGGTGGAGTTGGGAGGTTTTGCTGTTTCCGGCGAGATCGACTGAGGTGACGGAGTAGGCCAGCCAGCGGCCGTCGGGCGAGACGGCGGTGGAGCCGAGGCGCTTCATGGCCATCATGTCCTCGAATGTCATGGGACGCCGGGATGTGGCTGGCTGTGCGGATAGAAATGTGGAGACAAGGACGAGGGCGAGGAGGAGGAGTGGAGCTCTGCGCATGGGTGGGCCTGTCCGCGCCCGGCCAGGAAGCCGTGGCGCGCGAAGAAGCAGTGTACACCCGCGGGAACACGGCGGAATGGGACGGGACTCAGGGTCTAGGCAGCCTGCAAATCGAGAATGATGGCAGCGCCGCGAGGCTCGTTATTGATGGCGGTGATGCGGCCCCGGTTTTCGCGCAGGATGGTGGCGCAGAGGCTGAGGCCGAGGCCGGCCGTCTCGCCGCCGCTGGGGGCGGGCACGAAGGGGTCGAAGGCGCGAGCCGGATGCACGAAGGAGGGGCCGGAGTGGGCGATGGTGACGCGGACGCTGCCGTCGTGAACGGCGGCCTCGACGCGAATGGCGCGATCGCTGCTGGGGTCGAGGCTCTCTACCGCTTCAATGGCGAACTGGATGCAATAGAGGACGGCCTGACGTATCTGCTGCGGGTTGCCGTGGACCAGCGGCATGGAGGGCTGGACGTTGAGGCGAAAGTTAATGGAACGGTGAAGAAATTCAGTGCGATGAAGCTGCTCCATATCCGAGAGCAGCTCACTGATGGAGACGGCGGCGATCTGCCCAGCCTGGGCGTGGGACATGCGGGCGAGGCTGTCGACGGTGGACCGCATGGACCGGGCCTCATTGACCATGGCGTCGATGGCCTTGCGCATCTGCGGGGTAAGGTCGGTGGACTCCTCAAGCATGGAGGCATAGCCGAGGATGACCGTGAGCGGGTTGTTGAGCTGGCGGGTGACGCTGCCGGAGAGCTGGCCCAGGCTGGCGAACTTTTCGCTGTCAACGAGCTTCTCAAGCATGAGGGCGCGATCACGGGCGACCTGGATGCGCGCGGCCAGCAGCTCGGCAGGGAGCAGATCCTGGGCATGCAGCAAATCTTCAGGGTTGCGCCGCGCGGCGAGCAGGAGGATGCCCTCGAAGGAGGATCGGCCCTGCAGCGGCACGGCGAGGACTTCGCCGAGGCGAAGGCGCTCGATGTCATCGCCGGGCTGGAGCCAGGACTCAAGGTGGAGCGGAAAGGTCTGTGCGTGAGGAACAACCGGCTCGGCAGTTCCGAGCGCGAGCAGGCCGTCCGTGGGGATGCGCGGAGCGGCGGCCTCAAGCGCGTTGACAGCGGCGTCGTCAAACCCTGCCGTACCGGCGAGCTGGAACCGGCCGGGATTCTGAACGAGAAGCAGGGCGGACTGGCGGAAGAAACTGTGATCCACAACGGTCCGGCAGATTTCAACGGCCTGATGATCGAGGTCTTCGACGCGCCGGATGGTGAGATTGAGCCGCGTGTACGCCTCAATCTCCTTGCGGGCGCGCGCCTCGCGGTCGCGGCCTGCCTGATGTGCCCCCGCCTGTGACTCAAATGCAATCATGATCAGTCCCGCGGCGGCAACGATGACGCCAAGCGCAATCAAGTTGTGCAGGGCATGGTCCAACATGGGACGCACGGTGAGAGCCGGGGACAACAGAAAGAACCGGGATGACCAGGCAAGAAAGCCCAGGCTGGTGAGAACCGTTCCGGCCGAGATGCGGCGGAAGACGTAGAGGACCAGCAGGGCCGTAACGATGTGCGCGGCACACTCGACGAACTGCAGCGCCCATACCCCGCCGTAGGTGACGTAGATGCGGAACCCCGCGCCGCCCAGCACAATGCAGAGCGCGAGGCTGATCCATCGGGGCATGGTTTGCTTCTGGAAGGCCCACAGGCAGCCGGCAAGCAGCGAGAA
>DASSHM010000027.1:0-3001 GCA_035692885.1 Occallatibacter sp.
GCGGACAATCGCGACGTGTATGGCAACATCCTGCTCACCTATCTGCCCCACCCCGGTACGGCCTTCTACCTCGGCTACACCACTGACTTCGTCAACCTCGACTCCAACCTCTGCACCCGCGGCCCTGACGGTCTCTGCGATTCCAGCTTTCCCATCCTGCCCCGCTCCGGCTCATCCCTTATCAATGACCAGAGCACGATCTACATGAAGATCAATCACCTCTTCCGCTTTTAGCGCCTCCGGTCTGCCGCATCTTGCTTACCGCGCTACCCGCTATCATGTTTCCAGCGCAGGACGAGGCGCGCGCATGTCCGACCCCACCATCTTCATCTCGGCCGGCGAGGCCAGCGGCGAGCACTACGGCGCATTGCTCATTGAGGCCCTGAAGCGCCGCCTCGCTGCCAGTGGCCGAAGTGCCCGCTTCATCGGCATGGGCGGCCTGCGCATGGCTGATGCCGGGCTTGAGCGCATTGTCCGCGCTGAAGACGTGGCCGTCATGGGCATCACCGAGGTCATCCGCCACCTGCCCCGCATCTATCGCGAGTTCCGCAAGCTAAGCAACGCAATCCGCCGCGGCCGCCCCGCGGTGGCTGTGCTCATCGATTTCCCTGACGTTCATCTGCGACTGGCTCGCCAGCTCCATGACCTTGGCATCCCGGTCATCTACTTTGTCAGCCCTCAGCTCTGGGCGTGGAAAAAGCATCGCATGCGTCTTG
Source organism: Occallatibacter sp. (assembly GCA_035692885.1). GTDB lineage: Bacteria > Acidobacteriota > Terriglobia > Terriglobales > Acidobacteriaceae > Telmatobacter. Next base: position 717 of record DASSHM010000027.1, read on the forward strand.
TGCAGCGGTTCGTCGACCGCATGCTCGTAATCTTTCCGTTCGAGGAGCCCTTCTACCGCGAACATGGCGTCCCGGCTGAGTTCGTGGGTCACCCTCTCGCCGGGTTGCCCCTGCCTTCAATCTCCCGCGCGGATTTCGCCCGTCTCCACGGCCTCAGCCCCAATCACGCGTGGATCGGTCTGCTGCCCGGCAGCCGCGCCCGGGAGATTCGCTACAACCTGCCTGAAATGCTCACAGCCGCCCGCTTGCTTGACGCGCAGTGCGGTGAAAGTGACAACCTCGAATTCATTCTGCCGCTGGCTCCCACTCTCAATCCCGCCCAAAGGCAGATGGCGCTTGACCTCCTCGCAGCCCATGCCGCCGGGTTGCCCGTTCGTGTCTGCGACGATGCCCGCGCCGCGCTGTTCCATGCCCGTGCCTCCGTGGTCGCCAGCGGCACGGCCACGGTTGAAGCCGCTCTCATCGGAAATCCGTTCGTGGTGGTCTACCGCGTCTCGCCTCTTACCTATGCCATCGCGCAGCGGGTGGTCAGGGTGCCTCACGTCGCCATGGTCAACCTGGTTGCCGGCCGCCGGATCGTCCCCGAGCTGATCCAGCACGATTTCCGGGCACAAAACATCGTCCGTCATGTTGCGCCGCTGCTACCCGATGGGCCTCAGCGGCAGTCCATGATGCAGGAGCTGGCAAAGGTTTGTGACCTGCTGAGCGGCAGCCCCGGCGCGGAAGGAGAGGAACGCGGCGGCGCAATTGACCGGGTGGCTGTGACTGTCCTGCGCCAACTCACCCTGTCTTCCCCGGTTGGCGGTTCCGTGGCCCTGTAACGGCTGAATTGGTCCGCGCCGGTGCACCGGTCCGGAGCGCAGGCCCGGAACGCGGTTGCACGCGGGGCCGGGGCTTGGAAGCGGCGTTTCAATAATCCCGGCGGCGAGGCTTAAACTGGCAGGAATCGGGTAATGATGATTGCGAGGGTTTCGAGAAAGCAGATGATGAAGCCTCACGTTGGACCACGCAGGCTTTTGAGCGTGCTCGGCATTCTGGCAATGGGTCTTGCAGTCGCCGCCCCCCTTGCGGCACAGTCCTCCGGGCGTCCGGCGCTCGACATCGCCAGCTACAAGATCAATGCGGAAATCGAAACCGCCACACACCATCTTGAAGCCACCGCAGTGGTCACGTTTACCGCGCCTGCCAGTATGCCCGAGGTCAGTTTCGGCTTTCATCCCGCCCTGAAGCTCACAAAAATCACGGACGATACGGGCAAGCTGCTCACCGGCGAGCGGCTTGCCGACGGCACCATCCGCATTACGCCCAATACGCCCTTTGTCGACGGGCAACCCTGCCACTGGACCTTCGAGTACGAGGGCGTCATCACCGGCAACGAGGATGGGCCGGTCGAGGGCCTCAAGCTTGCCGCCATTCAGGAGCCCGTCACCTATCTGCTCTACCCCGCCCGGTGGTTCCCCATCACCGGCTACATGACCGACCGGTTCACCGCGGAGATGCACATCAGCGTTCCCCAGGGCATGCAGGTATTTGCCAGCGGCAGCACGGGCGCAGGTCACCCGGTCACGCTCTCTAACGGCAAGCCGGGCGAGCAATACGACTTCAACTGGACCCGGCCCGGATTCCCCGGCACCGTCATCGCCGGCCGTTACATGGGGCCCTACACAGCCGGACCCGGCAATGTGAAGGTCTACCTCACCGTCAGCCATCAGGAGTCCGGAAACAAGCTCGCCCAGACCGCGGCCGACGAGTACAACTACTTCACCGGCGCCTTCGGCCCCAATGAGACGATTCATCTCAACGTGGTCGAGCTGCCCAATGACACGTTGCCCGCCACATGGGCTCCCGAGCTGGCCGGCATGATGGGTTCGCACGTTGCCGATAAAGCCGGCGTCCGCCTGCTGGCCAACACCATTGCCCATCAGTGGTGGGGGTCCGAGGTCAGCCCCCGCACCCTCAACGATGCCTGGATCACCAACGGCATGGCGCGCTACGGCGAGCTGATGTACCTCGAGAAAGAAAGCGGCAAATCGGCGCTGAACTCCGCGCTTGAGGATGTGGCGGCCGGCGCGCTGGCATATGACACCATTCCCCTCTCCAGCGCCAGCCGTCTGGCCCCGTTCTCGCCCCAGTTTCAGTCCATGACCCTGGAGAAAGGGGCCATGATCTTCCACATGCTGCGCGGCGAAATCGGCGACAATGCCTTCCTCGCCACCCTGCAAAATGCGCTCAAGCAGTTCACTGACGCCTCCATCAGCACCAGCGACTTTGAGAAGGTGGCCGAG
>DASSHM010000028.1:0-7134 GCA_035692885.1 Occallatibacter sp.
CGCCCGTAGCTCAGCTGGATAGAGCGACTGACTACGAATCAGTAGGCCGGGAGTTCGAATCTCTCCGGGCGCACCATCCTGATCAACTCCACGCCTTCATCCCTGAATCCATACAGCCGGACAATCCACGGATTAGACCTCTCGCATCTCTCTACGGTTTGAATTCCCTGCTGTCCGTCACGCTCACCGTGGCGTTCACGGGCAGGTTGTCACTCGATCCGCCCGCCAGCACCCGCACCTGCTCCTTCTCCACCTTCCAGACATGGTCAGCGGTGTCCCAGTAAGCGAGGTCGCGCGCCTTCAGCTCCATGGGCACGTCCATCTCACCTCCCGCGGCAATGTGCACACGCTTGAACCCCTTCAGTTCAATCCGCGGCCGCTCCACCGCGGAGCCCAGGTGCTGCACATACACCTGCACCACCTCGTCGCTGTCGCGATTGCCGGTGTTCTTCACCTTCACCGCCACCTGCACATCGCCGTCGGCGGTCATCTGCTGGGCGCTGAGGCTCACTCCTTCATACTTGAACGTCGTGTAGCTCAGTCCGAATCCGAAGGCATACAGCGGCTTCAGCTTGCTGTACATGTAGGTTCGCCCGTGCAGCAGGTTGTAGTCCATGATTGGCAGCAGTTGTGCATCTCCTGTTGGCCACGTCTGCGTCAGCCGGCCGGCGGGCGAGTAGTTGCCAAACAGCACGTCGGCCAGTCCGTGGCCCTCCTCTTCGCTGTTGTGCACCATGTGCACAATCGCGGGCACATGCTCTTCGCTCCACACAATTGCATAGGGAAAACTCGACCGCAGCACCTCCACCGTATGCGGATTCGCGGCGTACACCGCCTTGACGAGCGACTCCATCTCCAGCGAAACCGTCTTGCGATCCACGTCCTCCTTGCCGTTCGAGGGCGTCGGACACTGGTCCCAGCCGGAATTGCACTCCGGGTGGTTGCCCACCACCACAATCGCCACATCCGCCTTGCGGGCCAGCGCCGCCGACTCCGCCTCATCTGAGCCATCGGAGTAGAGCACCTGCGTGTCTTTCCCCACCGCCTCGCGAATGCCATCGAGTATCGTGACCGCATGCTGTGGCGTGCCGCTGTACCAGTCCAGCAGCACCTGCCCCGTCCACGGCCCGATGACCACAATTGTCTTAAGCCTGCTCTTATCCAGGGGCAGGGTGTTATTTTCGTTTTTCAGCAGAACAATTGACTCGTCCGTTGCCTTCCGGGCCAGTTCGCGGCTTGACTCGCGCTGCCACGGCGGCGGTTCCCCGTCGAGCTTGCGCCCAATCTCCGCATAGTGGTCAACCCCCGGTGGATCCATCTCGCCCAGCCGCAGGTAGACCCGCAGCAGATTCTTCAGCGATGCATCGAGGTCCGCCTCGGTCACCAGCTTGTCCTTGTATGCCTTGGACAGGTCTTCCTTGTAGGTGTCAAGAAAATGATTAATCCCCGCCTTCACCGCCGCCGCCGCGCCCTGCTCCTTGTCAGGAAATGCCTTGTGGGAGGTAATCAGCAGCCCCAGCGCGCCACCATCGGTGCAGATCAGTCCATCGTTCCCCCACTCCTTAATCATCACATTCTTCAGCACCGGATGAATCATCATGGGGATGCCGTTCCATGCGTTGTATGCAGCCATCACCGCCCTTGAGCCACCCTGCTCAAAGCCCATGCGGAACGGTACTGAGTAGTACTCGCGGAACAGCCTCTCGCTGAAGTCCGACGAGCTGTGCGTGCGGCCGTCTTCATTCTCGTTGGCCAGGAAATGCTTCATCAGTGACGCCGCCTGCCAGTGCTTCGGATCAGGCCCCTGCAGCCCCTGTGCAAACGCTACTGTAAGTGTTCCCACCAGGAACGGGTCCTCGCCGTACGATTCCTCCGTCCGCCCCCAGCGCGGATCACGGCTCAGGTCCGCGTTGGGCGCTCGCACCACCACGCCTCCCCGGTGTATCACCGGGTTCTGATAGGCATATCGAGCCTCATAGCCCTCCAGCGCGGCCACCTTCTTCAGCAGGGCCGGGTCCCACGTCGCACCCAGTCCTTTCTCCTGTGGAAAAATCGTGGTCGGTACCGGCAGCAGTCCCCGGCCGCCCCAGCCTGCTGGCCCGCCCAACGCCAGCCCGTGCAGGCCCTCTACCTGGCCGGAAAACTCCAACCCCAGCCGGGGAATGGTGGGGTGATCTGACATGAGATTAATCTTCTCTTCTATTGTCAGCCTGCTCAGCAGGTCGGCAATCCGCGCGTCATCGCTGAGCTTTGGATTACGAAATGGGTAGTCCGCCTGCGCCACGGCCAACTGCGCAGCCCCCACCGCCAGAATCAGCCCCATCAACCCAGCCGTCCACGCTCCAAGCCGCCCTAGCCGCATCGTCATCTCCACATTTTCAGGAACAGCGAAGATTACCACAGCCCGTGCGCTCGGAATCGCGAACCAATCAATTGATTCCAAAGGCCTGACAGATTAGAAAAGGCAGAACGCCTCTGCGCTCCGCCTCAGGACTCGATCCCGCGCTCAGTCTAATACAGTCTGAAGTTCACTTCGATGGTGATTCTCACGGGCACCGGCGTGCGTCCGTTCAGCATGGCTGGCTTGAACTTATACTTCCTCACCGCCTCCAGCGCCTTTTCGTCCAGACCCATGCCCAGCGCGCGAATGACGCGGGGATTCTGGGGATTTCCCTGCGCGTCCACAATCAGGGAAATCAGGCAGACTCCCTGATACTTGGCGCGCCGCGCCTCGTCGCTGAACTCGGCCTCCGGCGCAAACAGCACCGACGGAGCCGAGACGCCACCGCCCACGCGGTACAGTCCGCCTCCAGCTCCACCGCCCTCGCCCGGGCCATATCCGTTACCCCGGCCGGAGCCCAGACCGCCGCCCTGGCCGCTGCCCATGCCGCCTCCGCCGCCCTGGCCGTTCATGGCCAGCGTTACATTGGGCGACCGGGTCACGCCAAATGTATCCAGAGCCGGATTGTCCGGCAGCTGGATGTTCGGCTGCACGTTAATCGACGGTGGCTCAGGCAGCTTGGGATGCTCCAGGATGGGCACCATCGGAGGCGTCTTGGGCAGCTTCTCAATTTTGGGCAGCTTACCCTTGATGGGATCCACCTTGTCATGCGCTCCGCCGCCACCTCCGCCCCCCGAGGATCCAGACTGGGGCGACGTTGGCTTCCACTCGCCCACATCGATGTTGGTGGACTGGAGATTGGGCTTTTCTACAATCTTCACCACCGTCCGGATGCCAATGAGAATGGCCGCCAGCAGAATGAGGATGTTCACCGTTGTCGCAATGCCGATCGCCCAGGGATTGGCCTTGACAGCCATCCTGTCGGGCACCGGTATTGGCTTTGAAGTCAGTTCGAGAGGCGGCAGTTTGGGAGGGAAAAAGAAGTCGCGGACACTCTCGTAGAGCGTCGTCCAGATGGGCTTTTCGTCAAAGGCCCTTCCCAGGAACGCATCGAGTTCGTGCCCGGCCGTCAAGGCTGTGGCAACCTCAGTCTCCGGCTCTGACTGTGTAAGTAGCTCGTTTGCCATATGTGCTGATGGCCTTGAAGCCCGCGCGCGCCCTCAGTGAATCGTCCGTGTCCAGGACACACTTCCATTATGCTTGACCAAACCCTCCGCTGTCTGCACGACATCGCGTCAGGGCTATGGCTGGGCACCCTCCAGAGAATCCTGGCCTCCGGAGGCGGTGTTTCCATAAAACAATAGACGAGCCGGCTTTGCTCTGGTTACCGGAAAACTTCTCCGCCATTTACACTGGAAATGAACTGTTTTGCAGCCGCTTTCAGGAGTGACGATGTCTTTAGCGCCGGAGTTGAAGGCGACCTTGACCCTGCCGCATACCGCCTTCCCTATGAAGGCCAATCTACCCCAGAATGAGCCACTTCGGCTGGCTCGCTGGGCCTCGATGCGCTTGTATGACGAGTTGCGCAGGGCTGGCAGGGGGCGGCCCTCCTACCTGCTGCACGACGGCCCGCCCTACGCCAACGGCCCCATCCACCTGGGTCACGCGCTCAACAAATGCCTGAAGGACTTCGTCGTCAAATCAAAGACCATGGCCGGTTTCGACGCACCCTACGTCCCCGGCTACGACTGCCACGGCCTGCCCATTGAAATCAAGGTGGACGAACAGCTCGGTCGCAGGAAGCTGGAAATGCCCGCCCCGGCCGTGCTCGCGGCCTGCCGTGATTACGCGCAGAAGTACATTGACCTGCAAACCGCGCAGTTCCAGCGCATCGGCTGCTTCGGCCGCTGGAGCCTTCCCTACAAAACCATGTCGCGCGCCTATGAGGCACGCACTCTCGAAGCCTTTTACGGCTTCCTTGAGAAGGGCTTCGTCTACCGCGGCCTCAAGCCGGTTTACTGGTGCATCCATGACCGTACCGCGCTCGCAGAGGCCGAGGTGGAGTATGAGAACCACACCAGCCCTTCTGTCTACGTGCGATATGCGCTCACCTCGGATACGGGAGCCATTGATCCTCGCCTGGCTGGCAGTGAGGTCTACACCATCATCTGGACCACAACCCCATGGACCATTCCCGCATCCATGGCCGTGGCCTTTCACCCCGGCTTTGACTACGTTGCGCTTGCCACCGCCGGCGCTCCCGGCAGGTCCGGCCCGGTCTATATCGTCGCCGCTGAACTGGCTTCCTCTGTCATAGCAGCCTGCAAGCTGGGCGAGGCCCGCGAGGTGGCGCGCTTCAAGGGCAGCAGGATGGAGCACGCCACATTTCAGCACCCTTTTCTGGAGCGTAGTGTCCTCGGCGTGCTCGCCACCTACGTCACCGCTGAAACCGGCACCGGCGCGGTTCACACGGCGCCCTCGCACGGAGCGGACGATTTTTACACCGGTCAGCGCTACGGGCTCGACCCTGTCTGCCGCGTGGACGCCGCCGGCCACATCCACGTTGACCCTGATGCCTGGACCCATGCTTCGCCACCGCCCTTCGAGGGCATGCAGGTATGGGAGGCAAACCCCATCATCATGGCCATGCTTGAGGAGCGGGGAGCACTTCTCGCTTCCGCTGATCTTGAGCACTCCTACCCCCATTGCTGGCGCTGTCACAATCCGGTTATCTTCCGCGCCACTGAGCAGTGGTTCATCTCCCTGGACACAACCATCGCGACCGGAACGAGCGAGGAAAAGTCCTTCCGCCAGGCCGCCATCGACGAAATTGACAAGGTCGTCTGGGACCCGGCGTGGGGCAAGGAGCGCATCACAAATATGATTGCGACGCGCCCCGACTGGTGCATCAGCCGGCAGAGAATCTGGGGTGTGCCCATCGCCGTCTTTCTTTGCGAGGGCTGTGACAAGCCCATTCTCGACCCCGCCTTGAATCGGAAGATTGTCATTCTGTTTGAGAGCGAGGGGGCCGAGGCATGGCACTCTTCCGATGCGGCTGCCCTGCTGCCTGCCGGAACGGCCTGCGCGCACTGCGGGAGAACTCAATTCCGCCGCGAAACTGACATTCTCGATGTCTGGTTCGACTCTGGCGTGAGCTGGCTTGCCGTTTGTGAATCCGACTCCGATCTTAAGCCGGCGTACTCTTCTTTCCAGAAGGACGGCGGAACAAAGTGCCTTTATCTCGAAGGTGGCGACCAGCACCGAGGCTGGTTCCACTCATCGCTGCTCACCTCCGTGGCCTTGCGCGGCCGTGCTCCCTACTCGCACGTTGCAACCGCCGGATGGACTCTCGACGAGCAGGGTCGCGCCATGTCCAAGTCCCTGGGCAACGGCGTTGATCCCATCGACATCGCAGACCGCATGGGCGGCGAAATTGTCCGCCTCTGGGTCGCATCCGTCGACTTCCGCGAAGACACCGCGGCCAGCGAAAACCTGATGCAGCGCTGCGCCGACCTGTATCGCAAACTGCGTAATACTTTCCGGTTCCTGCTGGGCAACCTGGGCGGTTTTGATCCCGCGCGTGACGGTGTTCCAGAGTCCGGCCTGCTTCCGCTCGACCGCTACATGCTGGCTCGTACCCGCGACCTCACTGGAAAGGTCCTGGCATGGTACGAAGCATTCGAGTTCCACCGCGTGTACCAGGCCGTGAACGAGTTCGCCATTGTCGACCTCAGCGCCTTCTACCTCGACGTACTAAAGGACAGGATGTACACCTTTGCGCCGTCGAATCCAGCCCGCCGCTCCGCTCAAACCGTGCTTTGGAGAATCACAGAGGTGCTCGTCCGTCTTGTCGCGCCCATCCTCAGCTTTACAGCCGAAGAAGCTTGGGAGCACCTGCCCGCCGTCGAAGCCCGCGAACCCAGTGTGCACCTCGCCCGCTTCCCCGTGCCGGAAGAAGTATTCTCCGCTGACCCGGCGCCAATCCTTGAGGAGTGGAGACAGGTCTTCGCCGTCCGCGACGAGGCATTGCGCGTGCTTGAGGAAGAACGGCAGGCCAAACGCATTGGCAAGGGTCTTGAAGCCCAGCTTGAGATCGCGGCCTCCGGCGAACTTCTCCAGGTGCTCCAGCGCCACGCCGCCGGGCTGAAAGAAGTCATCAATGTCTCGGGCGTCTCTGTCGTCCAGGGCGTACAACTGGCCGTGAAGGCGTCACCTGCCTCCGGCACCAAGTGTGCCCGCTGCTGGAACTTCATGCCGGTTGTCTCCGGCTACGGCATCTGGCAGAACGTGTGCACCCGCTGCCATGCGACGCTTGAAGAAATGGGCATTGCTCCGCCACAACCCACGGAGGCGCACCAGTGAACTTTCCTCCTCCCCGGCGTCTCCCCTGGCTGCTTCTGATCTCCGCGCTGGTTATGCTCCTCGACCATCTCACTAAAACGTGGGTCACCGCGCACGTCCACATCGGCGACGCCATCCCGATTATCCCCGGCGTGCTCCGCATCACCCATTGGACCAACGAGGGCGCCGCCTTCTCGCTCTTTGCCGATTCCGCATCGCCGGATGCCGTCCGCTGGGGACTTGTTTCGTTCACGCTGGTGGCGGCTCTCGTGGTCCTGGTCTTCATGCTCCGGCTTGGCCATCGCTTCACGCTCACCACTGTGGCCCTCGCGCTCGTGCTCGGCGGCGCGCTGGGCAACGTGCATGATCGCATCGCATATGGCTCCGTCGTTGACTTCATCGAGGTCCATATCTTCAGCTATCACTGGCCGGATTTCAACATCGCCGACTCC
>DASSHM010000029.1:0-23628 GCA_035692885.1 Occallatibacter sp.
CTGTCGCGCAGCGACCTCGGCTACAAGGTGGGCAAGTACGCCCTGATCGGACAGACCGGAGAGAATGCGGAGAACGTTCTGCGCTAGGTGCGGTAAGGCCGAATATGAGCGAGCTTTGCCGGCTGCCGGTTCACGGGCGGAACGGCCCATTTCAGATCCGAGGCAAGCGGGCAATGGCCACATTCGGGTACCCTGCCGCAGTGAGCCTTGCCCACGGCCACTGTGAGCGCATGAAATTCGTTGTAGAGCGGAGCCAGGGCATGGACAGGGCTCCCGGCAAAAGATTGCCGCGCAAGGCTGGCAAGCGCCTCGTATCCCTTGCGGTTACGTGCCGGTGCAGGCGCCAGAAGACCGTGGCGCTCGGCGATGCGGCGAAGATACTCGTCGGCGACCGGAACAGGATGATTGAGCGCATAGAGCAGAATTGCGTCGGCGGTCTCCGGCCCAACGTTGGGTAACGCCAGCAGGCGGCAACGCAGCTCGGTAGTGGGCCGTGCGGCCAGCGATTCGAGCGAACCTTCAAACTCCCGATCGAGCATAAACAGGAACGCCTTGATCGCATGAGCCTTGTGGGTGAAGAAGCCTGAGGGGCGAATGAGCTGCTGCAGGCGATCAATCGGCGTGGCGCGCATGCCGGCCATCGAAATCGCGCCGGCCGCACGCAGATTGTCGAGGGAACGCTCGACCGATCTCCATGCCGTATTTTGGGTAAGATATGCGCCAAGGACCACCTCAAAGGCCGTACCGGCCGGCCACCAGTGCTGCGGTCCATAGGCCGCAAGCAACTGGTCGTGCATACGGCGCAGGCGTTGGGCCGAGCCTGGCCGCTGGCGAGGTGTCATGACGGCGCGTTCTCCCGCTGCGGCGTGGATTGCAACTGGATTTTCCACTCCAGGATGCGCGCGCGGGCCGCGGCTGCCTCGGCTTCAGGAATCCGGCCTGCCTGTTGCAACGAGATGGAGAGCGCGGTGTGGGCAAGGGGATCCAATGGCGTGAGCGCGGTGAGGGCAAGCGCAGCCTCGACTGACTGCTCAAGCCTGCCGGCGTCGCGCAAGGCGCGCACGAGTCCATGATGAGCCTCAAAGTTTGCGGGATCAGCTTCAGTGGCCTGGCGAAAGGCCGTGGCGGCTTCAGCGGGCGCTCCCGAGGCAAGCAGATCGAGCGCCTGCTGAGAGAGGACCTGGGACGGGGATGAGCCGGAGCAAGTCACGTTAATCTTAAGGATAATGGCTGAGCCGTCCGGCCGCCAGAACTGGAGCGAAAGCCGGTGGAACGACATGAAGAGTCATACGGAGTATCTGGTCTTTGATACAAAACGGCGCAGAGAGATGGTGCATATCACCGAAGAGGTGGAAGCAATTGTGGAGCGCAGCGGCGTGCGCGATGGGCTGTGCTTCGTGTCGCCCATGCACATTACGGCGGCGGTATATGTGAATGACCATGAAAGCGGGCTGATCGAAGATATCGGAAAGTGGCTGGAGGATCTGGCGCCGGCGCGGCCGGATTACAAGCACCATCGCACGGGTGAGGATAATGGGGACGCTCATCTGAAGTCACTTCTGCTGCACCACGAAACAACCCTGCCGGTGACGGCCGGCCGGCTGGACCTTGGAACGTGGCAGCGCGTGTTCTATGCGGAGTTTGATGGGCAGCGGCGCAAGCGCGTCATCGTGAAGGTACTGGGTGTGGAGTAGACAGCAAGCTTAGAGATCGGGCACGGGGCGGCCGGGTCATCCGGCTACGGTAAGCTCCTCTTCAAGCTGCTGCTTCTGATAGAGACTTGCGTAGTATCCGTCACGAGCGAGTAATTCTTCGTGCCGGCCCACCTCGACGATGTGCCCGCGATTAAGTACGGCAATCTGGTCGGCCGCGCGCACCGTTGAGACGCGGTGGGAGACGAGAATGGTAGTGGCGGTGGCGGAGTAACTGCGCAATCCGCCAAGGATGCGCTCTTCGGTATAGGCGTCCACGCTGGCCAGAGCATCATCGAGGATAAGGATGGCAGGGCGGCGCATAAGCGCGCGGGCGATGGCGGAGCGCTGCTTTTGCCCGCCGGAGAGGGTCATGCCGCGCTCGCCGACCATGGTTTCAAATCCCTGCGGAAACTCCTCAAACTCGGCACGGATATGTGCGGCCTCTGCAGCCAGCAACAGCTCTTCGGGAGATGCGTCCGGAACCCCAAATGTGAGATTTTCGCCGATGGTATCGCTGAACAGAAAGGTCTCCTGAGGCACCATTCCAATGTTGTGGCGGAGGACCGCAAGTGGATACTCCCGGATGGGCCTGCCGTCGATGAGAAGAGCGCCCTCCGGCGCCTCATAGAGCCGCGAAATCAGGTTGACCATGGTTGTCTTCCCCGAGCCTGTGGGTCCGACGATGGCCAGAGTTGAGCCTGCGGGGACGCGGAGGGAGATGTCGCGCAGGACCGGAACGCTGCCATAGCTGAAATTCAGATGGCGAAATTCGATTTCACCCTGAAGGGTGAGATCGGAGGGGATTGACGGATCGGCCTCCCTGTCGTCGATGGCCGGCTCAGCATGCAGAAGTTCGTGGATGCGCTTGACCGAGGCGGTGCCGCGCTGGAAGATGTTGACCACCCACCCCACCGCAATGATGGGCCAGATGAGAAGAATCATGTAGGTGTTGAAGGCGACGAACTCGCCGGGCGTGATGCGATGCGCCAGCACCTCGTGGCCGCCGACAAGCAGCGTGATGACCATGGAGATGCCGAGCATGAACTCCAGCGTGGGCCAGAGCATGCCCATGAGCTGCACCAACCGCTGAGCGCGCATGATGTACTTGCGATTGGCCTGCTCGAAGAGGTTCATCTGTGCTTCTTCGCGGGCAAAGGCGCGCACCAGTCGCGCACCGGAGTAGTTCTCCTGCGCCTGAGCCGAGATTTCAGAGAAGCTCTCCTGAATCTTCTCGAAGCGGTCATGAATTTTGCGGCCGAAATACTGGATGAGGACGCTTGCCAGGGGCATGGGAGCCCATGCCACCAGAGTGAGCCAGGGGCTGATGCCGAGCAGGAAGAAGAGCGCGCCGACGGTGAAGAAGATGGTGTTGGCGCTGTACATCAAGGCCGGACCGAGCAGCATGCGCACGGCGTTGAGGTCGTTGGTGAGGCGCGCCATGATGTCGCCGGTGCGGTAGTGCTGGTAGAAGCCGGTGTCCTGCTTTTCAAGATGCACGAAGAGGTCATTGCGCAGGTCGAACTCGATTTTGCGCGAGATGCCGATGAGGATCCACCGCTGCAGGTAGAGGAAAACGCCCTTGACAAGGGCGATGAGGACGAGCAATCCGGCAAAGATAAGAATCTGCCGGCGCGTGACTCCGCGATCCAGGTCATCGATGGCGGCCTGCAGAACCTTGGGGAAAAGCACCCAGACGGCGTTGGTAAGGACGCACGAGAGCAGCCCCCACACATAGCCCCACCGGTAGCGGCGCATGTAGCTGAAAAGCGGCCCAAGGTCGCGAAGCATGACTCCATTGTACGTGCGGGAAGGGCGGAGATAGAAGTGATTCGATGGCGGGCGGCCCCCGCTTGCGGATCAGGTGGGCGTTCGCAGGAGCAGATACCCGCCCGCCAGCGCGAAAAGCACAAACGGGGTCCAGGCGGCGAATACGGCGGGCAGGTAATTGACGTTGCCCATGGCCGCAAACAGGCCGTCGATCACCCAGTACGTAAGCGCGACGCTGATGGCGACGGCGATACCGGTGAGGGACCCGCGGCGGCCCATGGAGAGCGCAAATGGGACCGCAAGCAGGGCCATGACAACGGCAATCAGCGGATAGGTGAGCTTGTGCCACAGGGCAACCTGCAGGCGCATGGTGTCAAATCCGCTCTGACGCAGGTCGCTGATGTAGTGCTTAAGCTGCCCGAAGTTCATCTCCTGCGATTGCAGGCTCTCCTTCTTGAAGTAGGTTGGCTCCTCGTGAATTTCAGCAAAGGATGCGTTCCTGAACTCGATGAATCGCGTAATGGTGGCTCCGTCGATATCCCGTTCCCAGCCGTTCTGGAAGGTCCAGGAATTGGTATGGGCATTCCAGTAGACGCGCTCAGCGAAGATGCGGCGTGTGAGCGAGAAGGTGGAGGGGTTGAATTCAAACACCGACAGATTGGCAAACTCGTTCCGGTCAGGATCGAAGAACTGGTAGTAGAAGATGCGGCCGGGCTCGCCGGAGCGCGGTTGCCCGAAGATCCACTTCTGTTCGGGATGCAGGAAGGTCTGTGGAGGGCGGCCCTTGATGGTGCTGCGCAGGGCCTCCTGGCGGCGATTTGCCTGAGGCAGATAGAACTGGTCGAACAGAAACAGGCTGACGGCGAGGATTGCCCCGATGGACGCGATGGGAATGACCAGGCGATAAAGGCTGATGCCGGTGGCCTTCATCGCCGTGATTTCGCTGTTGCGATTGAGCACGCCAATGGTGACGAGAACAGCGATGAGAACGGCCAGCGGGGTGATCTGGTAGAGCATGCTGGGCGTGAGGTTCACCAGGTAGGCTCCGACGGTAGCGAGCGCGATGTGATTGCGGAGGATGTCGCCCACAAGCTCAAAGAACGTAAAGATGAGCATGAGCATGACAAAGCTGAACAGGACAAGGAAAAAGGTGTTGAGAAACTCGCGGAGGACGTACTCATCAAGAATACGCGGGAAGGCGCCGCGGGAACGCCTGCGCAGGGCACGCGGCTGCAGGCGGTCAAACAGGCCTGTGAGATGGACGCCATTGGACCGGGATGCCGCCTTTGGGCCCGGCGTGCGCGACATCCATCCGGTGATGGCGCTGAGTACGCGGCCGCCGGTCGCCATCTGCCAAAGCAGAAAGACGCCCACGCCGGCGAAGATCAGGTTGGCAGCCCATACGGCAAGAAATGCAGGAAGCCGGTTCTGGCGGCCGAGTGCAATTCCGGTTGAGGAGAGGAAATAATAGAGAAAGACCAGGAGAATCGTAAAGACGAAGCCGGAACTCTTCCCGCCGCGCCTTGAAACCACCCCCAGAGGCACACCGACCAGCATAAGTACAAGACAGGCCACGGGATAAGCGAAGCGTGTGTGCATCTCGATGCGGTAGCGTCTGCCGCCGGGGCTGTCAATGCGCCTTGCCAGCTCGGCCAGGGGGAGCGCGTAGATGGCCGTATCCAGGCGGCCGAGGCGCACATCCCCCTGCTGGCTGAGGATGAGAGGGAGATCCGTGTTTGTGAAGGTGGAGATGTTGTACTGTTGGGGCTTGTCTGCGACCATCTCATGGCGCGAGCCGTCGCGCAGGCGCATCAGCAGTTCCTGATTGCTCTTGTCGGTAGTGACGGTGGCCGAGGCGGCAGTGGTGATGATGGGCGTGCTGGGATCGCTGACGTCGGCCATGAACACCTGACGCCAGTTGGCCGCTCCGGTCCCTCCGCGCACGTCCTGCACATACAGCACGAAGTTGCGGAAGTCCTCGTAGAAGACGCGAGGCTGAATCTCGTAGGAGGCCTGCGAGGTCTCGAGCTCCTGCTCCATGGCAAGGATCGCCTGGTTGGCGCGGGGAGCAAGGTAGATGGAGTTGGCGAGCCCGAGGATGGTGCCGCCGATGGCCACGATGGAGGCAACGCGCACGAAGTAGCCAATGCCGAGTCCCGAGGCGCGCATGGCGATGACCTCGCTGTCGGCGGCAAGGCGGCTGAGGCCCAGCAGGATGCCGACCAGGACCGCCATGGGGATGGTGACCCGGAAGGTGTTGGGCAGCGTGAAGAGGAAAATCTCAAGGATGTTGGTGAAGGTGGAGCTGTTGCGAACGATCATCTCGAGGATGTGCGGAAGATCGCGCATGAACAGGATGAAGGTGAACAGGGCGCAGCCAATGAGCGTGTGGGAGAGGATTTCGCCGAGGATGTAGCGGGTGAGGATACGCACGGGACAGCCCTGCTGCTAGTGTAGCTTGGCTATGCCGAGCGAGGGTGCCATCTGCGCAGGCGCAGGCTATTGGCCAGGACGCTTACGGAGCTGAGCGCCATGGCCGCCGAGGCGATCCAGGGACTGAGCAGGATGTGCAGGGCCGGATAGAGCAGTCCGGCGGCCACAGGGATGCCAAGCACGTTGTACCCGACGGCCCAGATCAGGTTCTGGCGCATCACCGCAAGGGTGGAATGTGACAGATCGATGGCAGCGGGGATGGCCAACGGCTGGGTGCGCAGAAGCAGAACATCACCCGCCTCCTGGGCGAGATCCGCGCCGGAGCCGATGGCGATGCCGGCGTCGGCCTGCGCGAGCGCGGCGGCGTCATTGATGCCGTCGCCCACCATGGCGACGCGAAGGCCCTGTTTCTGCAGGGCGCGAATGCGTTCCAGCTTTGCGGATGGGTCGAGCCCGGCCTCCACCTCGGCGATGCCTGCCTGCTCCGCAATGGGAGCCGCCGCAATATCAGTGTCGCCGGTAAGCATGATGACGCGGAGCCCCGCGTCATGCAGGGCGGCGACTGCCTCGGCGGCATCGGGGCGAAGAGTGTCGCGGGCGTCAAAGCAGCCCACGGGTTGATCGTGAAGCGCCATCCACAGGCGCGTGACTCCCGGCTTGGGCGGCGGAACATTGTCCGGAATGCGGCCAAACATCTCGCGGAACAGGTCATCGTTGCCCAGTACGCAACTGTAGCCCTCAACCGTCGCGATCAGCCCGCGTCCGGGCAGGACCTGAACCCGCTCGGCCGGGGACCAGATGAGGGCGTGCTTGCGCGCGGAATCAACCACGGCGTGAGCC
This sequence comes from Occallatibacter sp., assembly GCA_035692885.1. Classification (GTDB taxonomy): domain Bacteria; phylum Acidobacteriota; class Terriglobia; order Terriglobales; family Acidobacteriaceae; genus Telmatobacter. The sequence continues at coordinate 6,735 of DASSHM010000029.1, forward strand.
AGGGGGTGGTTTGACTGCTCCTCGGCGGCGGCAGCGATGCGCAGCAGATCATCCTCAGTGTGGAGCCCGAAGGGCTGTACCGAAACGAGTACCGGATGCCCCACGGTGATGGTCCCGGTCTTGTCCAGCACCACCACATCCAGATGCGCAAGGCGCTCCAGGGCCTCGCCGCCCTTAAAGAGCACTCCAAGCTGCGCGCCACGCCCCACGGCCACGGTGAGCGCCGCTGGAACCGCCAGCCCCATGGCGCAGGGGCAGGCGATCACGAGCACCGCCACGGTGTTGGCCAGCGCCATCTGGGTGGATTGCGTGTTGGTGATCCAGATAATGAACGTGAGCGCGGCCAGCACCAGCACGGTGGGCACGAAGACGGCGCTGGCACGGTCGGCCAGACGCTCAAGGGGAGCCCGCGACGACTGCGCCTGCTCAACCATCCGCGTAATCTGGGCCAGAACCGTGGTTTCACCAAGCGAACTGGCCTGGCAGATGACGGAGCCGTCGTAGTTGAGAGAACCGGCCAGAACCCTGTCGCCCGCCTCGCGCGGCAGCGGAGTGGATTCGCCCGTGAGCATGGATTCGTCCACGGTGGTGAGGCCGCTGAGGACCTGCGCGTCGACCGGGAACCGCTCGCCGGGGAGAACCAGGATGCTGTCGCCCACCTTGACCTGTTCGAGCGGAACCACGGTCTGCACCCCGTTGTCCAGCAGCCGCGCCGTGGCAGGGCGCAGCCGCGTAAGCAGGTTGAGCGCGTCGAGAGCGCGGCGCTTGGCGCGGGACTCAAGGACCTTGCCCAGCAGCAGAAACCCCAGAATCAGCAGGACAGCGTCAAAGTAGGTCTGGCGGCCCTGAGCGGGCAGGATGGTGGCATACGCCGAGTAGAGAAAGGCGACCCCCGTGCCCAGACTGACCAGGGTGTTCATATTGGTTGTGCCGTGCGCCAGTCCGCGCGCGGCGCTGCCATAGATGCCGCGGCCGGCCCAGACCATCAGGACGGCGGTAACAACCAGCAGGCCCCATCTCAGAGTGTCTGCGGGAACCTGATAAAGCCTCGGCACCATGCTCATCAGCCAGGTGTCGATCACTCCATGGCTGGCGGAGAGCGGCATTGCCGCCAGCATGGCAAGCGCTCCGCCGGCCAGCGTCAACCATGCCTTGAAAGCAAACTCTTCGCTGTGGACGGCATGTTCCTGAGCGGATGATTCGTCTCGGCTGCGGGGCAGGACGGCATCATATCCCGCGGAGCGGATGGCTTGAATGAGGGTTTGAGGCGAGGCGACGGCGGGATCAAAGACCACGTTGGCGCGATGGGACATCAGGTCCACACGCGCGGAGTCCACGCCTTCTGTCTGGCGCAACGCGTCTTCCACGTGGTGCTGACAGGCTGCGCAGGTCATCCCCAGCACAGGCACGGTGAGCGATTCTGTCTCGCGTGTTTCCATCGGTGAGCTATCGTTGCAGATGAGCTGTGTATCCCGCCTTGGCGATGGCGTCGATGACCCGGTTAACCTGGGCCGGGTCTTCGCCCACTTGAACGCGCGCCGCGCCAATCCGGACCTCTTCGACCTGAATGCCCTCCGTGGCCTCAAGTGCCTGAGTGACACGGTGAACGCAGGAGCCGCAATGCATGCCGTCGATTTGGAATGAGATTTCCGCCATGTTGCCCCTCTTATTATTGTCTGATGATACCGCCGCCCGAAGGGTGCAATGTAGTCCAAAGGTAACCTGAATCAAGACCGGAAAGCCGCCGGAACCATAACGGGAGAGAAGCGGGGGCAAAGATGCAGAGGAGAGAGCCTGACGGGGTGAAAAGGGAGTACGCGGCGACACCTCTGGTGGGCGTGGGAGCCGTGATTGTGGAAGACGACCGCGTGCTGCTGGTGCGCCGCGGAAAAGAGCCGCTGAAAGGCCGCTGGACTCTGCCGGGAGGAATGCTTGAGGTGGGCGAGACGCTGGCGGCAGGAGTGGCCCGCGAAGTGAGGGAGGAGACCGGCCTGGACGTGGAGGTGGTGGGCCTGGTCGAACTGCTTGAAAGAATCCACCGCGACGGCGAACAGGTGCAATACCACTATGTAATCGCCGATTACCTGTGCCGTGTGACCGGGGGTGAGCTGAAAGCTGCTTCCGATGCTGACGCCGCGCGCTGGGTTGAGCGGGCCGAATGGTTGGGCGGCGGCACGCTGGAGGTCGATCCGGTGACGGCGCGCGTCGCAGAGGCCGGATGGCAGCGCGAACGTGAGTTACAGGTCAGGCGGAAACACCCGTGACGATGCTTCAGTTCGTTCATGTACCAGGGACAAAACTTCAATCCGCTTTGATACTCCAGCGACGCCAGCCTTGCCGCTGGAGATTTCCGTCCGGGAGACCGGCGAGAAGGCTCCTCATGGGAAATAATCCGAACCTGGTATGACGATGAGCTAAAAGCTTATGCGGGCGCTCAGCTGGATCTCGCGTCCGGGAGTGGCGGCACCCGTTATGCTGCCGAAGCTTGAGGTATTGACGAAGCGGTTGGGAATGTCAAGATTGGTGTGGTTCAATGCGTTGAAAAACTCGGCGCGCGCCTCAAACCTCGCCTTTTCGAAGACATCGAAGGAGCGCGTCACGCCGATGTCCATCGTCTGCATGCCGGGGCCATAGACGGTGTTTCGACCCACGTTGCCGTATGTATAGGCAGGCGGAGTGGCGAATGCCCCGGGATTAAACCACGTTATGGAGTTGCGGGTCCCGTGGCCAAAGATGGGCTCTCCCGTGAGATTGGCGCGAATGGGATTCTCGCCGACCACGGTTCCTGCATTGGCCGTGTCGCCGAAGACAGAGATGGTGATCGGCCAGCCGCTCTGCGCCTGATACTCAACTGAGCCAATCCAATCGCGAGTGAGGGCGCGCGCGATACGGCCTGCTCCGAAGGGGCGGGAACTGTAAACCAGACTCACCGCGAGGCGATGACGAAGGTCGCAGGCCGGCCCTTTCTCTGCATTGAGGTTGTCATTGTTTTGTGGAATGGCGGATTCGAACATGGGTGCGCGAAAGTCGGGCGCGTTGGAAAGTGACTTTGCGTAGGTGTAGTTGGCCAGGAAGCTGAGGCCGCCGGAATAGCGGCGGCGGACATTAACATAACCCGCGTCATACCAACTCTGCGCCGTGTTTTCGAGCAAGTTCATTGTGCTGACGGGGAAGGTGGTGCTGGCCACATTGACCGATGCGGGAAAGACCGAATTGTCAACGAAACTGATCTTGGGAAAGGGGCGTCGCGGTTGAATCAAGCCCGGGCCCGGCTGGGCATTGTTGATTAGATGCGCGCGCTGAAGGTGAAAGCCGCCCGAGCCAAGGTAGCCCAGTTCGACGGTGGTTTCAGGCCCAAGCTGCTTTTCTACCGAGAAGCTCCACTGCTGGATGTACTGGGCGGGAGCGTGCAATTGGAGTCCCGTGAAGCTGACGACGGTTTGACCGAGAACGGGCGCTGGGAAGTCCAGCGTGGCGATGCTGGGAATGAACGGATCGCTCTGTGACGTCATGGGGAAGACGTAGGGCACATTGTGCCGCTGGTTGCACCAGGTGTTCATGTCAACCGGCGTATAGAAGATGCCGTATGCGACATGGGCAACGAGACCGAGGGAGGGGATGCTCTGCGCAAGGCCGAGACGCGGAGCAACGTTGGCGCGGTTGGGATACATCAGGCCTTTCGGATAGCCATTTTGTCCGCCGATAAAGACCCGGGGCGTTCCAGTGCTGAGGTCAAGGTTGCTGTTGGTGTATGTAATGTCGACGAGCGGACTCATGAACTCATACCGTAGCCCGTATGTGAAGGTGGTCGTCGTTGTAAGCCTCCAGGCATCCTGGGCGTAGCCATCCGCATACCACTGACGCAGATTCATCTTGGGAATGCCAGCCTGGCCCTGCCGAGCCGCTGGCAACCCGAGTTCAAAGCTGGCAAGCGCGGAGCCGGTTCTGCCGTCATTGAGCGCATATTCGGTGGTATAGCCGTTGGTGAACTGGTAGAAGCCGCGATTCTGGAAGAAGCCCCACATGGGCCAGATGAACTTCTGGTAAGCGCCGCCGAATTTGGCGCTGTGGCGCCCAATTTGCCAGTTAAGGGAGTCGCGTCCTTCGACGACAGTATCCCAGGCGGTCATGGGGGTGGCGCTGAAGTTGTCGCCCATAGGGGAGTAGCCCTGGACGGCAAAATACGGAGCGCCCCATGCCGCAGGTCCGCCAAAGCCCGTGCCGGTGATGCCCAGTTCGGTCACAATGTCATTGCGGTTTGCACTCTCGGTGGAGTGCGACATGACGAGGCGGGAGATGGCTCCGGAGAAGGAATTGACCAGATGCGAATCAAAGATATGCGTCCAGGCGAGAATGCCCTGCTGCGACAGGTCGTCGTGGTAGAAGCCGAAGCCGGGCAGACCTTGTGGATGGAAGCCGTACTCACCTGAGGCCGAGTAGCGAAAAAAGGCGCTGTCGCCGCTGGCGAAGTTGTGGTCGATCCGGATGGTTCCCTGATCGTTATTCATGTGCTGCTTGCGAGCATCAAGGTAGTTGTTTGCGTCGTTGCCCGCGCCAACCACGGTGGGCTGGCCCATCATGCTCATGCCGCCCATGTTCATGGTGTTGGGGCGCGGGGTGTACTTGTCAAGCATGATTGAAGGAGCCTGCGTCAACCGGTCCGGAGGAATTACATTCTTCACTCCCAGATACTCAAACTGTTGCCGGATGAACTTCGAGTTCGTTTTACTTACCGGCAGGTTCGGGTCATAGCCTGGATTGGGCTGTGTCGTATCAGGATCGTAGATATCGACGCCACTCTGGCTGAAATCGCCTGCCGCCTCCTCAGCGGTGGGCACGGTGTCGATCATGGTCATGGTTTCCGCGTTACGAAGGCCTTCGTAGTTGACGAAGAAAAAGGTTCTGGGGGCATGCCAGACGGGCCCGCCAATTGAAGCTCCGAAGTTGTTTTGAACCAGGAAGTTGTTGCCCATCTGGTTGAATGAAGTGGCATCCATGGCGCCGTTGCGGATGTACTCGTATGCGGTGCCGTGAAAGTTGGCCGACCCGGAGCGGGTGATGATATTAATCTGCCCTCCGCCCCCGCCACCCATGTCGGCGGAATAGCTGCCGACCTGCACCTGGAACTCCTGTACAGCATCCGGTGAGGCGGAGAGATTCTGCGTGTTGAATGTGGGGTCGGTGTTGGTGGCACCATCGAGCAGAAAGTAGTTGGCATTGGGGCGCTCGCCGCCAATACTGACCGCGGAGCGCTGGCCCGGGCGCCAGTAGAGGGGGTTCATGTCGCCCGTGCCCGCGCCGTGGCTGATGTGCGCTCCGGGCACCGTAAGAACTAGATCGACGAGCATGCGGCCGTTGAGGGGGAGGGAATCGATTGAGCGCTGGTCCACCACCGCGCCAACGCTTGCATCCTGGGTCTTGAGCAGCTCGCCTGAAGCCTGAACCCGGACTGTCTGGGTGTCTTGTCCCACACGCAGATGCAGGTCCAGCGTTGCCTGCTGGCCGACCTCAAGTTCGAGGGTCTGGGTCGCCCGTTTGAAACCCTGGCTCTCGACTGACAGGCTATAGGCGCCCGGCTGCAGGCCGGCAATCTCGTAGAGGCCGGATTGGTCAGTGGTGACAGCACGCTGTGCGCCGGTCTCTTGGGCAGTGAGCTGGACGTGCGCGCCGGCCACAGGACGCCGTTCAGGGTCCAGGATCGATCCGCGCACCACGGCATAATTGCTTTGCGCGTGCGCAGTACCGAATGCTATGGCCAGCAGAATAAACAGGTTGGCGAGTTTGCGGTACATGGCTCTCCTGGAAAAGTTGTTGCGCAAAAGTGAAAAATAGAGCGATGAAATTCAAACCGGATGCTGCCGGTCTGGTGCGAAATCTGAACAAATACCCACTCTTCAGCGATCTCAACGGGGAACAGGTAGTGCCGCGAGGGCCCGATCGCCTCCAGTGAAGTATCGACGTAAAAGCAGCGGGAGTCTTCCTCCGTTGGGACGGAAGTAATCTCAACCGTTGGATGGAGGTGAAATGGAATGGACCATCCGGCAAGGAGCTGGATGGTCCACGGGCGGTACGGGCGCAATGGGACGTGACGGCGGTGCTAGACACCGATTACAGCGCAGAGCTCCTTGACGGCTGCGGCGCTCTTCTTGAGCGCGGCATCTTCTTCCGGGGTGAGCTTGATTTCGACAATCTTCTCCAGACCTGCTGCCCCCAGCTTGCAGGGGACGCCGATGTAGTACCCGTCGATGCCATATTCGCCCTGCAGGTAAGCGGCACAAGGAAGGATTTTCTTTTTGTCCTTGAGGATGGCTTCAACCATCTCAGTGGCCGAGGCAGAGGGCGCGTAGTATGCGCTGCCGGTCTTGAGGTGCTTGACGATCTCGGCTCCACCATCCCGGGTGCGCTGCACGAGTTGCTCGAGGCGTTCAGGCGCAATCAGCTCTGTGATGGGGATGCCAGCCACGGTTGAGTAACGGGGAAGCGGCACCATGGTATCGCCGTGGCCGCCGAGCACAAAGGCAGTAACGTTCTCCACGCTCACGTTCAACTCTTCAGCAATAAAAGTGCGAAAGCGGGCCGAGTCGAGCACTCCGGCCATGCCGATAACCCGCTCACGGTTGAATCCCGCCTGGCGGAAGGCGGTCTGCGCCATGGCATCAAGCGGATTCGAGACGATGATCAGGATGCACTCCGGCGACTGGGCAACCACCTTCTGCACCACGTCGGACATGATTTTGAAGTTGGTCTGGAGCAGGTCGTCGCGGCTCATCCCCGGCTTACGCGGAATGCCTGCGGTAATGACAACGACGTCTGAATCAGCTGTATCAGCGTAGTCATTTGACCCGGCCACGGACACGTCGCGCTTTTCGACCGGCATGGCCTCAAGCAGGTCCAGGGCCTTGCCCTGCGGAATGCCCTCAACCACGTCGATCAGGACCACATCGGCCAGCTCCTTGGCCGCGATCCAGTGCGCGGTGGTGGCGCCCACGTTGCCCGCGCCAACAATACTCACTTTCTTCCTCATTGCTTCGCTCCTCGGGAAGTCGAACTCCCTCACCTGGTTGCTGTTACATATTGCCGATGATGCGCGCGGCGAACTCGCTGGTGCCCACCTTGGTGGCCCCTGTGAGCTGACGCTCAAAGTCATAGGTCACGTATTTCTGCTGGATGGTCTTTTCCATCGCCGACTCAATCAGCCGCGCGGCTTCCTTCCAGCCGATAAATTCGAGCATCATCACGCCGGAGAGTATGACCGAGCCGGGGTTGATCACGTCCTTGTCGGCGTATTTCGGCGCTGTTCCATGAGTTGCCTCAAACACGGCAAATCCGTCGCCGATGTTGGCGCCGGGCGCAATGCCCAGTCCGCCCACCTGAGCCGCGGCGGCGTCGGAGATGTAATCGCCGTTCAGATTGGGCGTGGCCAGCACGCTGTAGTCGGACGGGCGGATGATGATCTGCTGGAAGATTGAGTCGGCGATGCGGTCGTTTACCAGGACTTTCGACTTCCATGCGCCGTTGCCGTGCGATTTGCCAATGGAGTCGATGACGGACTTGACCTCGGCACAGACTTCGTCACGAAAGCTCTGTGGGGCGAACTCCAGGCCCGGCTCGACCAGCGCTGCGTTCTGATCTACCGTGAGGCCGGGATTTGACTCGAGATTCCCCAGAATCCAGCTCTCGCGCTCGGTGACGACTGTATCGCGGAACTCCTGGGTGGCGACTTCGTAGCCCCACTCGCGGAAGGCGCCTTCGGTGAACTTCTGGATGTTTCCCTTGTGCACCAGCGTCACCGTCTTGAGGCCGTTTTCGAGGGTATGGCGGATGGCACGGCGAACCAGGCGTTTGGTGCCGAAGATGGAGATGGGCTTAATCCCCACGCCCGAGTCGATGCGCACCTTCTTGTTGCCGCCCTTGAGCAGGTCCTCATTGAGAAACTCAATCAGGCGCGCGGCATCGGCTGAGCCCTGTTTGAACTCGATTCCGGCGTAAACATCCTCAGTGTTCTCGCGAAACAGGACGATGTTGAGCTTTTCGGGGTGCTTCACGGGGCTGGGAACGCCCTGGTAATACTTGACCGGGCGCACGCAGGCATAGAGGTCCAGAATCTGGCGCAAAGCCACGTTGAGCGATCGGATGCCTCCGCCCACAGGCGTGGTGAGCGGTCCCTTGATGGAGACGCGCAGGTCACGCGCCGCGGCCACGGAGTCGTCGGGCAGCCACGTGTTAAAGCGCCGAAATGCCTTTTCCCCGGCAAAGATCTCGAACCACTTGATGCTGCGTTTTCCACCGGAGGTTTTTTCCACAGCAGCGTCAAAGACGCGCTGCGAGGCTTTCCAGATGTCGCGGCCCGTGCCGTCACCTTCAATGAAAGGGATGATGGGATTGTCGGGGACTTGATAAGTGCCGTCGGAGTATTGAATCGGTGCGCCGTCTTTGGGCAGCTCCAGCCCGTTATAGGTCTTCAGCATGTGTTTCGCGGTTTCCTTCCCTCTAAAAACACCTACAGAGAGAGGCTAACATCAGCAAATTAGTGGTGGCAACGATGCGCGTCACATGGCGGCAAAGCGATGCAAATGCGTTGCAGGGACTATGCGAAGCCGCCAGACGTGACGAGAGAAAGCTCCGCGGGCTGATCCAAGTCACGCGGAGAAGCCGGACCGTGGACTGCGCGCCGTGCGCCCCGTAAGCAGACCGGCGACGAAAATGTCTGGCACGCTGTCCTGACCCGGCGGAATACGATACACTCATGCGGGAACGAACCGAAAATCCACCACCGTCAATCGCATGGAGGGCACATAGAAATTGGGAAAAAGCATGGTCCCGAAGAAGCTTTTCTTCACCAAGGGTGTAGGCAAACACAAGGAGCGGCTGACCTCCTTTGAGCTGGCCCTTCGGGATGCAGGAATCGCCTCGCAGAACCTGGTCCGCGTATCGTCCATCTTTCCGCCGCAGTGCAAGGTGATTCCGCGCAAGCAGGGATTGAAATATCTGCGTGACGGCGAGGTGGTGTTTGCTGTAATTGCCGAGAACTCGACGCGCGAGCCGCACCGGCTGGTGGTATCGAGCATTGGCGTGGCCATTCCCGCCGACCGCAACACCTACGGATACCTGAGCGAGCATCACAGCTTTGGCGAGACCGAGGATCAGGCCGGCGAATACGCGGAGGAACTGGCCGCGGAGATGCTGGCCACAACCCTGGACGTTGACTTTGACCCCGACAAGAGCTGGGACGAAAAGAAGGAGATTTACCGCATCTCCAACAAGATTGTGAGAACCAGCAACGTGACGCAATCGGCCGTGGGCGACCGGCGCGGGCTCTGGACCACAACCATCGCGGCGGCTGTGCTGATTCTGGACGAATAGCTGCCGGGACGGGCTTCAGAGGCCAATCCCGCGAGACGGGGTTGGCCTTGCTGCATGACGAGAGAAGGGGAGCAGCAGGACATGACCGAGCGGCGCAAATACAACGTCGGACTGGTGCAGATGCGCATGGGGCCGGATCCGGAGGTCAACCTGGCCTCGGCTGTGGGCCACATTCGCGAGGCTGCGCGGATGGGAGCGAATGTAGTCTGCCTGCCGGAGCTGTTTCGTGCGCAGTACTTTTGCCAGCGCGAAGACATTCGCCTCTTTGACCTGGCTGAGCCGATTCCGGGACCTTCGACGAAGAAATTGGGCGAGGCGGCCCGCGAAGCACGGGTAGTGCTCATTGCGTCGCTTTTTGAACGGCGTGCGCCGGGACTCTATCACAACACGGCGGTCACGTTGAATACGGACGGCAGCATTGCGGGGCTCTACCGCAAGATGCACATTCCGGACGATCCCCTTTATTACGAGAAGTACTACTTCACTCCCGGCGACATGGGATTCAGGGCCACCGACACGGCATTTGGACGAGTGGGCACGCTGGTGTGCTGGGACCAGTGGTATCCCGAAGGGGCGCGCCTGACGGCATTACAGGGAGCCGAGGTGCTGTTCTATCCCACCGCCATCGGCTGGCACCCGGCAGAGAAGGACGAGTTTGGGGTGGCACAACAGGACGCCTGGCAGACCATCCAGCGCGCGCATGCCATCGCCAATGGCGTTTACGTGGCGGTTGTCAATCGGGTGGGCCACGAGCTGGGCGACGTGCTCGGCAATCGCGCTGATGGCCCGGGGCTGCACTTCTGGGGGGGCAGCTTTCTGGCCGACCCCTTCGGGCGTGTGATTGTGCAGGGCTCAGATCACGCTGAAGAGGTTCTGGTGGGCGAAATTGACCTGGGCCTCATCGAGGAAACCCGCCGCAACTGGCCGTTTTTGCGCGACCGCCGCATTGACGCCTATGGGCCGATCACAGAGCGCTTTCTTGACTCCACAAACGGGCTGGTTGAGGACGGAGAGCCGAACTAGCGATGCCGGTGGAGCCACCTGTCAATACGCCGCGCACTCTGGGCTACCGCATGCCTGCCGAGTGGGAGCCTCATGAGGCCACCTGGCTGGCATGGCCGCACAACCGCGAAGACTGGCCTGGCAAATTCCAGCCCATCCCGTGGGTGTTCGCTGAGATTGTGCGCCTGCTGGCCAGGCGCGAGCGTGTACACATTCTGGTGCAGGACGAAAAGTCAGAACGTCGCGCGCGCGGCATCCTCAAGCGCGCCGGAACAGATCTGGGCAGCGTGAGCTTTCACCCGTGGGCGACGGATCGCGTGTGGACACGCGATTCCGGACCCATCTTTGTGCGCAATGCTTCGGGGCAGGTGGCGGTCACTAACTGGCGGTTCAACGCGTGGGCCAAGTATGACGATTGGCACAGGGACGACGAGATACCCGCCCGCGTGAGCGCGTTTCTGGGTCTGCCCGAGTGGCAGCCGGCGGTTCAACTGGCTGACGGCTCACGCCGTCTGGTGCTGGAAGGCGGCTCCATTGACACCAATGGAGAAGGCACGCTGCTGACCACCGAGGAGTGCCTGCTGAGCGAGGTGCAGCAACGCAACCCGGGTGTGAGCCGCGCTCAGCTCGAGTACGCCTTCAGCGACTATCTGGGAATCAACCAGGTCATCTGGCTCAATCGCGGCGTGGTGGGGGACGACACCCACGGCCACGTGGACGATGTTGCGCGCTTTGTGGGGCCGAGGATGATGATTGCCGCCGTGGAGCCTGACGCTCGCGACCCGAATCACGAGCCATTGGCTGAGAATCTTGCCCGCTTGAAGAGGGCGCATACGCCTGAGGGCAGGCCGTTCGAGGTGGTGGAGCTGCCCATGCCTCGCCCAGTAGTGTTCCGGCGGCAACGTCTGCCGGCCAGCTATGCGAATTTTTATATCGCCAACGGACTGGTACTGGCGCCCACGTTCCACGATCCCAATGACCGCGTGGCGCTCAACATCCTCGCCAATGTGTTCCCTGACCGCGAAGTCATCGGCATCCACTCCGTGGACCTGATCTGGGGTCTTGGCGCGTTGCACTGCATGACCCAGCAGCAGCCGGCGTAAGTTGCGGTACGCCGCTCACGCAGTACAATTCCGGGATATGCCGAACACGTATCAAGGAATGAAGGCCATTTTCAATCCAGACGCTCAATGGCACCGGGGCAGACACGTCGCGCCAGTATGTGCTCTGGCTGCCATCGCCGCTCTGGTCGCAATCCACCCACCATCGGCTCATCCACAGCAGGCTGCCAGCTCACAGAGTGTGGGCCGGACCCATGCCGCGCCCGCAGGCCAGAATGAGGACAGGCGCGTGAAGCGGCAGTTTGGGTTTTACGAGCCTGAGCCGCTGGACTTTGAGGATCACGCAGGATACGTGCAAATTTTTGATGGAACCACCTTGAAGAACTGGGATGGTGACCCTGCCGTCTGGCACGTCGAGGACGGCAACCTCGTCGGTGAGTCCACCAAAGAGAAACCAGTCGGGAACAGCTACATCGTTTTTCGCGGATTCAAGGCGAAGGATTTTGATCTGAAGCTCGAGATCAAGGTGGAAGAGGGCGGCGGCAGCGGCATCCAATATCGCAGCCAGACAGGGTTGCCCTGGAGAAGGCCCATTCCGCCCGGTAGGCCACAGCCGAACCTGAGCTGGATGATGACCGGGCCGCAGGCTGACTTCTGGTTCCCCGTGGCGCCGTTCGCTGAAGAGTGGACAGGCCAGTTCTACTCGGAAAATACGCCGCTCGGCATCATCGCCTGGCGAGGGCAGGTGGTGGAATCCTCTCCGGGAGGTCATCCCAAGCTGATGGGCACCATTCGCGATCGCGCGGCCTTGGGCGGCTATGTCAAGGTGAATGGCTGGAACCAGTACCTCATCATGGCCCGTGGCGGAACCTTTATTCATGTGCTGAACGGGCAGTTGATGGCCGTGTATGTGGATGATGATCCCCAGTCCTCAAATAACCAGTCCGGCTATGTGGGCATTGAGATTGAAGGCGCGCCCAGCAAGGTTTCGGTGAGGAATGTATGGATCAAGAAGCTCGATTAAGTGATGCGGCCCGCACGGTGGCGGCCGTGTCCTGGACGGGGTTGTGACCGATTTTGAAGCCATGCATGCCGCGCTGGAGGAAGCCCGTCGCGCCGGAGAGAGGGGCGAGGTGCCCATAGGCACAGTGGTCTTGCGCGGGGGGGAGATTCTCGCGCGGGGGCAGAATCGCGTATTGCGCGACAATGATCCGACCGCGCACGCTGAAATGGTGGCGCTGCGCGCGGCTGCGGCGGCCATCGGGAACTACCGGCTCAACGGTTGCACCCTGTGCGTCACGCTGGAGCCATGCGCGATGTGCGCCGGGGCGATGATTCATGCGCGGCTGGACCGGCTGGTCTATGCAGCGGCTGACCCCAAAACCGGCGCGTGCGGATCCGTACTTGCGGTGTTGAATCATCCACAGCTGAATCATCAGATGCAGGTGGAGCGGGGGATTCTGGCCGAGGAAGCCGGCGAGTTGTTGCGTACCTTTTTTCGCGAGCGCCGGACAACCTAGTGCAAGGTCAGCTTCTGGTCAGCGCACGGATACGATTAGCCTCCCCGGACCACTTCTGGACCAGTTCGGCATGACTGGCGCCGCGGTAGTCGGCGTAGTCGAAGCCGGGAGTTACCGTGCAGCCCATCAGCGCCATCCTGCCGTCGCCCAGCAGGCGGGCGCCCTGCCAGACCCCCGCCGGAACCAGCAACTGTACATGTTGCCCGGACGCCAGGTCTGAGCCAAGGACAAAGACTGCAGAGCGGCCGTCCGGAAAGAGCTGCAGCATCTCGACCGGGTCCCCCAGATAGAAGTGAAAGATCTCGTCGGAATCGAGGACGTGCATCTCAGAGAAGGTTCCGGCCTCAAGCAGGTAATAAATTGCGGTTCCAGCCGGCCGAATGCCGCGAGCGAGGTTGACGGCAGATGCCGAGGTATAGGTGCGGCGAAATGATCCGCCCTCGGCGGGATGCGGCTCCAGACCCAGAATCGTCTTGATGTCGGCGGCTGTCATGCCCTGATGGTACCAGCGCACAAAGTAGAATAAAGGCATGACGGTTGAGGTTTATACAGCGGCGTGGTGCCGGGACTGCCGCGCCGCAAAGCAATTTCTGGAGACTCATGGCATCGAGTACACAGAGGTGAATATTGACGCCGACTCCGCGGCATCTGCGCGGCTCATCAGCCATGTGGGCAGGCGCGCCATTCCGCAACTGGTGATTGACGGCGAGTGGTTTCAGCCTTACAGGCCGGGGCGCGGCCTGCTCTACGACGAGTTGCATGCCCGGCTGGGGATTCCCCGGTCGTGACCGGGTTTTGCTCGTACAATCAAAGGTTATCGCGGGCCGCGAGTGCTGGTCCGGGACTGGAGCCCTGGTTTGATTGATCGCTACACACGTCCGGCGATGGGCGGAATCTGGACCGAGGAACACAAGTATCGATGCTGGCTGCGGGTGGAGTCGGCGGCCAGCGCCGTGCTGGCCGAGGATGGCGTGATTCCCACGTCAGCCGCGGAGGCGATTGCAGGCAGGGCCCGGTTCTCCGTCGACCGCATCCGCGCGATTGAAGCCGAGGTGAAGCATGACGTCATCGCATTTACCACGGCGGTGGCCGAAAGCCTGAAGGAACAGGGCCTGGGTGAGGCATCGCGCTGGCTGCACTACGGCCTGACGTCCAACGATGTCGTGGACACGGCGCAGGCGCTCCAGGTGAAGGAGGCATCGGCACTCATCCGGGATGGTCTGGATAAATTTCTTGAAGTGTTGAAGCGCAGGGCCGTCGAGTTCAAGCACACGCCGACCATTGGCAGGACTCATGGGATTCATGCGGAGCCAACCACATTTGGATTGAAGCTGCTGAACTGGTATGCGGAGATGGCGCGGAACCGGACGCGCTTTCAAGCGGCGGCCGAGGACATGCGCGTGGGCAAGTTATCGGGCGCGGTGGGGACATTCGGCCACCTGAAGCCGGAGCACGAGGAGCGCATCTGCGCGCGGCTGGGGTTGGAGCACGCGGCCGTGGCCACGCAGGTCATCCAACGCGACCGTCATGCCGCGTATATTTCCACGCTGGCGCTGATCGGCAGCACGCTGGATAAGATTGCTGTTGAAGTGCGGCATCTGCAGCGTACCGAGGTGCGCGAGGCGCAGGAGTACTTCAGCGAGCATCAGAAGGGATCTTCCGCGATGCCGCATAAGAAGAATCCCATCACCAGCGAGCAGATCAGCGGGCTGGCCCGGGTGCTGCGCGCCAATGCGCACGCGGCGTTTGAGAATATTCCTCTGTGGCACGAGCGTGACATTTCACACTCGTCGGTGGAGCGCATCATCTTTCCTGACTCGACAATCCTGGTGGATTATCTGCTGGCCAAGGCGGCAGATCTGATCGACCGCCTTCTTGTCTATCCCGAGCGGATGAAGAAGAATCTGGAGTCTACGGGCGGACTGGTCTTCAGCGGCCAGCTTTTGCTCGACCTGGCCGGGGCGGGCATGCTGCGCGAGGATGCCTACCGGGTGGTGCAGGGCCACGCCATGCGCGTGTGGAAGGAAGATCTGGTCTTTCGAGACGAGGTGACAAAAGACCCGGCTATTACAGCGCTCCTGAGTGCGGAGAAGCTGGCCAACACGTTTGATTACACGCGCCAGCTTGGCAACGTGGACGCTATCTTCAAGCGCGTGCTTGGCAACTGAGAGCGGTGAAAGGAGCCTGCTGCGTGGAGCCTGTGACTCTGACCGTAGCCATCACCGGGGCATCCGGGGCCGTGTTTGGCTGCGAGTTGCTGCGCGCGCTTGAGGCTGACGGCCGGGTGGCGCGCGTGCATCTCGTTGTATCAGAGAATTCCCTGCGCGTGATTGCCGAGGAACTTGGCGTCTCCGGCCGGAATGGCCTGCTTGACAAGCTGCTCGGCTCGGCGCCAGCCAAGATCACTCAGCACTCCGACGCCGACATCGGCGCGGCCATTGCCAGCGGCAGCCATCCCTTGCATGGCATGATCGTGCTGCCCTGCTCCATGGGGACCCTGGCTGCAATTGCTCATGGATTGGCCAACTCGCTGATTACCCGCGCCGCCGACGTAACGCTCAAGGAGCGGCGTGTGCTGTTGCTGTGCGTGCGCGAGACGCCATTCAATCGCATCCATCTGCGCAACATGACGATTGCCGCTGAAGCCGGCGCAACCATATTCCCGGTAATTCCGGCGTTTTACACCCACCCCATCGATTCCGTGGAGATGGCACGGCAGTTTGTTTGCCGCGTACTGGCCCATGTCGGACTGCCGCAGCCGGGCGCATACGTGTGGAAGAAGGACGAATAGCCCGGGCCGGACCTATCAGTCTTTCCGGATGACAACCTGTCAGGCGATGCGGTGAGTTTTGCGCTTTCTAAGCTGTGGCTTTGTCTGCGCGATTCTCTCAAGAATCTCGGCGATATTTGCGCCTGGGATATCCGAGGCTTCAACCGCATAGAGTGAACGAATCCGCGTGTAGTACTCATGGAGTGAGCCATTCTCCGTGAAGTCCCACAGGGAAGAGTCGCGGGTGAGCGACACGGGGCAAACCCTGAGGACCAGCCGGATGAACTCCTGGGCCAGCTCAGGCTGTTTGTCGAAGCGGAATGGGGATGAGTACGCAACCGGCAGACGCGTGCCCGGGCGTGGAAGGTCAAGCTGCCGGGCGCGCATGTGCTCGTAGCATTTCCTCAGGTTTTCGATGGCAGCTTCCCGCGTGTCTCCAACTCCGCGAACCGGCCATCGCACGATGCGGGCCTCCCATCCGGGCAGGGTCCAGGTGTGCTTCTGCCCCCGCAGCCTGCGCGGCGTGCGCAGTCTGCGCGTTAGGACAGGGTAGTGCTCGAACCGCCATTCCGGCACGCGGAAGGATGCCAGAAACTTCAAGCCTGCCAGCAATCCCGCCGCTCCGTTCCTGAGTGGGGAAAACCTCATGGTGCTTCTAAAATAAGCTTGCCCAAGTACCTGCGGTCATGGATTATTTGACAGGTACCCGGGACAGCAATGATACTTCCATCAATGCTGCGCTCGTTGAATGAAGAAGATGGGGCCATGGCCATGCGCATGTGCATGGGACGCAGGCCTGTCCGTGAGTCTCTGGAGCGGCGAATGCGGTGAGCGCAACTGTTCCTGAAACCAGCGGCCCGGGTCCTCGGCAAGGATTCGGGCTTTCATTTTGGCGCGGAGATCGCACCTCCTCTAAGCGGGCCGTCGCTGCAGTTGCAACCAGACAACAGAAACTGAATGGAGGGATTCAAGATGTCGGAAGTCAAACAACAGTTCGCCACCCTTGCGGTGCATGCCGGCCAGTCGCCGGATCCGGCGACCGGATCGCGGGCCGTGCCCATCTACCAGACCACGTCCTATGTCTTCCAGGATGCCGACCACGCAGGGCGTCTGTTTGCGCTGCAGGAGTTTGGCAACATTTACACCCGCATCATGAACCCGACCACGGATGTGTTTGA
>DASSHM010000030.1:0-6601 GCA_035692885.1 Occallatibacter sp.
GCCGCGACGAGCACGAATGAGGAGTGCCGCGAGGGCGATGTTATCTGGGAGCCGGACTCGAAGGCGGTGGCATTTTTTTCAGACTGCGCGGGGCCGGGCGGGCAGTTGGAACTGTACGTCGAAAAGCTGGATGGGAGTCCCGCACGCGGTTTGACGCGGCTTACGGGCTATGTGCACGACCCGGCCTTTTCGCCGGACGGGAAGCAGGTGGCGTTTCTCTATGTGGAGGGGGCTACGCGCCCGGCCGGTGCGCTGGCGGCGATGAAGCCGCCGTCGGGAGTGATTGGCGAGGACGACGTGGAGGTGCAGCGGGTGGCCGTGGCGCAGGTGGCTGCTCCTGAGCCGGAGGCGCCGCGGCAGGTGACGCCGGCCACCCTGCATGTATTTGAGTTTGACTGGTCGCCAGACAGCAGAGGTCTGGCCTACGTGGCTGCCGACCCGCCGGGTGAGAACAACTGGTGGGTGGCAAGGCTCTACACCCAGCAACTGGGCGGTGAGGCAAAGGCAATTGTTACGCCGTCGAAGGTGACCGGGCCTCTGCACGGGCTGCAGGTGGCGGTGCCGCGATGGTCGCCGGACGGGAAGTTGATTGCGTTTGTCGGCGGGCTGATGAGCGACCAGGGGGTGACGGGCGGCGATGTGTGGATCGTGAATGCGGAGGGCGGACAGCCGCGCGACCTGACGGCGGGCCGGCGGACGACGCCGGCGTGGCTTGAGTGGGCCGATGACGGGCATCTCTTCGTGGACGAGATTGCGGGCGGAGATTGCCAACTGGTGCGCTACACGCTGAGAGGAAATCTGCTGAGCGAGGGCGGGACAGTGAGCTTTGGCAAGGCCATCTTCAGCGTACCGGGCACGGTGGGCGATGGGCGGCGGATGCTGAGCCTGTCGTCAACCGCCGACCGCGAGATGCTTGTGTTCAGCGCAAGCACTTTTGACCACCCGGCAGAGATCTATGCGGTGAAGGCGTCCGCGCCGTCCGCGCCGGGGCTGAGCGGACTGACGCAACTGACCGCCTTGAATGCGGGCGTGACGCCAATGTGGGGCAGGGCGGTTTCGCTGACCTGGGTGAATGAGGGATACCGGATTCAGGGCTGGCTGATGCTGCCCGGGGATTACCGGCCGGAGAGGAAATATCCGCTGATTGTGGAGGTACACGGCGGGCCGGCTTCGGCGGTGCTGCCGCGCTGGGGTGCGGGGGGAGGGCTCAGCGCGGCGACATTTTCCGCGATGGGGTACTTTGTGCTCCAGCCGAATCCGCGGGGAAGCTTCGGGCAGGGCGAAGCGTTTACCAAGGCGAATCGAAAGGATTTCGGGTACGGAGATCTACGCGACATTCTGGCCGGGGTGGACGCGGTGCTGGCAAGGTATCCTGTGGACCCCAACCGCGTGGGCATAACTGGGTGGAGCTATGGCGGTTTCATGACGATGTTTGCGGTGACGCAGACGCATCGCTTCAAGGCTGCGGTGGCGGGGGCGGGATTGTCAGACTGGCTCAGCTACTATGGCGAGAACTCGATTGACCAGTGGATGATTCCGTACTTTGGCGCGCCGGTGTACGACGATCCGGCGGTGTACGCGAAGAGCTCAGCAATCAACTATATCAAGCAGGCGAAAACTCCAACGCTGGTGGTGGTGGGAGACCGCGACGGGGAGTGTCCCGCGCCGCAGTCCTACGAGTTCTGGCACGGGCTGCGGGACCAGCATGTGCCGACCCAACTGGTGGTGTATCCGAACGAGGGGCACGGGTTTGTCAATCCGGCACACAGGATCGATGTAATGGAACGGGCCGTGAGGTGGTTTGACCGCTACATGCCGCCTTCGCGGTAAACAGAGAAGCTGCTCGCCATCCACGGCGCGCGGCGTCTATGGGGGAGGGGGAACCGAGGCCGGCCCCCGAGCCGGACAACCACCTCGTCCTGATACACTTTTTATTGGAGAAAATGCAGGGCGTATTCGCCGACCGGCCAGCCGGCAGATGGTTGTGTCGGAACTGGTTGCCTGAGCGGACTGCACAGGCTGAGATCCAGTCTGGGCAAGTGGGCGGGGCGCTTTCAACTCATATCTTTCAGACGTCTTTAGGCAGAGACCGTTCCGCGGTTGGACAAGGTGGGGCGGGGAGGATTCATGCGGCGGTATTTTACGCTTGTAAGCTTGCTGTTCCTGGCGCTTCCGGCCGGGATTTCAATCTCCGGCTGCGTTCGCAATCCGGCGGGTCATTATTGCAACGGCCAGGGCTTTGGGTTGAAGGATACGGATGTCTACGCGATCGATCTTGAGCCCAGGACCACCGGCATCTCGCTTGCGTTTGGCCAGACGCGCCAGATGGGCACGCCTACTGCCAAGACCTGCAAGGGCGACTCGGCGATTGTGACCGGGGGGTTCAGGTACGCGACGACGAACAACAAGCTTGTGGATATTTCGCCCTCGGGCAACGTCTGCGCAGGCACCTGGAACCGCAACTCCGGCGGCGGCATTGCCGACTTCACCATCTGCAACTTCCCGGCGCCGCTGCCCAGCACGGGCGGACTGCCGTACGCGGCGGCGTTCATCTCGGCCTCCGCGGACTCGGTGACGTCGAATCCGGTGGAGGTCTACGTACACTCCCAGGTGAGCTCCATCTCGCTGGCGATTGCCGGCCAGCAGCAATGTTATTCGCAGGGAGCGGTGGCGCAACTCGACTCCGAGGCCTGCTACGTGGGGGCCAACAACACGCAGTATGAGATGTGCGCGCCCTCGACGGTGACGAGTTATGCCTGCCCGGGAGGCCTGGCGCCCGGGGTGACATCCGTTCCCAGCTGCACCGACGCCATCGGCAAGCTCTCCTACACAGTGGGCGATACGAGCGTTGCGTCGATCAACAATGTGACCAACCAGATTACAGCCGAATTGCCGGGCACGACCGCGGTGAACTCCTCAGTGGCCCAGTCGGGTTCGTCGGCGGGCTTTTTCTCGACCTGTCCGCCGCAGTCGATCGCAGTGACGCTGAATGGGAGCACAAGCGGGACGGTTACCCAGGGCGTACAACAGAATATGACGACCACGGTGACTGACACGAACGGGAATGTGATCACCGGCCTGACGCTGGACTATCAATCGACCAATCCGATGAACCTGACGGCGAACCGGTCGGGCGGCATTACCGCGGAGTTTGCGGGCGCGGCTTCGGTTTATGCCATCTGCCAGCCCGATACGTGCAATCCGGCGCCGATCAACAAGGTCGGCCTGTACGGGACCGGGCTTCCCGTGTCCAGCAATCCGGTGAACCTGACAGTGCCGGGCACGGCCAGTGCCTACATGTGGTTTTCGGCTCCGGGCAAGTCACAGTATTTTGTGCCGGTGCAACTGCTGACCGGGACGGTGGGCGCGAACGTGCGGCTGCCCTACGTGCCCAACTCAATGGTGATGGACCAGTCGGGCAACAGCCTCTACTTTGGCTCCTCGCATGAACTGATGATCTATGGCACCACGAACAACTCGCTGATCAAGGAGGATCCGAGCGTGCCGGGCGTGGTGCTGGCGGTTTCACCGGACAACCAGCTGGTGCTGATTAACGATCCGGTGCGGCGGGTGTTTTATCTCTACAAATCGACCGGCATCATCACCTCAGTGCAGAGCGGGGTGGGCAACGCTGCGGCATGGACGCCGGACTCGAAGACGCTCTACATTACCGACAGCGCCTCACTGGGCGCTGGACACAGCGATACGCTCTACGTCTACAACACGAATACCGGATGGTCGTCGTATGACCTGAGCTCGTCGGGCGGGGCGACGAACCTCGCGCTCATGATTCCGGGCGTGGGGGCGTATCTGAGCGGCAATCCCACGGTGGCGCACACGTGGTGCCCGACGGGGACGGTGGGCGACTACGCGACCATGCAGTTCTACCCCCAGGGCGACCTGGTGAATGCCGCCACGGAGGTGCTGGCCGCCACCACAGATGGCCAGCATATTCTGGGAGCGGCCGCGAGCGGCGGCGGAATCGAGCTGTCGGATATCGGGGTGACAATCCCCAATGGCGCGTGTCCGGCGGCGGTGGCCAATGTGCTGCAGCCGCTGATGATTACGCACACGCTGAATCAGCTTGCGGTGAGCGTGAACGCGACGGCGGTGAACCAGGTGGTGGCTTCACCGGCATCGGACCTGGCCTTTATCACGTATGACGGCGCCACGGCGGGCGCGCAACTGCCCTACTATGTGCCGGGGACCGGCGGGGCGGCGGGAACGGTGAGCTACCTGCCGCTGACGGGCGGCGCCGCGATTACTGCTCCGGTGGCCGGGGCATTCAGCCCGGATGACAGGGTGTTCTTTGTTTCGACCTCGGGCGATGCGAAGATTCACATGATCGACGTGCAGTCGCTGACCGACACGCAGCAACTGAGTCCGAATCTGCCTGCGTGCGCTCCGGGTTCCGATCCCGACTGCACCATCACCACGCCGACTTCGCAACCGGTGCCGGCAACGGCCATTGCGGTGAAGCCGCGCTCGACGACCTAGCGCGACGGCATGAGCTGAAGTACCGAAGGGGCCGGCAGGGTGCCGGCCTTTTCTGTTGTCCGCGCGAGGATATGCGCGGGCAGGAGAGGCCTGAAGGCCCTTGCGGAGCGCGCGAAGAACCTTGTCCAGCACGATAGAATCTAGACATGATCAAGGGAATCACCATTCTTCGCCCGGCCGGGAATGCCGCCGCGTATGAGCGGCTGCGCAGTTTTTTCTCGGCGATGGGGTTTGAGCCGGGCAAGGGATGGGAGGAACAGGCTGGCAGCCAAAGTGATGCAGGCCGGCCGGCGGAGGCGCCGGGCCTGAGCCGCGGCGCGCCGTTCCTGGCACCGCTGGGGAATGTGGAGATTGTGGAGGGCAGGCTGCCGGCAGACCCCGGCATCCTGGTGGAGGTGACGGCACTGGATGCGGCGCATCAGGCCGCGGCCGAGTGGCTGCGGAAGCAGGCTGGCGAGGAAGCGCTGGCGCGGCTCTCGGAGGTGACTGAGACGCACTGGAAGTCACGCATGTTTACCGTGGAGCCGGAGCCGGGTTTTGCGCTGACTTTCTGGGCGTGGAGCGACCCGCAAAAAGGCAGACCGGTGGCGGTGGAGGGTGATCTTTCAGCGGCCGGAATGAGGTTTGCGATTGTGACGGCACGCTGGAACGCGGTGATTACCGAACGGCTGCTGGAGGGAGCGCTGGATGCGCTGCTGCGCAGCGGGGCCCGGCGCAGCGACATTGAAGTGGTGCGTGTGCCGGGAGCGTGGGAGATTCCGGGAGCGGCGCGCACGCTGGCGAACCGGGGCGACGTGGATGCGATTGTGACGCTGGGCTGCCTGCTGCGGGGGGAAACCGCGCACTACGAGGCCATCTACAACGAAGTGTCGCGGGGCATAGGGCAATCGCAGCAGGAGACGGGGATTCCGCACAGTTTTGGGGTGCTGACCTGCGAGACGCTGGAGCAGGCGCTCAACCGGGCGGGAGTGAAGGCGGGGAACAAGGGATTTGAGGCCGCAACAGCGGCCATTGAGATGGCGAGCCTGCGCCGCAAGTTGCTGGAAGGCGGAACTGCTTGACGACGAGCGCGCGGCGGAAATCGCGGGAGCTGGCCATGCAGATGCTGTTCCAGGCGGACGTGGGCAGGCAGACTCCCGAGCAGGTGCGCGCCACCTTCTGGAGAGCAGGCGATGAGGTGGAGCCGGAGGTGCGGGGTTTTGCGGAGGATCTGTTCCGCATCGCCACCACCAGCCAGGAGAAGATTGACGAGCTGATCACGGCCAACAGCAAACACTGGCGGCTGGAACGCATGCCAGCGGTGGACCGCAACCTGCTGCGCATGGCGGTTGGAGAGATGCTGGGCTACCGCTCCACTCCATTTCCGATTGTGATTAACGAGGCGCTGGAGATCGGACGGAGATATTCGGCTCCGGAGTCGATTAATTTTCTGAACGGACTTCTGGACGCAGTGGCACGGAGCCTGATTGCAAAGTAGTCCGGCCGCGGGCATTGCCCGGCGGCGGCAAAGGCAGGGGAAGCGGCGGGGCCAAGTAACTGATTGAACGAGTGCTGCGTCCAATGCGTATGAAGAAGGCCGGGGCCTTGGGAACAGGCGATGCAGCGGCGGGGCAGTGGCAAGCGCAGCCGTTTGCGGCGTAACATGGAATCTGATAGGCTCAGGCTTTCTTAGAGCAGCAGGAAAGGAGATGCTTCGTCATGGCTGAGGATAGCAAGGGACAGGGTCTGGCGTGGTTTCTGGCCGGTCTTGGCGTTGGCGCGCTGGTGGGATTGCTCTACGCGCCGAAGAGTGGCCGTGAATTGAGAGAGGACATTGCGCATGGCGCTCGTGAGAGCACGGAGTATCTGCGGAACCGCGGCCGCCAGGCCATGGACCAGGTAGGCGACATGGTGGACCGTGGCCGGGAGCATGTGGGCGAGTATGTGGAACGCGGCCGGGATGTAGTGGACCGTGGCCGGGCCCAGTGGGAAGAGTTTGTGGAGCGGGGCAAGGGCCTGGTACACGACCAGTCAACGCGGCTGTCGGCTGCCGTGGATGCAGGCCGCGAGGCCTACCGTACCACCGCAACCGCGACGGACCAGAGCGAATAGCCCGGATTCCGAA
>DASSHM010000031.1:0-13514 GCA_035692885.1 Occallatibacter sp.
CCCCTCGGGAGCAAGAACATCCACGCACAACGCGTAGCGTGCGTCGTCCGGATCCGGCTCCATATAAAACGCCTTGACCTCTGCGGGGTAGCGATGGACCATTACCGGACGGTCGAACTGCGCGCTGAGCCAAGTCTCGTCGGGAGACCCAAAGTCGTTTCCATACTCAAACTGCAACTCAAGCTCGCCCTTCCTGTGCGCCTCGTTCAGCATCTCCGCAGCTTCGTCGTAGCGCAGGCGAGGGAACGGTGCGGCGATGCTTTGCAACCTGGTGATGTCCCGGCCGATTGTATGCAGCTCCGGGCCACGATTCTTGAGAACGGTCCGCACAATGTGAGAGAGCAGGTTTTCCGCCAGTTCCATCAGCCCATCCAGGTCCATGTAGGCAACCTCGGGCTCGATCATCCAGAACTCGGTCAGGTGGCGGCGGGTCTTGGATTTCTCTGCGCGAAAGGTGGGTCCGAAGCTGTACACCTTGCCCAGCGCCAGAGCCGTGGACTCAATGTAGAGCTGGCCCGACTGCGTGAGGTAGGCGGGATCGCCAAAGTAGTCCACAGGAAAAAGTGTTGAGGTGCCTTCACAGGCCGCCGGAGTGAGGATGGGAGGGTCGGTGCGAACAAATCCGTTGGTGTCGAAGTACTCGGCGGCGGCGCGCATAATCTCCGCGCGGATGCGCAGGATGGCCGACTGGCGGGGACTGCGCACCCAGAGGTGGCGGTGTTCCATGAGGAAATCGACGCCGTGCTCCTTGAGCGAGATGGGATACGGATCCGATTCCGGAACGCGCTGCACCACCCGCACATCCTCCACGTCCAGTTCATAGCCGCCGGGCGCGCGCTGGTCGGCGCGTACCTTGCCGGTGACAATGACCGAGGACTCCTGGGTCAGGCCCTTGAGGGCCGCAAAGACCTCCGGCGAGACGCTTTTGACGTGGGCTACCCCCTGCACGGTTCCCGTTCCGTCGCGAAAGATGGGGAAAAGGAGCTTGCCGCTCTCGCGCAGGTTGTAGAGCCAGCCGTGAAGGGTTACAGACTGGCCCTGATACCGGCCAAGGGTGGCGATGGTGGCAACGGGAGCGGGAGCCCCGGCCCCGGGCGTGGATGCGGAATCTTCTGGCATCGGTCTTCAGTACTCCGGTTGGCGCAATCGCGCGTCATATGAATACAGAACGAGAGCGATACGGGTCCGAATCGCAGGTTGCACGCCGTACACTCCCCGGCAGTTCTAGGATAACGCGCACGCGAAGTGGCGCGTGGGCTGATCAGCACTCGCGCCGGTTCAACCTGCTGGTATATCGTCCTAAGCGTATGCCAAACGCGACCAGCAGCGGTCCGCATCCCGCGCCTGAAGCGGAAGAGGTCTATCGCAGGTGGATCCGCTTTCTCGACGAGGAATTCCTGCGCCATCGCTCGCCGGAGCGCCGCGCGGAGATCGTGCGCGACCAGCTCTCCCAGCTCTATCTCGGCCGTCCCTACGGCGGCAAACATAACGCCGGCCTCTCCAGTGAGCTGCCCGGCAACGTGCTCAGCCTGTCACTTGACCCCGGGAACATCACCCTTGAGGCCGATCACTTCGACGATATCGACCCGGAGCTCTACGCCGTGCGCAAGCCGCTGCTCTGGTTCTGGCAGATGTTTGACCGTTCGCCCATTGGGCTCAATCACTGGCTGGGTGTCCGTTTTCGATGCATGCTGGGCCGCCACATCTTCGACCACATGGGTTCCGGCGTCAAGATTCACCGCGGTGTGGATATCAGCCTCGGGTACAAGCTGAGCATCGGCGACGGGGCCACCATCCGCCAGGGGGTGATGCTGCATGACCGCGGCGGAATCACCATCGGCAAGGGGACGGTCATCGGCTCCTTTGCCCGCATCTACTCGCACATGTACGCGCCGGGCAACTTTGACCAGGTGATGCTGGTGCCAACGATGATTGGCGCCGGGGCGCGAATCGGCAGCCACTCCATTGTGCTGGGCGGGCAGAATGTGGCGGCGGGGCAGGTGCTGGGCGCCTTCCCCTCTGAGCGCGTTTAATCTGCCGCAGCCGCATGCTAACCTGAATCCTGCATTCCCACCGGAGTATTTGATTTGCAGTCTGCCCGCTTTATCATTGCCGTTTTTGAATTTGTGCTTCTCCTTTTTTCGCTGAGTTTTCATGAGTGCGCGCACGCCTGGATGGCCTCGCGCCTGGGCGACCAGACCGCCCGCCTTGAAGGCCGAATCACGCTGAACCCGACCTATCACATTGACCCCATCGGAACTCTGCTCTTCCCCGCCCTCATGATCTTCGGCCCGCTCTTCGGGCTGGGCCTGTTTGGAGGCATGCTGGTGGGCTGGGCCAAACCCACACCGGTGATTACGCGCAACTTCAGGAAGATCGTCCGTGACGAAAACCTGGTGACGCTGGCGGGACCGGTCTCAAATCTTATCCTTGTTGCAGTCGCTCTTCTGGTTCTGGTGGTCATGTCGGTGGCCATGCCCAACGGGCGGCAGGTGGTCATTTCATCGTTTATCACCGCACTCGGCCACAACATGCCGATGCTGCCCAACCCGGTGGTCATGGTATGCGCGCTGGCCATCCTCATCAACCTCTCGCTTTTCTTCTTCAACCTGCTGCCCATTCCGCCGCTCGACGGCAGCCACGTGGTGCGCAACATGCTGCCCTACTCGGCCGTGCAGCGCTACGACCGTCTCGGCGGCTGGATTGGCTACCTGCTGATGATTTTCGTGGGCGGCTTTCTGCTGCAGCTTGTGCTGGGGCCTTCGCTGGGACTGGTTTTTTCCGTGCTGACCCACGTGTAGAGGCGGCTCACGCACACCGCTGCTGCCGCTACAATGGACCGAGCCACCTTTTTTGAAGAATCAGGTACT
Source organism: Occallatibacter sp. (assembly GCA_035692885.1). GTDB lineage: Bacteria > Acidobacteriota > Terriglobia > Terriglobales > Acidobacteriaceae > Telmatobacter. The sequence goes on from DASSHM010000031.1 coordinate 2,871, forward strand.
GGGAGCAAGGACTGCGCCCACCCCGGAATCGACAGGCATCATGGCAGAGCAATCAACTTCATCGGTACGCCCGCGGGTTTTGAGCGGGATGCGGCCCACCGGCAAGCTGCATCTGGGCAATTACATGGGCGCCCTCGCCAACTGGGTCAAGCTGCAGGACCAGTACGATTGCTATTTCTTTATCGCCGACTGGCACGCGCTGACCTCGGATTATGCCGATCCCTCGCAGATTGCGCCCAATGCGCTTGACGTGATGCTGGACTACCTCGCCGCCGGCCTTGACCCCGCGAGGAGCACGCTCTTTCTGCAGAGCAAGGTGCTGCAGCACGCCGAGCTCAACCTGCTGCTGGGCATGATTACGCCGCTGGGATGGCTGGAGCGCGTGCCCACATACAAGGAGCAGCAGGAGAATCTCTCCGGAAAAGATCTGTCGAACTTCGGTTTCCTCGGCTATCCGCTGCTGATGGCCTCCGACATTCTGATCTACCAGCCCCAGTTCGTTCCCGTGGGACACGACCAGACCGCGCACGTGGAGCTGACGCGCGAGGTGGCCCGCCGCTTTAACCAGTTCTACCAGCTTGAAGGCCGCGAAGTGCTGCCCGAGCCCAAGGTGCTGCTGACGCCGTCGCCCAAGCTGCCCGGCACCGACGGCCGCAAGATGTCAAAGAGCTACAGCAATACCATTCTCATGACGGATCCTGAGCCGGTGGTGCGGCAGAAGCTGAAGACCATGGTCACCGACCCGGCGCGCAAGCGGCGCACCGATCCCGGCGATCCGGACAAGTGTCCGGTGGGCGATTTGCACAAGGTATTTTCCACCCCCGAGACGCTCGCCAAGGTATACGATGGCTGCCGTTCGGCCAGCATCGGCTGCATTGAGTGCAAGAGCTGGGCCGCGGACTCTATCATGAAGGTGCTCAATCCCATCCAGCAGCGGCGGCAGAGCTTCACCGAGCCGGCGGTGATTGAAATCCTCGAGGATGGCTCAAACCGGGCCCGGGCGCGCGCGGAGCAGACCATGAAGGAAGTGCGCGCGGCGATGCAGATGACGCTGACCAGCGAGGCAGGCAACTGAGCGCACGAACCGGAACCTTGAATGCAGAGACAACCTTGAGCGACCAGCCCGCCAATTCGACCTATCCCCAGGCTGCGGAGAAGCCGCGCCCGGTGGCCGGGGAGAAGGAGAGCGCCCAGCCGTCCGCCAAGGCTGCAATACCCATTGAAACGCAGGAGGAGTCGCCCATCTCGGTGAGCGTGGGGCAGGTCTATGACGGCCCGCTGGACCTGCTGCTCGATCTGATTCGCAAGCAGGACATCGACATCTACGACATTCCGATTGCGAAGATCACCGCTCAGTTCCTGGCGTATGTCAATCAGTTGAAGGCCAGCGACGTGGATGTGGCCGGCGAGTTCATTTACACCGCATCGCTGCTGATTCACATCAAGAGCCGGATGCTCCTGCCGCGATCGCCCGCCGGTCCCGACGAAGCCGCTGAGGACCCGCGGCGCGAACTTGTTGAGCGGCTGCTGGAGCACGAGCGCTTTAAGAACGCCGCCCAGATGCTGCAGCAGAAGCAGATGCTGGAGGCGGCAACCTGGACCAATCCCGGCCTGCGCGAGTTCAAGGACGATGTTGCGGCCGAACCCGAGATCGCCGCCGACACCGTCGATCTGGTGCGCATCTTCCGCGATATTCTTGACCGCGCGCGCAATCGTCCCACCTTCGACGTGGAGGACGACGCAGTGACTGTCGGCCAGATGATTCAATTCCTGGGCCGGCGGCTCTCCATGGAGGACAAGCCTGTGGCTCTGCGCCGCCTGTTGAGCCACACGCGATCAGAGCGCGCGCTGGTGGCCATGTTTCTGGCCCTGCTTGAGCTCGTGCGCCTGCAGGCCGTCCTGTTGCGGCAGGATCGCGTCTTCAGCGAGATCTTCATCAAGAAGCACACCGGATTCGACACCGTCATGAATGAAAGTGCGGAGCAGCACCGAAGCGAATGGGGCTAGCCTGGAAAATTCGGCACGAATTGCTTAAGTATCTCCATCTTAAAGGCTTATGAATGGGGCCGCCCACGCGGCATCGGCGCGTTTTGCACATGGCTTTCTTTCACCCCTCGCCGGCCCGTGTAGAATCGTGGCAACAAACCCCTCCCCAGGGTCTGTGTCAAGCGGCCGCAATGCGGGCGGTTGCTGGGGTTTTATGCAAGCCACTTCAGTTGGCACTTTTGTCTCGCATCAACCGGCCTCTCCCCTCCATAACATTCGTGTTCCTCATTTTCGGCTCGCGACGGGCTCAGCCGCGCGGCACTGCCGGCATACGTTCCTGCCGAGGACGATCTGATGGCAGAGATGGTGACTTTAACTGAAGCGCTTCCCAAGCAGGCGTCACTGCTTGACGGGAAGCTGAAGCGCTCGCCCAGCAGGAAGGCTGTTGCGCTCTTCCTGCTCGCGCTGGCCAGCAGCCTGGTTTACATCGGGATCCATATTGCCGGAGATATGGATTCGGCCAGTGTCGCCGGCAACTCGGCACTGATGATGCTGGCATTCGCGCTCGCAATCGCACTTGGCTTCGAGTTTGTGAATGGCTTCCACGACACCGCCAACGCCGTGGCGGTGGTGATTTATACCCACTCGATGGAACCCACTCTTGCCGTGGTGTGGTCGGGCATCTGCAATCTGGCCGGAGTGCTCTTCTCCACCGGTACGGTGGCATTTGCCATCATCGCGCTGCTGCCCGTCGAGCTCATTCTGCAGGTGAGTTCCGGCAGGGGCTTCGCAATGGTCTTCGCGCTCCTGCTGGCCGCGATCCTGTGGAACCTTGCAACATGGTGGTTTGGCCTGCCGGCTTCAAGCTCGCACACGCTGGTGGGATCCATCATCGGCGTGGGACTTGCGAATCATCTTCTCAATCCTCGCCTGGTCACCTCGGGCGTGGACTGGAACCAGGTGATCAAGGTCCTCAAGGCGCTGCTTTTTTCGCCGCTCATCGGCTTTGTGCTGGCGGGACTGCTCATTCTGCTGGCCCGGCAACTGATCCGCATTCCCGCGCTCTATGAGGCGCCGAAGAACAACGAGCCGCCGCCCTTTCCGATTCGCGCGCTGATGGTGTTTGCATGCACGGGCGTCAGCTTCTTCCATGGCTCGAACGACGGACAGAAGGGCATGGGGCTCATCATGCTCATCCTCATCGGAACCATGCCCACAGCCTACGCGCTCAACCACGCCATCAGTCCTGACCGGGTGCAGGCATTCCTCGTTGCATCGCAGCGGGTAGAGCAGATTCTCGACCGCCACACCAGCCCGACGGCGGATCCGCCGGCCGATCCGCGAACGGTTGTCGCCGACTACATCCGCACCCGGCGCCTGCAGGACGACACGCTGCCCGCACTGCGCGAGCTGGTGGGTACAGTGGATGCCCGGCTCGCCGTCTACCGGGATTTCAAGGCCATCCCGCCGCAGGAGCAGACCGACCTGCACAATGATCTCTACGTGGCGAGCGCGGCGCTCGAGCAGCTCAACAAGGGCCACCACTCCGCGTTCACACCCGCCGAGCACGCTGAGCTGGCAACCTACCGCAGGCAGGTGGACAAGGCAACCAAGTTTATTCCCGACTGGGTGAAGGTGGCCGTGGCGCTGGCGCTCGGCCTGGGCACCATGGTGGGCTGGAAGCGAATTGTGGTTACAGTGGGCGAGCGCATCGGCAAGGAGCCCCTGACCTATGCGCAGGGAGCCAGCGCCGGGCTGGTGGCGATGGGCACCATCTTTGCCGCCGACAAGTTCGGGCTCCCGGTGAGCACCACCCACATTCTCAGTTCCGGAGTGGCGGGCACCATGTCGGCCAATGGCAGCGGGCTGCATCTCTCCACTGTGCGCAACATTGCCGCGGGGTGGGTGTTCACCCTGCCGGCAGCGGCGGCGCTCTCAGGATTGCTCTACTGGTTTTTCCTCCAGTTCTCATAGGCGCGCCGTTCAGATTTCCGCGGCCGCCCTCAGCTCATCGTGGCCGTGCGCCCTTTCCTGCCCTCTTTTGCACCGCTTTTTGTGGAACGCCAGCCGGCACTCGACCGGTGCGGGCGCAGATTTGTCCTGCTTCCGGTACCATACATATTTGAGTACCGGCGCATGAATCTGAAAGCAAAGCTCGAAGCAGTGATCTATGCCGCGGAGGAGCCAGTTGCCCTGGCCCAGCTAGCGGAATTGTTTGGCGCCGAGGCCCTGGAGTGGAAGGCCGCGCGGGAAGCCGCCGCTTCAGCAGCAGACCAGGCGCAGCCACCGGTTCTTCCCGAGGAGCCTGAATCCCTTGGCCTTGACCAGCCTCCTGCGGCCGCGGAGCAGGCCGGGCGGCAGGAGGCTGAACGCCAGAATCCGGCGGGAATCGACGGTTCTCCAAATCCGGCTACCGCACCCGACGCAGATGAACAACAGGATACGGAAGACGGCCTCAAGCGCCTTGCGCGCCAGCGCGATCGCGAGATCAAGGCGGTGCTGCGCGGGTTGCTGGATGAAATCATCGCCGGCTATGAATCAGATGAACGCGGCGTGGAGGTAAAAGAGATCGCGGGAGGCTATCGAATGGCCACCAAGCCCGCGTGTCATGATGCCGTGCGTCTCTTTATCAAGAGCCTGAAGCCGCCGCTCCGGCTTTCACTGCCCGCGCTGGAGACGCTCGCGGTGATTGCCTACAAGCAGCCGGTGACCGCACCTGAAGTGAATGAGATTCGCGGCGTGGAATCGGCGGGCGTGCTGGGCTCGTTATTAGGCCGCAAGCTCATTGCCACCGCCGGACGCAAGCCGGTGATCGGGCGTCCGATCCTGTACAAGACCACGCGGGAATTCCTGCTCCGCTTTGGTCTCAAGGACATTTCGGAGCTGCCGTCGATGGAAGAGTTCGAGAAGATGGCGGCTATCGAGCTGGAAGAGAGCGCTGAAGCGGAAGTGGACGATCCGGCCGGCGCTTACGGCGTAGCATCCGGCAGCGCCGCGGAACGCGGCGAAGATGCGGACGATTTTCCGGATGATCGTGATGCGGATGAGCATGGCGGCAGCGCCGCTGGAGAGAGTAAAAGTCCGCTAGAGTCCGGGACCGCCGCGGATGTCGAGGCGGAAGCCGGGAGCCCACTCCATGACTGACGAACCGCAGTTTGAAGACGAGCTTGAAGCGGGCCTGGCAGCGCATCGCGAAGAGCCTGTGACCGAAGCGCAGGAGCCGCCCGTCAGCGGCGATGTCGTGAATGCCGGGCTGAAGCTGGAAAGGCTCCAGAAAATTCTGGCCCAGGCAGGTATCGCCAGCCGGCGCGCGGCCGAGGAGATGATCCGGCAGGGCCGCGTGCAGGTGAACGGCAAGACCGTGACCGAGCTGGGTACCCGTGCCGACGCTGCACAGGACCATATTCGCGTGGACGGCAAGCTCATTCACAGGGCCGAGCGGCTGCGCTACTTCATGCTCAACAAGCCCCGCGGCCATGTAACCACGGTCAGGGATCCGGAAGGGCGTCCGACGGTGATGGAGTTCTTCGCCCGCATGAGCGAACGCCTCTATCCGGTGGGCCGCCTTGACTATCAAAGCGAAGGCCTGCTGGTGGTGACGAACGACGGCGCGCTTGCCAATGCGCTGACCCGCGCTGCCTCGGGCATGGAAAAGACCTACCTGGTCAAGGTAAGCGGCACACCCGCCGAGGAGCAGATTGAGGCCCTCCGCCGCGGCGTCGCAATTGATCGCGCCAAGCCGGGCGGCGGGCGCGTACCCACCGCTCCCGCGCGCGTCAGGCAGATTCGTGCGGGTGACAATCCCTGGTTTGAAGTGGTGCTGATTGAGGGGCGCAACCGCGAGCTTCGCAAGATGTTTGAGGAGATTGGCCACCGCGTGGAGAAAATCCGCCGCGTCGGCTACGGTCCCCTGGTGCTGGACGTGGAGCCGGGCAAGGTGCGCGAACTGCTGCCGGAAGAGGTGGCGGCGCTGCGGCTGACCGCGGAGGGCAAGCTGAAGCCGCGCCGCATCAGAGCGTCCAACCTGCTGCCCAGAGATGCAGGGCCCGCAGCCGGGGAACGCGCTGATCGAAAGCGGAAGCCGGGCAGGAAGGCATTCCAGACAGGACGCGGCAAGCCTGCACGGATCGCGGGACAAGAGCGTGAGCGTGGCAGGCGCGAGACGGGACCCGCGCGGCCTCGGCTTGAGCTACGGAGAGGCCCGGGATCACAGGGCGGAACCCGGCGCCACAAGCCTTTCCAGCGGCCGGGCGACACACCGCTCCCGGATTACAGGGGGGACCACAGGCAGGACCGGAGGAAGCCCTTTGGCAAGAGCCCGGACACAAGGCCTCCCTCTGAAAACCGGCAGGATCGCAGCAGACCCTTTGGCGGCCGTCCGGACAAAACGCGCCAGCGCTCGACCGGAGACCGCCCGCAACGGCGAATGGCGGAGCCGCGAACCTCGTCCGGGAAGCCAGCAGGCGGCGGGAAGAAGCGCGGCTTCGCGGGGCGCTCAAAGCCGGCATTCGGAACAAAACCGGGTGGCCATGCCAAGTCCGGATACAAGGGCAGGTCAGGCCCTCGAAACCGGCCCTCCACAGGACGGCCGGGCGGGTCTCGAGGCGGCAGGAAGCCCAGCTGATCCTGGGGCGTCCCGCCTCTACTCGTGCAACCACGCCTCCACCACCTGATGTCCCACCTTGTAGGCGGCTTCAAGTGCGGGCAGGTAGGCTGTGTATCCGCCATGCCGCTCAGAGGCCAGGTTCTCCGCGGCGGTCACTCCCGGGGGTGGCATGTCAAAGTTGCTTGCCGTGCGCAGCAGCAGCACACGATTCCAGTCCGCCTTGCCCTGCACCGTGAGTGCATGCAGAGCCAGCAATGCGCCCGTGTCATTCATCGCGGTTGTTCCCAGGCGGGCCACGCCGTCGGTTTCATACTTCACCCAGCGATGCGCCCACGCATCCATCAGCCTGCCGTGCCAGAAGATTTCAGTGGACAGGTTCGCGCCGGTTGCTACCCGCGGGCCGCGCGCGGTTGCAGCAAAGCCCTTGTAGCGCAGGCGCAGAGCGCGCATCCGCGGTGATTCATCGAGCTCGGTGTTCTTCGTCAGTCCGTAGGCCCAGCGCAGCAGATCCGCATCCAGCCGGATGACATTGCCCCGGCGGCTGGCATGGGCCTCGGTACCGGTCCAGGTACGAACGTCGTCTTCCCATCCTGTGCCGTTTTTGGAATCAGCCGGAGCCGCGCCATCGAGCGGAACAAAGCCGTCGGGCCACGATGCGGGCTTCTCGCGCGGATCAATCTCCTTGGCCAGGTCCCCATTGATGACGTAGCCGGTCCATATGGCATCGCCAATGGTGCCGTCGCGCGGGGAGATGCCGGCGATGCCGTTCAGCAGCCAATAGCTCTGGCGCAGATCGAAGCGCAGGTCAGAGCCCAGGGCCATCAGGTTCACGGCAGGGTTGATGCTGCCCGGTCCCACGGCGACGGCAATCTCCGCTCCGTCGGCGCTGGCGCGCACGGGCCGCGTCATGCCCGGCACCGGGATGATGCGATCAAGGTGGTCGCGCTCCACCCAGAACTGCAGCTCGCCCGGCTTGTCACCCGTGTCGGCGCCAACCTCAAAGTAGCCGACGATGACGACCCGCGGGCGCAGCACGGCCTGCTGCGCTGCGCCGAACGCAGGCAAGGCAAGACAGAGCGAAAGTGTGAGCGAAAGAAAACCAATGGAAGCGCGTGCCGGCATAACCCTATTTCAGCATGAATGAGCTACCACGCGGCCTTGCCCGGCATGGAGCGCGTGTGGTTGAAGGTGTACTCGCCAATCAGCCGTTCGCCGCCCGCGTCCTCCTGTGCCATGAGCCGCGCAGTCAGCACATTGTCCGGCGCGGCCTTGGCGAAGGTGATGGACTCCTGCAGGATGACCTGGCCGCACCCCGGCGCAACCGGTATGTCGGGGAGGCGGCCAATCTCAGCGCCGCCCGGGTCACAGTAGACAAGGTCCACTCGCTGCCCGCCATGGATCTCCACGGCCAGCCGGCCAATCAGGAGATTGTCGGCGGCGGTCACAGTACACTGCACGCTGCCGCCCTGGGGTGGAGCGTACTCGCGCACAGTCAGGCCCTCCCGGCGCGCGCGTTCGAGCACCCCTTCGCTCACGACCATGCGCAGCGAGCCGGAGCGTGCAACCTGACGTACGCCGTCAATCAATGCCGCCACCTGCTCAAGGAGCGTGCTGCACGCGGCGCAGCCAAGCAGATGCGCCTCCACCGCCTCTTCCTGCTGCCCAGCCAGCGCCGACGACCAGTAGTCGGCCAGAATCGCGGCATCAATGGGATGCGTACAGCTCATCGAGCAACTCCCATGCAGGCGCGCAACTGATGCAGGGCGCGATGCCGGATTACACGCACATTGGCCTCGGAGACCCCGAGCAAACCTGCAACCTCCGCGCCCGATTGCTCCGCATAGAAGCTCATCACCACCACCGACCGCTCCCGCTCCCTCAGCGCCCGCAGACACCGCTCCAGGTGTTCGGAGTCAGGCTGCGGGTTGGCCGGCCCGACGGGCTGCAGCATCTGCGGTCCAAACTGCTCCAGCAGCCGCTGCCTCCGGTGGTCGCCGCGGCGGATGTTCAACACCGTCATGCGGCAGGTGCCCAGGACAAATGAGGCCAGCTTTTCCGCCTCGCGCAGGCGGCGCTCGCGCAGCGATTCAAGCACGGCGATCATCACCTGCTGTACGAGGTCCTGTGCGGCCTGATCTTCGCGCAGGTGGCGCAGGCCGTAGAGCCGGATGCGCGGCGCCATGCGGCGAAACAGTTCCGCCTCCGCCTCGCGGTCTGTTCCTGATCCGATCCTGAGGGCCAGCTCGGCGTCCTCCACGTCCGGGTACATGAGCAGAATGTATATCAAAGCGTAAAGGATGTGTAACGGCAATGGAATTCGTTACACTTGCAAATGATCCAGCCCGGCGGCCGCGGAATGCCGAACGCCGCCGCGACAAACTCAGCCCATTCAGAAAGAAGGAGCGTTGTATGAATCCTCACGAAGCACGAACCGTCGCCGAATTTCTCGCCAGCGACTTTGAGCACGAGATGCAGACCACCATGCGCGTGATCTCGGCCATCCCGGCCGATCACGCCGACTACAGGCCGGACGCGAAGTCAAAGCATGCGCTCGGCCTGGCGCGCCACATCACGCTTGAGGATGAGTGGATGCTGAGCTCCATCGCCGAGGGCCATTTTCACCGTCCGCCGGACGACTCGGAAGCCTGCGGCATCATGAGCCCCGCCGAGGCGGTTGCGCAATACAAGGCGAGAGTCCCGGCTGCGCTGACGCGCGTCCGCGCCCTGCCGGACGAGAAGCTGACCGCGACCATCGACATGTTTGGCATGCTCCAACTGCCCGCGGTCAACTTTCTTGCGCTGGCGGTCAAGCACTCCGTGCACCACCGCGGCCAGCTCAGCACCTATCTACGGCCCATGGGGGGCTCAGTGCCGGGCATCTACGGCCCCAGCGCCGACACCAAAAAGGAATAGCGCGCTCAGGGCGGACTTTCGCTGTAACGAATGGTCCGCCCGTTGCACATCCGGGTGAACGCGCGGGCAGGCACCTTGAGCCGGTCCGGCGGGTTCAAGGAGTGTGCACATGATTACAAATCACGAATCCGGGACGCGCGTCGACGAAGTCGAGGCAGGCATCTACCGTATCTGTACGCCGATGGACGTGATTCCCGGCGGATTTACCTTCAACTCCTACCTCATCGTCGACGATGAGCCCATGCTCTTCCACGCCGGCTACCGCAAGCTCTTCCCCACAACCCTGGAGGCCATCCGGGCGGTGATTCCCGCGGAGAAGCTGCGCTGGATTGGCGGCTCGCACTTTGAGGGCGATGAGTTTGGCGCGCTGAATGACCTGCTTGAGGCCTCGCCGCACGCCAGCCCGTTCGGCACCGAGATTGGCGTGCTCACCTCACTCAACGACTATGCGGTGCGGCCGGCGCGCGGCCTGGCCGATGGCGAGGAGTTCTCGATTGGCGGCCGCCGCATGAAGTGGCTGTATACACCGCACGTTCCGCATGGATGGGACTGCGGCATCCTCTTCGATCTCTCCACCAGAACCTTGCTGTGCGGAGACCTGTTCACGCAGCCCGGCGCCGATGCTCCGGCGGTGACTGAGCACGAGGTGCTGACCGCCAGCGAGGCCATGCGCGGCATGATGGACTACTATGCGCACGCCACCAGTACATCGGCAATCCTCGAACGGCTGGCGGGGCTTGAGCCGGAGCTACTTGCCTGCCAGCATGGCAGCGCGTATCGCGGCGACGGGGCGGAACTGCTGAGGGCGCTCTCAACCACTCTGGCCGGAGGAGCAGCCCAACTGGAGGTGGCCGGGACGCCGCGAAGGTCTGCCTGACCCATAAAAATCGTGTCCATGCCCCAGTCGTGGCATCCTAATATGTGATGAGCATTGAGAAGGCAACATTCGGAGCAGGCTGCTTCTGGGGCGTGGAGACATCCTTCGCCTCCATCCCCGGCGTCACATCCACCGCGGTCGGCTACGAGGGCGGAACCCTCGACCAGCCGACCTACAAGGACGTGTGCACCGACAAAACCGGCCACGCGGAGGTTGTGGAACTCGAATTCGACACCGGGCGCGTGAGCTATGAGCAACTGCT
>DASSHM010000032.1:0-3104 GCA_035692885.1 Occallatibacter sp.
ACCCGCACCCGACCTAGCCTCTTCGGTGGCGATTAGCACCGGCCGCCGAAGATTCTCGCCTGCCTTTGCGAGTCCCAACGGACTCGAAGAGATGGACGACCCAGCCCGGGTCCGTGGCCATGCCCCCCTCAGGGCGCGCAGGGCCGCACAACCGAATCTGCCGAGGAGGCTGACCGATGAACAAGCAAGAGATGCACGTGCAATATGGACCGAAGCTCATCTGCTCCCTGCCGGGACCGAAAGCCCGGGCTGCCGTAGAGGCTGACTCCCGCCTGATCTCACCCAGCTACACGCGCTCCTATCCACTGGTCGCCCGGCGCGGGCGCGGCGTCCGCGTGGAAGACGTGGACGGCAATGAGTTTCTCGACTTCGCGGCGGGAATCGCCGTCACCTCCACCGGCCACTGCCACCGCGAGGTTGTGGCTGCAATCCAGAAGCAGGCGGCCGAGCTGATTCATATCTCTGGAACCGACTTCTACGACGAGCATCTCACTCAGCTCGCCGAAAGGCTCTCTGCGGTGGCTCCCATGCCCGGTCCGCACAGATTCTTCTATGGCAACTCCGGTGCCGAAGCCATTGAGTGCGCCATGAAGCTCGCCCGTTACCACACCGGGCGGCAGCACATCATCTCGTTTTTCGGCGCGTTCCACGGGCGCACCATGGGAGCGCTCTCGCTCACCGGCTCCAAGCCACAGCAGAAGCGCCGCTTCTCTCCGCTGGTCCCGGGCGTGACGCACATTCGCTATCCCTATGCGTATCGCGGCTGTGCAGGCGGCGCCAAGGAGGCAGAGGCCTTTGCACTGGACTGCGCGACCTATATCGAAGAGAAGCTCTTCAAAACCATCCTGCCTGCCGAGGAGGTGGCTGCAATCTTTGTCGAGCCCATCCAGGGCGAAGGCGGCTACGTGGTGGCGCCCACCAACTTTCTGCGCGAGCTGCGCGCCATCTGCAACCGCCATGGCATTCTGCTGGTGGTGGATGAGGTACAGTCGGGCGCCGGCCGCACGGGCAAATGGTGGGCCATTCAACACACGGGCGTGGAGCCGGACATTGTCTGCATGGCCAAAGGCATCGCCAGCGGCATGCCGCTGGGCGTGTGCATGAGCCGCGCCGATGTGATGGACTGGGTACCCGGCTCGCACGCATCCACCTTCGGTGGCAACCCGGTTTCAATCGCCGCGGCACTGGCCACCATGGACGTACTGGAGAGCGGCGGGATTGCAAATGCCGCCCGTGTTGGCGGCATAATCCTTGAGCGGCTTGAGGGATGGAAGAAGACCCACCCCATGGTTGGCGATGTGCGCGGACGCGGACTGATGATCGGCATCGAGCTGGTCAAGGACAAAGCCACGCGCGAGCCGGCCACCGCGGTGCGCAACCGCGTGGAGACTCTGGCCTTTGAACGCGGCCTGATGATCCTGGGCTGCGGTGAGACATCGATACGGCTGTGTCCGCCGCTGGTGGTGAGCGAGCAGGAGGCCGCTGTTGCTCTCGATATCCTTGAGGACGCTCTGACGGAAGCGGAGAAGGAGTTTGCGCATGCCGGTGAACCGGCTGCCGCAACAGCGTAAGGCATTATCAGAGCAAGGGTGACCCTGCCCGCATCGTGCAGGGTCACAGCTCCCTGCTGGCCGCATCGGCCTCGATGCATCGACTTCGAGACGCAGCAACTCAGAAAATGCCTCAGCACCGCTGACCCTCACCCCGCTCGTTGCTTTCACCAATCTTGCAACACGCATGAATTGTGCGGTTTCAACTGCATTTCAAAATTTGTGGTGTGCAAAGCGGAATTTTGACCTATACTGCGTCCCGCGACAAATAGCACGATTCTGGAGGAGGAGATCAATGAGCATTTTTGACGCAGTAAAGGCAGTGGAGGGCGGTCTCGCGGGCGGAGGGGATCACGCCGCGGTAGCCAGCGGTCTGATGCAGGAACTGGGCGGAGCGGGCGGCATGGGAAGCCTGATCCAGTCCTTTCAACAGAATGGACTGGGCAGCCTGGTGCAGCAGTTTGCCAGCGGCCAGACCGGCGCCATCGACCCCAACGCAATTCAGCAGGCGCTTGGCAACAGCGGCTTGATTGACAAGGTTGCGCAACGCACCGGTATTTCCGCTGACACGGTGAAATCGAGCCTCGCCACCACGCTGCCGCTGCTGCTGAATCATGTCACATCGAATGGCCACTTCACCACCGACGGCCAGGCCGCGGGCACGCCGGCCCCCGACAGCGGATCGCTGATTCAGTCGGTTCTGGGCAAGCTGCTGTGACAGGCTTGTCACCGGTTTTTTAATTGTGGTCCACTCCAAAACGCTCTTCAACCCTGGAACGGAGGCAGCACATGGCAGGCAAGTTTGTTCTCAAGACGTCTTCCGATGGTCAATTCCGATTTGTGCTCAAGGCCGGCAACGGCGAGACGATTCTCTCCAGTGAACTGTACAAGACAAAAGCCGCGGCCCTGAATGGAATCGAATCGGTGAAGAAGAACGCATCCATTGACGAGCGATATGAACGGAAGGTGGACAAGGCCGGGCATCCACGATTCAATCTGAAGGCCGGCAACCATGAGATCATCGGCTCCAGCGAGGGCTACAACAGCGAGTCCGCGCGTGATCACGGGATTGAATCCGTGAAGGCGAATGCCCCCTCGGCCGAGGTGGTGGACGAAACCGGCCAGCACTAAGACGCCCCACCCATCTCCCTCCCACGGGACCGCCCATCGCGCGGTCCCGTTCATTCTTCAGGTTCATCACTGCATCAGAAGTTTTGCTCCTGCGTCGAGTCCTTTGGCAGAGCGCCGGCAGGTTGCGCAAGGCTGCCGCCGGGCAGAAAATGGTTTTGATGAATGTCTCGCAGATGAGAATCGCGTGGATGGAGCGCATGCTGCACGGGCTGGACAGGCTCGCCGCGAGGCGCGGCCGCACATCGGATCTGCCTGAGCATTTAATCACGGGGCTCAACGGCGAGGACGCCGCGTTCTTTCATCTCAGGCGCAAAGGATATGTGGTTGTGGCACGGCGTTGGTCGTCCGGCGATGTTCCCGGAGATTTGGACCTGATTGCATGGCAGGGACCCATGCTCTGCTTCATTGAAGTGAAGACACGCA